>JBJYWX010000520.1:0-7353 GCA_046259695.1 Promineifilaceae bacterium (SeqCode) | reverse complement strand
GCTCTTCCAGGCTATCGCCGGAACCTCCATGTCCAGCCCGCACATCGCCGGCGTCATGGCGCTGATGGACCAGGCCCACCCCGATTGGAGCCCCGCGGCCGTCAAGTCGGCCATCATGACCAGCGCCTCGCAGGATGTCGTGGACAATGACCGCGTCTCCCCGGCGACCCCCTTCGCCATGGGCGCGGGCCAGGTCAACCCGGGTCACCACTCCGTCGCCGGTTCGCCGTTCCAGCCCGGCCTGGTCTACGACGCCGGCCTTAGCGACTACCTTGGCTTCCTCTGCAATATGGATCCTTCCTACTTCGGCGATCCCGACGCCACGTGCGCCACATTGGAAGGCGCGGGCATTCCAACCACCGCCACTAACCTGAACCTGGCCTCCATCGGCATCGCCGAACTGGCCGGTTCGGAGACCGTGATGCGCACCGTGACCAGCGTGGCCAACACTGCGGATCCGATTAACTATTCGGTCTCCGTCGACGCGCCGCCTGGATACATGGTTGAGGTATCGCCCTCCTCGTTCTCAATTGCCGCCGGTGAAGAGGTTACCTTCGAGGTAACGATCAGCAATGCCAGCGCCCCTGTGAACGAGTGGCGCTTCGGCTCCCTCACCTGGACGGACTCCGAGGGCATGTACTCCGTATACAGCCCCATCGCCGTGAAAGCGAGCCTGATCGGCGTTCCTTCTAAGCTGGAGGGCGCCGGCGCCGACGGCAGCGGCAGCTTCGATGTCGCCTTCGGGTACAGCGGCGCCTACACGGCCGCCGCGCATGGCCTGGTACCGGCCATCGTGACGCGGGACAATGTCCTGCAGGACCCCGATCAGGAGTTTGATCCCGCTGACGGCTATTCCAATGCGCACAAGTTCGTCGTTGAAGACGCGGCTTTTCTGCGCTTCACGCTGCCGCCCGATGCCGTATCCAATCCGACTGAGATCGACCTGGACATCTTCCTCTTAGATCCGAATGGCCAAGAGGTTGCGTCCAGCACGAACGGCGGCACCGACGAACAGATCGATGTTACACTGCCCGAGAACGGCACCTGGACTCTGTATGTGCACGGCTGGCAGACAGCCGGCCCGTCGGCTGACTATACCCTGTACACGTGGATCATTCCGGCCGCGCCCGGCGGCAGCCTGAGCGTTGGCGCCGCGCCGGATATGGCCGAACTGGCCACTACCGGCACCGTCGAATACAGCTGGACCGGCGCCCCCGCCGAATGGAACCTGGGTGCGATCTCGCACACCGGCACCGTAGGCGAAGAGGATGCAGTTCTGCTCGGTTTGACACTGATCGACGTCGACAATCGGCCGTGATCACTGGTCGGTATTCAGTAAACAATGAGCAGTAAACAGTACACTGAATACTGAACACTGAAAACTGAAATAAAGGGCAGGTCTTCGCGGCTCTGCCCTTTTTTTGATCGACCGTCACGCCGGTCGGGAGAAAACACTCTGTGAATGGGAGATTTGCTGTGAATCACTGCCTACAATGTAAATAGCGGCACAGCAACCGGACGGGAAAGAAAGATGCCAGCACCCGCAAATATGAGAGCCGCCGAGGAGTTTAGCATGGACAGCAACTATTTGTGGCAAAAACATCGCGCGCAGGAACGGATTCAGTCACGCATGAAAGACGCTGAAGCAAATCGTCTGCTGCCAGGTGATTCTGCAGAACACGTGTCCATCGTACGCCGCCTGTGGGACAAGATCCGCAGCATTTTGCGGAGTGGCAGCAGCAGCCGGGCTTCAGGAACTGAAGAGACGCCCACTTTACGGCAACGGCCGTCGAGCTAACAAAATTCAACCAAAAAGGATGCCACGCCACGGCGCTTGCTCGCAGTGCCCGGGCAAGTGCGGCATCCTCATGCATAGCTGTGACACAGGTGTCTTTGCCGGCTGGGAAATCGGCGCTCCTGGACACCAATTATGCTTCCAAACCATACTTTAATGCGCCTTGACAGACGCTTTAGTGTTACGGTATGCTGATTATGGACCTTTCGTTATTGCGACCGCCGGCCTTGTGCCGGGCGGCGTGAAGGACTATGTAGCCGGTTAAAATAGACCAACTCTCATTCTAATGTGGCGTTCTTAAGTTAACGCCGCTTCCATCCGCTACTTCCGCGCATTTGCGCCGGAAGTAATTCCGCATCTGATCAGCAGCCTGGTTTTGCGCATGCCCGGCAACAACGAAGCAAAAGGAGCAAAAAATGAATATGAGAGAAAAGCGCATCATTTGGACATTGATTAGCGTGGGTGTTTTGTTGCTGTTGGCGACCACAGCGCTGGCCGGTTCCAACAGCACAAACCTGCCCAACGGCGCCGAACTCGCGGTGTCCGTAGACGATCCTGTTACCAGCACAGAGTTTCTGATTCCAACCGGTGATGCCGATCGCGACGTATCGGTCACAGGTTCGGCCAGCGTTGGCCTCGGAGAACCTGATGCAACATTTGTGTACGTGATAGACGGTTCGGGTAGCACCGGCAGCGGCAGCGGAACAGGCTGTTCGCCCGTCCTGGACTGCGAAAAGAAATTTGTCATCGGCCTTAACGACGCTGCCATAGACAGCGGTTCCGTGGACGAAGTCGGCGTGGTCGTATTTGGAGCGGGAGCAGTCACGGGTGACATGTCGCCGGACGGCGGCGATCAGCTGATCATTGCCCCCGATGCCGACAGCTACCTGGATACCGTGGTTAACTCGGCAACCTCCAGCGGCGGCCTGACCCAGTACACGGGAAAAAGCTCGGGTGGAGGCAGTACTAACTTCACCGCCGGTCTGCAGGCGGCTCTACTTGTCGTCAACGCCAGTACCAACGGCTATAACACCGTCATGTTCATGTCAGACGGCGCAAGCAATACGGGAGGCGGCGGTTTTAATGCCGCCGTGACCGCACTGGCCGATGCGGGCGCGGTCGTGAACTCTGTAGCCGTGGGCTCAGGCAGTTCGTGTGCCGGCGGCTCTGACGGTACCCTGCAGAAGATGGCTGACGACACCGGCGGCACCTGCTATGAGGTTGTAGATCCGGGCGCGCTGCCCGACATCATACCGGACCTGGTCAGCACGACGCTTGAGTCGCTGGAAATTGAAGTGGACGGCGGAGGCGCGTCGGCTATTTCTAGCGACGATATCAATCCCGACCTGCCGGCCCCTGGTGCGATCAGTGTGGACTACACGACCGTCGTTCCTGGGTTAACTCCGGGCGATCATGAAATATGCGTGACCGCCAACGGCTCTGATCCCTCTGGAACCGGCAGCGTCACACAGTGCGAGGTAATCCACCTCTACCAGCTCACCCTGGCGCCGGATGGTGTGGATAACGAGCTGGGCACGCCGGGCCAGACACATGAAGTACTGGCGACCCTCCTGGGTCCCCTGGGTGGCCTGGCGCCGGTCAGCGGTCGCACAATCAACTTCTCTATCTTAAGTGGTCCCAATGCGGGCGCACCCGGTTCCGGTCCTGGCGTGACAGATGCCAGCGGTGATGCCCCGTTCAGTTACACGGCCGTTCAGGGACCGGCTGGCCTGGGCACGGATACCATCGAAGCATGCGTCACCCTGAATGATCCGCTTGGTGAAACCGGCTGCACGACAGTGACCAAGAATTGGGTGGATACAACGCCGCCTGAGTCCTTCTGCGATCCCTCGGTCAATCCCGACGGCAACGAACCGGTTGCACCCGGAAAGGGAGGCCAGGGCCAGAATCAGGACGGCTTCTACGTGGGTTCAGCATGGGATGCCGTCTGGCCGGAAGATTCCCTGCAGCTGTTCATTGTTGATGAGGGTACAGGCACCGTGTTCGGACCGTTTGCCTCCGGTACTACGTTCAAGTACGTACAGGCACCGGGCACGCAGCCCAAGATAAGGGACATGAGCGTGAGCGGCGATGGCGAAGTCGACTACATGATCAAAGGTCAGGGCGATGCCTCTGTATTCGCCATTGACGGATCTGCAAACGTCGGGGAAAAGGTCTCCTGCCTGGTTCCGCCGCCTCCACAATAGGCGGGCACGGCTGCCAGATAAAGCGTAAATGCTGCCGGCTGGCTGAGTTGGTCCGAAGCTGCAGTTACGTGTAGGCGTACAACACAACAGGCGAGACAGGAACATGTGTCTCGCCTGTTTCTTTCACTAAGCGCTGCCTGTTCCCCCCGTCTTATATACCAGATTTCGCGGGCTGGTTGCATCCCCTATCGGAAATTGTTACGTTGCTATAGTACCGCTCAATGTTAACTGTTGAGAAGAAGAAGGCCCCCAATTTTCCGAAAAAATTGGCATCTCTTCTTCTTGCCCATTTCCCGTATTCAGTTATTAGTTTCCAATTTCCCCTCTTCTTCCAGCACGTAATCCAGCAGCTGTTCGTAGGTCATGCACTGCCCCTCCGCCCAGGCCTCTTCAAACGCGGCTTCACCCATCAACGCTCTCGTATCGGCAGTACCCTGGTTGATCACTGGAATTTCAAACGCATGGTACCCTAGACCCAGCTCGGAGTTCAGTCTGTGACAGGCGCCGAGGATCCTCGCCGCTTTTTCCGGGTCGCCCAAGCGGCTCAAAATGGCGCTCAATACTGCGAATGCACCTGCGACAGCATGCTTCCACCGCCAAAAATCCTTCTTTCTAATAATGGGCATCAGGATTTCATATGCGCGAACGTAATCACCATCCATGTAAGCGATTAAGCAGAGATTATGTTTGTTCATTTCCTCGCGCATCACCTCTCCCGTTTCGCGGCAGAACAGCATCGATTCTTCATAGGCCTTTTTTGCCTGGACCAGATCGCCGCACAGCCGGTGAACCTCGCCCAACAGAAGGAGCGTATAAGCCAATCCCGGCTTATTACCCAATTCTCTAAACAGCTGTATCGCTTCTTCGCCATAGGCGATTGCCTGCGCATTCGCTTCGTCATCTTCGCTGTAGTCAATGCTCTGGGCCAATGACCAGGCCAACAGATCCTTGTCGCCCAACTCGCGGGCCAGATCGAGGGCCTGTCCGGCCAGCATTCGGAAGCGATCGAGATCGCTGTTATGAAACGCCAGCTCCGAAGCGCCGTTCAACAAGGGCACGCGATACTGAGGCGATATCTGTTCGGCGTATGGCAACAGCCGGTTATTCAGGCGATACCCTTCTACCAGATGCACTGTATCGTAGCGCAAGAAGTAATTAACGGCCGTTATCAGCCGCGCAGCCTTCTCAATCTGCCCGCTGTTCACAGCCCATTCAAAAGCCGTCCTGATGTTGTCCATTTCCGCGTCTGCCTGCCGAAAAAGCGCGAGCTGCCCCGCTGACATGAAACCCGGAGCCATCTCCTCGACAAGCCGCAGGAAATAATCAAGATGGCGATTCCTGATCGTTTGCTCGTCACCGCTCCCAAGCAGCCGCTCGCGTGCGTATTCATGGATCGTTTCCAGCATACAGAAGCGCGGCTCACTTCCCGGTCCCAGTTCAACAAACAGCAGATTTTTGTTCAGGAGCGATTCTAAACTGAAAAATGGCTCGTCTACCCCTTCGCAAGAACAAACAGTTTCCACTGCTTCCACAGTACGCCCGCCGTTGAACACTGCCAGCTGCGAGAAAAGCCGCTGTTCCTCCCTGCTTAACAGGTTGTAGCTCCACTCAATTGTCGCGCGCAGTGTGCGCTGCCGCTGCGGCATATCGCGCGGCCCACCGACCAGTAATCCGAGCCTATCGATCAGTCGCTCCAATATCTGCTGTGGGCCAAACAGCTTCACGCGCGCCGCGGCAAGCTCGATTGCCAGCGGCAGGCCATCCAATCGCATACATATTCGCGCAATATCGGCGCCATTTTCCTCGGTGATCGCAAAACGGTGGGAAACGCTGCGCGCGCGCTGCACAAACAGATCGACTGAATCGACGGCCATCAAGTCTGACACAGGAACATCGGGCGCATCGGGCAGCGCCAGCGGCGGAACCAGGTACTCATGCTCGCCGGATAAATTCAGCGCTTCGCGGCTGGTGACAAGGATAGTCAGCCGCGGCGCGGAACCCAGCAGATCGCTCACCAGGGGGGCGGCTGCCAGGACATGTTCAAAGTTATCCAAAATCAGCAGCGTGTTCCTGGACGCCAGATAGCGCTGCAGGGATTTATCAAGGGATTGGTTCGGATGTTCCTGCACCTCCAGTTCTTGCGCAATGGTCTTGGCTACCTGCTCTGGCTGCATCGTAGAAGCCAATGAGACAAAGGCAGCGCCATCGGCATAGCCATGTGCCGACTGAGCCGCGACCCTGATCGCCAGGCGCGTCTTGCCTGAGCCGCCGGCGCCGGTCAGCGTGAGCAGCCGCGTATTCTTCAACAGATGTTTTATCTCAAATAGCTCGCGCTCGCGCCCTACAAAAGAGGTGAGCTGCGGCGGCAGATCAGGCGGTCCTTCTTCTGCCGCGGCTGGTTCATACAGCAGTCCCAACGTCCGCGCGCGGCGCGCGGCCTCGCGGCGGTTCTCCACGGCCAGCTTATTGAATATCTGGCGCGCATACCACTTGACCGTGCTCTCGGCAATCACCATTTCGGCGGCAATTTCCTGATTGGTGAAGCCATCCGCCATATAGGCCAACACCTCCCGCTCCCGATCGGTCAGCGGCAGCACGGCTGTTTCTATCTCAGATTTGCGCTGGTTCATACAGGCATTATAACCGATCGCGGCAGCACCCCTCCCCGCTCCCCCCTCGATCCCTACTCGAAGAAGGGTGACACAGTAGTGTCGGCCGTCTACAGTGTAGCTAAAGGATTTCAGCTGACTGGATAACTGGCTGCCAGGGAGGCAACTATGGACAGCAACTATCAATGGCAAAAACATCGTTCAAGTGAACGAATTCATTCTCATATGAAAGAAGCGCAGGCGCACCGCCTGGCAAAAAAGGGCACACCACAACGTGACTCCATCGGCGGCCGCGCCTGGAACTGGTTCAGCGGCCTCTTCCAACGCAGCACCCGCAGGCGGGAAGCTCTCCATCGCAACGAGCCGGCAATCCGCAGCCGGCCTTCCAGCTAGCTCCGGTATACAGCTGCCAGCTGGCAGTTAACAATGCACAGTAAAACAACAGGGTCTGGGCTGCTCATTTTTCACTGCTGCTGTCCACTGCTCACCGCTCATTGATCCAGCTCCGCCTGGAACCGCTCATAGAGTTCCTGCACTTCATCGGGCGTGTCGCCAATCGCCGTGACGCCAACGCTGCCATAGGTACCTACGCCGGACATCATGTGCAGCACCAGGCCCGTCTGGCTGCTGTGGTCGAAATGCAGCCGCCGCGCGCTGAGCAGGTCGAACAAATCCTGCGGCGCGTACCGGCGATACACTTCCGACTCCAGGTGATCGCTGGCCACGTAATACTTCTCCTGCC
>JBJYWX010000519.1:0-5643 GCA_046259695.1 Promineifilaceae bacterium (SeqCode) | reverse complement strand
GGCCGTCCCGCGGCAAAAGCGGCTAGGTTCTCGGCCAGCCGCTGTCTCCAGAAGGTGTAGTCGGCACGTAGTCCTTGAAGGACCAGGCGTCCACCTGGCCCTCCTGCGCCCGTTCCTGCGCGCTGAGATCGTCGACCAGGGAGCGCTCCTCCTCGGCCGAGGTATCTATCATCTTGAGAAGTTGATTCAAGCGATCCATGGTGTTCCTCGTTTGTAATTTTCCCGGAAACATAGAGTTTCCGGGAAAATAGCTACGCCGGCTGCACGTTCATATTGACGCTGAACAAGTTGTGCGGATCGTATTTCATCTTCAGATGCGCCAGGCGCTCGTAATTACGGCCGTATGCTTTATGCACCAGTCCCGTCTCGTCACCCATAAAACCGGGGAAATTCAGGTACGAACCGCCGGGCGAGTAGGGCAGCAGCGCCTCGTAGAACTCCCTCGTCCAGGCCACGCAGGCATCGGCCAGCGCGGGATCATCCCAACTGGTGTTGAACACGTAGGTCACCGGCGCGCTGCGGTCACCCATGGCCGATTCCTCGGCGGCTACATCGGTGATCGCCCCGCCCATGGCCCAGATGTCAAACAGGATCATGCTCGTCGGCCGTTCCTTCACCCACTCGTAGATCACATCGGCGACCTCGTCATTCAGCGTGTCGCCGTAAAGTGATTTCCAGTAGCTGTAGATCTGGTTCTTGGGAAAGAGCCAGTCGAACATCGCCTGCACCGCCGCGTACGGATACTCACCGCTCAGATCCAACACCGGTTCAGCCAGCTCGCGCAGCGGCTGCAGCGCCGCCGCCGCCTCGGCCGGCGGGCCGCAGTGAACGCCGGAAATAACGGCGACGTCCTTTTTGCGCGCTCCCTCGGGAAAGGCATCTACATCGGGCACGGTCCAATACATGAAGTTGCAGCTAAACTCGCGCGGGGCCCGCGCCATATAGTCCGACCAGGCCGGCAGGACCTCGCCCACCTTTTCCAGCGGATACATGGCGCCGATGTAATAGACCATCGGGCCGACCGGGTGCAGCTCAAGCTCAAAGGTGGTCACCACACCGAAATTGCCGCCGCCGCCGCGAAGGGCCCAGAATAGATCGCAGTTTTCCTCGGCGCTGGCCGTTCTGACCTGGCCATCGGCGGTGACAATTTCCACTGACTGGAAATTGTCGCAGCTCAGCCCATACTTGCGCCGTAAATGGCCGTAGCCGCCGCCCAGCGCCAGCCCGGCGACGCCTGTCTCGGATACGACGCCGAGCGGCGTGGCCAGGCCGTGCAACTGCGTCTCGTGGTCCACGTCGCCCAGCGTGGCCCCCCCTTGCACAAAAGCGGTGCGCGCCGCCGAGTCGACAATCACGCCATTCATCAAGGAGAGGTCGATCAGCATCCCATCGTCGCAAGTGGCACTGCCCGCGGCATTGTGCCCGCCGCCGCGCACCGCCAGCAGCAGGTCGTTCTCGCGGGCGAAATTAACGGCCGTTACCACGTCGGCCGTGCCCGTGCAGCGCACGATCAGCGCCGGCCGCTTGTCGATCATGCGGTTCCACACCGCGCGCACCTCGTCGTAATCGGCCGATTCGGCGGTTACGATCGGGCCTCGCACGGCCATATCCAGCGCCTGTAGCGCCTCGCCGTCTATCTGCACCAGGTTCCCCGCCCTGGTTTTGATCGGTAAGCTCACAATCGGGATCTCCTAAGAGAATGGGGAGTGAAGGCACCGTTCGCGGCCCACCATCCACCATTCACACAATAGCGGGGAACGGCGGCAGCGGCAGGGAGTTTGCCAGGCTGCCTGCAGTTCCACCGCCAAGCGGCCTCTGACTGCAACTACTTTTCACCCAGGTAAAAACTTCGACTAGGAGCCCATGATCGCCCTCCTTGGCTCCCGCAGGTCTTAGCGCTTATTTAGTTTTCTGCAAATAGGTCGGATGGATACTGGCACGGGACCGCGATCCCGGCTGGACGGAACGGCACAGGCAGTGCACAAAAGATTGCCTGCTAAACATAGTACTATATTAGTTCTGGCGAGTCAATCAGCCGGGCCATGGATCAGCCTATCAGCATGGCCAGGGCGAAAGGACGGCTGCCATGCTGCCTTGACAGCCCGTCCGAAAATATATTATATTACGACAGGCGTTGAGGGCGGTCGCGCCCCTTTGCTGCCGGTTCACAAGCGCGCCGGTTGTGCCACGGCTTGCGCTTGGGCCCGTGACTGCCCGATGGGGCAGTGCAGCCGGATCAACGGCCGATGGCGGCCGGGCGATAGAAACATTTGTCATGAATAAACTCAGCGAGACCAAATCCTGCCCCATTTGCGCTGAAGCGATCCACCGCACGGCGCGCAAATGCATCCACTGCGAAGAATACTTCGACCGGCCTCGACCGGGCTGGAGCCGGCTTGACCGGGGCGATCTTCTCCGCGCGAACGAGAGGGTTGGATGGCTTTGACCCGGACGCGGCGGGCATGGTGCGGCGCGGCCCATTGGCCCAGGCGCTGGTCGCGACGCGCACCTGGATTTCGTGCACCCTGTCACCATGCTAACAGGCGGCGTGGGTGTCCGGTTCTACGGCCGTTCGCCCTCCGCCGCTCGAAAAATTAACCCTTAGCCCATGGAGGTGACCAATGGCGCCAGACAACATAAGCAGCAATATAAGTGGTCCGGTTATCATCGGCAACGGCCGTATCTGGATCGGCACGATTACCCGCGGTGCGGATGGGGCGCTGGTTGACGAACGGCGCCTGGTGACTATCCCGGCCGCAGAGCTCGCCAGGCACGTCGCCAACGCCGCCGAAGGCGTCGTCGGCGGGTCAAACGGCACCTGTAAAACGCTCTTGCGCACCGAGGACGGCCGTTACCTGGTGCATACGGAGGAGTGGAGCACCGGGCTCGATTCGGAAACCGTTTTTTCCTATACCGTGGAGGAGCTGGACGCCGATGCGGTGGTCAGCCTGCTGACCGCGGATAACGGCAACGGCTGGGATTACGGGCAGGTCGTTTCCATCGACGAATTGCTCGGCTGACCCCGCGCCGCTAAGCCTGCACCACCGGTATCGCGAAACGTTGGTCGAACTGCCGCGCATTTATGCGGCAGCGTCTGCTTCCGTCTCCTAAAGACAGCAGTCAGTAATCAGTGGGCAGTGCGTTAGTGGGCAGTGCGTCAGTGGGCAGTGCGTCAGTGGGCAGTGCGTCAGTGGGCAGAGCGTCAGTGGGCAGTTCCCAGTTCCCACTTCCCAGTTCTCTGTTGGCTGTTAACTGTCAGCTGTCAACGGGTCTTTCCATCTCCGCCTTCAGCGCTTCAAACTCCTTGCGCAAGGTCTCATTCACCCGCTCCTGCTCGGCCAGCAGCTCTTCCAACTTCCCGATCCGGGTCGCCTGCCCGACCGCCCCTTCTTCCCGCGCCTCCGCCTGCCGCTGCACGAAGAAGTTGGCCAGGAAGCCGGTCAGTACGCCGAAAAGAATCAGGCCCAGCACCATGACCAGCACACCCACCACCCGGCCGGCGCTTGTAACCGGGTACTGGTCGCCATAACCGACCGTAGTCACGGAAACGATAGCCCACCACACTGCGTCGCCAGGCGTCGTAATATTGGCCTCCGGACTGGCCGACTCGAAATACAGCATCGTGATGCTGCCGAGTTCCAGGACCAGGATGACCAAAAAGATGGTGATGAACAGCACGCTGCCTGCGCGATCGCGGCGCAGATCGTGCAGCATAGTTCTTAAGCCAAATTGGCGCATATAGTGCACCACTTTGATGGCGCGGAAGATGCGGAAAATAGCCATCGCCTGCACGGGCATCGCCGCCAGCAGATCGGCCCAGCCCCAGTCGTGCAGGAGATAGTCGCGTTTCGACTCGGCAGTGAAAAAACGGTAGAGAAAGTCGGCCATAAAGACGATCGTGATCAATGGTGTGATAATGCTGATCACGCCTTTGATCTGCGGATCAACATTGGGCAGCAGCACCACAATAAAGTTGAACAGCGCCAGCATCGAAACGAGCAGCATATACAGCTCGTAGCGGCTGCTGTTCATCAAGTCGTCGGCAGAGTCATTCCTGTTCGTCATCACCTTCTCCTGCATCAACGGGGCTGCTTACCCGGCAATTATAAGCCAAGTGGCCGCAGCCGCTAACCACAGCGCGGGCGTATTCTGTTTTATGTTACCTGTTTACTTGTAACCGTTTCCCCCACTTCCTTCCCTTTCAGCAGCCGCCACACGGCCAGGGCCAAGGCCACAGCCATGATGGCCGCGGAGACGAAGAAAGTGCTTTGCAGCGCGGCCACCTGCGCTTCCGGCGCGGCCTCGGTCGCCGTGGTGACGGCAGGGCCGGCGTGGTAGACCGTCAGCGCGGCCCAGATCGCGCCGATAAGGGCAATGCCCGTCGTCTGGCCCAGGGTGCGGTTCAGGGCCAGCATGCCGGACACGACGCCCAGCTTGCCGGGCGGCGCCGCGCCCATGATCGCGCTGTTGTTCGGCGACTGGAAGACGCCCATACCGATGCCCAGCGGCAGATACAACAGGGCAAAAATCAGCGCAGTCGTCTCGACATTCAGCCGCGTCAGGACGGCGAAGCCCACCAGCATGATCGCCAGGCCCGCGGCAGTGATGATCCGGCTGCCGATGCGATCGGACAGCGTGCCCGAAATGGGCGCGATAATGCCCATGGCCACCGGCAGCACGGCCATCAGCAGGCCAACCTGGCGCGTGTTGTACTGCAGCACGTCTTCTAAATAAAAGGGCATCAGCAGCGTCGTGCCGGCGATGGCCACGAAGGTCAGGAAGCCGGTGATCAGGCTGACGCTGAATTCGCGGTTGGAAAAGAGGCCCAAGTCGATCATCGGCTGCTCGGCGCGGCGCTCGACAATGATGAACAAGGCCAGCAGGACCGCGCCCAGGAGGAACAGGCCCAGCACGCGCGGGTCGCCGAAGCCGGCGTTTTGCCCCAGGGTGAGGCCGAAAAGGAAAGCGAGCAGGCAGAAAAAGAGCGTCACCGCGCCCAGGAAGTCGAAACGCTGGCGGCCGGTCGGGCGGACATCAGGCACGTAGCGAATGACCATCAGGATGCCGACGAGGCCGATGGGGATGTTGACAAAAAATATCCAGTGCCAGGAAAGCAGGTCGAGGATCAGCCCGCCCAGCGTGGGGCCGATAACGATGCCGGAGGAGACCATCGTGCCGCCGATGCCCAGCGCCCGTCCGCGTTCGGCGGCGGGGAAGGCCTCGGTTATGATCGCCAGGCCCAGGGCCAGCACCATCGTCGCCCCGACGGCCTGCAGAACGCGAAAAGCAATCAGCATGTGGATGTTGGTCGACAGGCCGCACAAGGCGGAACCAACAAGAAAAATGGCAAAGCCGGATGTGTAGATCTTTTTCTTGCCGATCATGTCCGCCAGACGGCCGATGCTGGGCAGCAGTGTGGCCAGGGTTAGCAGATAGGCCAGCACCACCCACTGCACGGTGGCGAAATTGGTATCCAGCTCGCGCACCAACGTCGGCAGGGCCACGTTGACGATGCTGCCGTCAATCGTCGCCAGCAGCGTGCCCGTGGAGACGGACGCCAGCACGTACCATTTTTGCGAATAGTCGATAGTCATTTGATAGCCAACGCGGAATTATCAGGCATCAGGGGGCAGGTAGCAAGTG
>JBJYWX010000518.1:1454-2934 GCA_046259695.1 Promineifilaceae bacterium (SeqCode) | reverse complement strand
AAAGAGCGCCCTGCTTTTTGATGTTCCCTTTGAGCGCCCCTTGACAACGGGGCAAATGAAGATGCTGAACGAACTGGATAACGAGATATCCCTGGCTATCGACAACGCCAATCTCTACCTCAGAGAGCAAAATCAGGTTGATGCTGCCCGGAATGAGCGGCTGAGGATAGCGCGCGATCTTCATGACACATTGGGTCAAAACGTCAGTTATCTCCGGCTACAGCTAGAACAATTAAGTACCTCACGGCTGGCTTCCGACGGCGCTGAGTTTCAGGAAGTACTGGTTAATATGGCGCTCGTGGCGGATGAAGCATACGAGCAAGTGCGCGATACATTGGAAGAGCTGAGAACAACGGAGCCTGGAGACCTGGAAGAATCGATACGGTCATTTGCCATCCAGGCTGGAAAAAGGGCCGGATACTCGGTTACGGTGCGCACCAGCGGAGAGGCTAGATTATTGTCTCGCCGGCAGAACCGCCAAATGATGTACATTTTTCGCGAGATTCTTAACAACATTGAAAAACATGCCGCGTCTAGAAATGTCGACATCCATTTGCAGTGGCGCGATAGTGAGTTCAGCTTGATAGTGCGCGATGACGGCAAAGGCTTCAGCCAGGAAAAGCCCGCAAGGGAGGATGCTTACGGGCTGGCTATTATGAAAGAAAGATCGCGCGCGATCAACGCTGATCTGGTCATTCATTCGACTCCAGGTAACGGCACAGAAGTGATGCTCAACTTGCCATTGTCTATTAATACCTCCGCCACAGCGAAAGGCCAATGAAGCCCGCTCGTGTCGTCATTGTCGATGACCATTCCCTCCTACGCGCTGGCATTTCCGGCATTCTTAAACAGGAGCCGGATTTTGAAGTCATAGGCGAGGCGGGCACGGTGGCCGCGGCGGTTAAATTGGTGCTGGCACTCGTGCCTGACCTGGTATTAATGGATTACTCCCTGCCAGATGGCAATGGATTGGAAGCGACCCGCGAAATACTGGCCTCACAGCCGCAGATTAATATCGTCTTGCTGACTGTTCACGAAGAAGATGAACTGCTCTATGCGGCCTTGCGCAGCGGGGCACATGGTTACCTGCTGAAGAATGTGTCCAAATCGGAATTGCTGGCCCGGCTGCGCGGTCTGGCCAAGGGTGACACGGCGCTGCAGACGGAACAACGGAGACGCATCCTGGCGGAGTTCGCGCACACAGCCCCGGTTCCAATGGTGGTGCAGCAGCCGGAGAACGCCCTGACAGAGAGGGAGCTTGATGTGCTGGAATTGATTGTCGATGGCGGGAGTAACAAGGAGATTGCGGCCGAACTGCAGATTACTATACATACCGTGAAGAATCATGTGCAGCACATTTTTCGCAAGTTAGACGTGTACAGCCGCCATGAGGCGGCCGCGGCCGCGGTGAAGCGGGGGCTGGTCAGCGCCAATAAGCATTAATAGAAAACCCATCATCTCATACCTAGGACTATCCATT
>JBJYWX010000518.1:0-1354 GCA_046259695.1 Promineifilaceae bacterium (SeqCode) | reverse complement strand
GGAACCATGCGCTTATGAGAAAGGTACCATGGCGAATGAATCCCCAAGATGGGTCTGTTTCTGGTTCCTTATTGGTCCTCACGGTGGATTCTCTACAGGCAGCGAATCAAGTATCCTGATTGCATGACTGTCCAGCTCAATTGGGAAACGCGCGAGCTTGTGGGCAAAGGGACGGGTGGACTATTGAGCAAGAGGAAGCAGATTTATGTTCTGGAGAGTGAAGGTCTATTGTCCACTTCGATTGTGAATCTTATAGATACACGGACAGAACATGCCATTTCCAGTATCACCCCAGAAGAGCTTGCAATGTTGGACCTGCCAGGGTGTGAAACATCCACGGTCATTATTGTCGAGGAAGACCAGCTGCGGCAGATCCGCTCTGAATTGATAGCCCTGGTCGAACGGGAAGCGCGGGTACAAATCATCATGATCCGCCTCAAAGACACCGTATTGAATATTCTTGAGAAACGTGTGGTGCGTATAGAAGAGGTCGTTGATTTTCTCAATCTTCTCTGAAGCCAGTCGATTGTAACGAACTGTGTTGGTGTTGCAGGAGTGTAGCAGGTGGGAGGCTAGATGTTTATGAGTTTGAGCGCGTATGAAGATGGACGATCGCCAGTTTAATTTATGAACCTGATTTAGGATCGGGGAGGTTAAAAATGTTTCATCAAAGACTTAGAAAATTACTGTTCTTGCTCGGTGCCTGCCTCACTATTGCCCTTCTTGTGGGCGAAAGTGGACTGGCCGGCGCTGCCCCGCCCACTGACCCGACAGACGAAAGTAAAGTCCCGCACTACTTCGGCCCCTGGCCGAACTGGGCCAACAGCCCGTTCACGCTGCCGGATGCCACGGTTACGATTACTGGCAGCGGCAGTGGCGCTGAGGCAGTAGCTACCGTCGGCGCTAATGGGGCCATTACGGCCATCACCGTGACCAGTCCGGGGCGTGGTTATACCAATGCCAAGGTCGACATTAGCGGATCTGGATCAGGCGCCATGGCCGATGCGAACATAATAAGGAAAGGAGCCGTTGTCGCGGTCACATTGGACAGTCCGGGATCCGGCTACACAGCTCCTGATGTAACCTTCAGCCAGGCTGGTGCTGGCGGCGGAGCCGTGGCGACTGCCTATGGCGGCGTCGATGACATCGTCCTGGCGAGCCCGGGAGCAGGCTACTCGATGCCAACGGTCGATTTCGATCTGCCGGATGGACCGGGTGGCGTTCAGGCTAAGGGCCATGCCGTATGCATAGAGGTTGATTGCGCGCCGCCAACCGATGGCGCCACGGTGACGATCACCGGTGTCGTGGTAGACAGCCCTGGCTCCGGCTATTCGACCGCCCCCAAGGTTGTCAT
>JBJYWX010000517.1:0-3772 GCA_046259695.1 Promineifilaceae bacterium (SeqCode) | reverse complement strand
CTGCTGACAACGCTGCAGTATGCCACCCCCCTGATCCTCAGCGGCCTATCGGCCACCATCGCCTTCCGAACCGGCCTCTTCAGCATCGGCCAGCTTGGCCAGATGCTGCTCGGAGCGGCCGCGGCTACCTTCCTGGCCAATCGCCTCGCGCTGCCTACTGCCTGGATTGTCTTCTTCGCTTTCTGCGCGGGGGCGCTCGCCGGGGCATTCTGGGGTTTCATTCCCGGCGTCTTGAAGGCTTTCTTGAACGTCAATGAGCTTATCTCTACGCTGCTGTTCAATCCCATCGCCTTTCTATTGATCGCGCCGGTCAGCTACATGCGCATTCCGCCGGCCAGCCGCCTGCTACCTCTCGTCGCCTCCACGAAGCTGAACGCCGGCATTTTCATCGCTCTGGGCGCCGCGGTTTTTATCTATCTCTATTTGTGGCGCATGGCCTCGGGCCTGGAAGTGCGATCCAGCGGGGATTCATCGACCTTCGCGCGCTATGCGGGCATGCAGCCGCGGCGGGCCATCGTGCGCGCCATGTCCATCAGCGGGGCGCTGGCCGGGCTGGCCGGTGCGATAGAAGTCATCGGCGTGCAGTACCGCTTCGTCTCCAGCTTTTCAGCCATCGATCAATTTGACGGCATCTTTGTGGCCCTGATTGGCCAGCAGCACCCGCTGGGGGTCGTCATTACCGCTTTTCTCCTGGGCGGCGTGCGCCTGGGGACCAATAACGGCCTGCAGTTGGAAGCCGGTGTGCCCCGCGAACTGGGCAATATCCTGGTCGCCATGACCATCTTCATCGTCGCTTCGCCCAAACTATATGAATGGCTGAAGCGCCGCGCCGCGGCGAAGCGCTAGTCCGGGCGGCTCAAGCCTTTGGCTGAAAGCGCCAACAATACAAAAAATGATCGCAAATTTTGGGCATCTATGTATTTGCGAATTCGCTTAATTCGTTCTATTATTTTCCAACTCTGCTTGAGCATGCATAAAATAGGATTTGCGGCAGCAGGCCTCATCCTCAGCAGCCGAAGTCCAAAATATCCCCGCCGCGATCATTTGACTGCTGTTTGAGCGCCAATCAAGGTTGTTAGAAGGAGAGAACCATGTCCCAGTTGAAGCGTCTATTGTTTTTCGCATTGATATCCGTGTTGGCCCTTGTTTTGTTGGGCTGCAGCAGCCCGGCGGCCGAGACCCCGGCCGTGCAGGAAGAAAGCGCTCCGGCCGAAGAAGAAAGCGCTCCGGCCGAAGAGGAAGCGGCCCCTGATAATTCAGCTTTCAAGTTTGCCCTGGTGATGCCTAACCCGCTCGGTGACCGTTCATTCATCGATTCCGCGAACCGCGGCGCGCTGCAGGCCATTGAAGAACTGGGTGTGACGGGGACCGTCATTGAGACCAACGGCATTCCCGAGCATGAAGCAGCGCTGCGCGCGGCCATCCAGGGTGGCAACGACCTCGTCCTTGGCCTGGCCATTGACGCCGAGCTTCTGCTGAGCCTGGCTGAAGAATTCCCCGATCAGTTGTTTGGCGCGCCGTCTGACGTATTTGCTGAATCGCTGCCGGACAACCTGGCCGCCTTCCAGATTGACGTGCATGAATCCAGTTTTCTGGCTGGTCTGGTCGCCGGTTCAATGACCGAAACAAAGAAGGTTGGCGCCGTCGTCGGCGGTGATGCGCCGTCGCTCAACCAGTTCTTTTACGGTTACAAGCAGGGCGTGATGGAAGTCTGCCCCGACTGTGAAGTGCTGGTCAGCTACCTCGGTTTTGAATTTTCAAATCCGACGCTTGGTCTTGAGACAGCCCTTTCTCAGTATGAAGAAGGCGCCGACATCGTATTCCAGATCGCCGGCCGTTCCGGTGAGGGCGTCCTGGAAGCCGCTGCTCAGACGGGCAATTTCGCCATCGGCGTTGACTCCAATCAGGATTGGATCCAGCCGGGCAGCGTGATTGTCTCTATGCTCAAGCGCGTGGATGTTACCACCTACAAGCTGATCGAAAACACGCTGAACGGCGAATTCCAGGGCGGCTTTTCGGCCCTGGGCCTGGCCGACGGCGCCGCCGGCCTGTCCTGGGATGAAGGATCGAACACCTTCGCCGAGGAAGGTCCTGACAATATGACCGCTAAACTGGACGACGTCAAGGCAACCGTGGAACAGTATCGCGAGCAAATCCTGTCCGGCGAGTATGAGGTCTGTGATGCCCTCAATCCGACGGCCGCCTGCGACGGCATCGCGCCAGCGGAATAAACGTTTGCCGATGAGCATTAAGTTCGGTCTGGAAGTTACTGATTAGTACGAGACCTGGCAGGGTAACTATTTCCTGCCAGGTCTCTTTTTTGTTGTAAGGAAGGGGTACGGCTATGGCGACTGCTGTGGAGATGACGGGCATCGTGAAATACTTTGCTTCGTCAGACGTGTTGGCAAGCAACAAAGTCGACTTGAGCGTCGAAGAGGGGGAGGTTCACGCCCTGGTGGGCGAGAACGGCGCGGGCAAGACGACCCTGATGAATATCCTCTACGGGTTGATCAAGCCTGACGCCGGGCGCATTCACGTCAACGGCCAGGAGGTGATGATTCTCCATCCCAATGACGCCATCGCCCAGGGTATCGGCATGGTGCACCAGCATTTTAAGCTGGTTCCCGGATTTACGGTGGCTGAGAACATCATGCTCGGTGCGGAAATCAGCAGCGCCGGCATATTGCGCAAGGAAGAGGAAAACGAAATCGTGCGCCAGCTCGCCGACAGCTACGGGCTGCCTGTCGATCCGCAGGCCAAGGTGCGCGATCTCTCGGTGGGCATGCAGCAGCGGGTGGAGATTCTGAAGGTCCTGCAGCGCGAGGCCAAAATCTTGATCCTGGACGAACCAACGGCCGTTCTCACGCCGCAGGAGGTCAATGAACTGCTGATCGTCGTGCGCAACCTGGCCGTGCACGGCCACACGATCATCTTTATTACCCACAAGCTGATGGAAGTAAAGAGCGTAGCCGATCGCGTCAGAGTGATGCGCGGCGGCCGCAAGATCGGCAGCAAAGCCATCGCCGATACAACGATCAACGAAATGGCCAGCATGATGGTCGGCCGTGATGTCCAGTTCACGCTGGAAAAGGCCCCGCCCAAACCTGGAGAAGTTGTTCTCGAGGTTGACAACATCACCGTAGCCGATGCGCGCGGCACCCCGGCCGTCCTCCGCTTCTCCACGCAGGTTCGGGCTGGCGAGGTATTGGGAATCGCCGGCGTCAGCGGCAACGGGCAAACGGAACTCGTCGCCGCCATCGCCGGCATGCTGCCCGTCGAAGCCGGCCAGATCCGCTTCACCGGCCAGGATATTACCCACCGCCCGGTGAGCACGCGGCGCGACATGGGCATGGCCCATATACCCGAGGATCGTATTGAAATGGGCCTCAATCCCGAGGCCAATCTCGACGAGAACCTGGTTGTCACGCGCTATACGCTGCCGGAGTTTAACCGCTTCGGATTTATGCAGAAGGAGGCTATGCGCGACTTTTCGCGCCGCGTCATCGAAGAATTCTCCATCGCCGGCGCAAGACCCGGCGGAGAGATAGCCACGCTTTCCGGCGGCAATATGCAGAAGGTCGTCCTGGGACGGGAACTGGAAGGCGAACCGAAACTAGTGATCGCCAACCAGCCTACACGCGGTCTGGACGTGGGTAGCATAGAATTCGTACACCGCGCCCTGCTGGACGCGCGCGATGAAGGCGCCGCTATCCTGTTGGTTTCCGTGGAGCTGGATGAAATTCTGGCTCTCAGCGACCGTATCATCGTGCTC
>JBJYWX010000516.1:0-5451 GCA_046259695.1 Promineifilaceae bacterium (SeqCode) | reverse complement strand
TCCTCCAGGCAGGCAAAGCCCCTGGCCTTGGATGGGTCGTCAACAGGGATAAGCGTGAAACGCCAGACGAAGGCTGCGTCTGGCTCCCCCTCATTCGGCGGCGGCCCTTCCTGCCAGCAGCGCAGCAGATAAGAGCGGCAGTTTTGCCCCGCATCGTGCCAGTTGTTCTTGCTGCCGGTCATGGCGCTCCCAGAGATGATAAGATTGCCAGTCAATGTAAACCGCGTCCAGTATTGATCATCTTAGCAGCAGCGCGTAACAATAACGTGACAACAGCGTGACAGGCGCGCCGGAAGTGCTTGAACTGGCCGTTTCGTTCCTTTATAATGTCTAATGTTGAGGGATTTATTTTCCCTGGACAGGACTGATGCTAATTCGTTTCCTGTTTGCGCCAGAGGGTTGGCCTGGCGCAAACACCTGCCTTCAGAAAAGCGGCTGACGAATGTCTCCACTGTCGATCACATTGTTTGGCACGGTTCAGGCCACGATAGACGGCCGTCTGCTGACGTTCCCCACGGACAAATGCCTGGCCTTGCTGGCCTACTTGGCGGTGGAAGCAGGTCGACCCCAGCGGCGGGACACCCTGGCCGAGCTGCTCTGGCCGGGGCATACAGATCAGGCGGCAAGAACCAGCTTGCGCCAGGCGCTGTACCGCCTGCGCACGGCGATCGGCGATACCGGCGATTCCTATCCTTATCTATTGGCTTCACGCCGTACCGTTCAGTTCAATCCGCGCCGCCAACTTTGGCTTGATGTAGCTGAATTTGAGCACTGCCTGGACACCTTCAAAGCCCACTGCGCCAGCGGGCTGCCCCTTTGCACCACCTGTTTGGAAGCGCTGAAAACGGCCGCTGCCCTGTACGAGGGAGAATTCATGTCTGGATTCTCGCTGTCTACCAGCCCGTCCTATGAGCTATGGCTTGTATCAAGACAAGAGCGCTACCGCCGCCAGGCTTTGGAAATCCTGGGCCGGTTGGGCAGCTTCTATGAAAAAGCGGGTGATTTTGGCCAGGCGGCCGCGTGTGCCCGGCAGCTGGTCGCCCTGGAACCGTGGCGCGAGTCGTCCCACCGCCTCTTGATGCGCAACCTGGCCCAGGCCGGTCAGAGAAGAGCGGCATTGGCCCAATACGAGCGCTGCCGGCAGCTCATGGATGAGGATTTAGGCGTTGAGCCTTCAAACAAAACGCGGCAGCTTTATGAGCAAATTCGCGACCAGGATGGCGCGAGAGCATGGCCGGTGGAGGACAGAGAGACTGCTATTAACCGCTCGTCCCGGCCCACCTACTCGCTGGATAAGCCCGCTTTGCGAAGGCGATTCGCCGGGCGTGGCGAGGAACTGGCCAAATTAGAGGTCCATCTGGTCCGGGTTCTGGCCGGACAGGGGCGGGTGCTCTTTATCAAGGGCGAGGCCGGCAGCGGCAAGACGAGCCTGGCCGCCGAGTTTTGTCGCCGGGCCATGGCGGCTGACGAACGCCTGCTGGTAGCATATGGTTGCTGTGATGGCCAGCTTGGCCTGGGCGATCCTTACCAGCCCTTCCGTGAAGCTTTGCGCATGCTGAGCGGGCAGGCCGGGGATGATCTCGATTGGCCGGACGCGGAGAAAATGCCGGTCCAACGACTGCTGGCAGCTAAGTCAAGCATCAAAGAGATCCTGGCTGAAGCGGGTCCGGATTTACCCGGTACGCTACTGCCGGACAACGGCAGCAGGGAGCAGCCTATTTCTCGATCAGACCAGGCGATGCCGGTTGAGACAGCGCTGTTCGAACAGGTAACCGAAGTGTTGCTAGCAGTAGCCCACAGCCATCCCCTGATCCTGGTTCTGGATGACCTGCACTGGATCGATGCCGTCTCGGCCAGCCTGCTCTTTCACCTGGGCCGGCACCTGGCTGGCAGCCGGCTGCTGATCATTGGCACCTACCGGCCGGAGGAAGTTGATTGGGCTGCGTACGAGATGGGGGAGTTGAGGCGCCATCCTCTGCTGCCAACCGTCAATGGCTTACAGCGACAACACGGCGAAATTCAGATCGACCTGGATCGGGCAAACGGCCGGGCGTTTATCGAAGCTTATATCGACAGCGAGCCCAATCGCCTGGATAAGCGCTTTCGGGACAGCCTCTTTGAACGGACCGGAGGCAATCCCCTGGCTACAGTGGAATTGATGAGCGGGCTGAAAACACGGGAAGAACTGGCCAGGGATGAGCAGGGCTTTTGGGTGGTTAACAAGGAGCTGGATTGGGAACTGCTGCCGGCCAGGGTTGAAGCGGTGATCAGTGAACGCATGCAGCGCCTGACGCCTAATTGCCAGGAGATTTTGACTGTGGCCAGTGTCCAGGGCCAGACTTTCCTGGCCGAAGTGGCAGCCGCCGTAGCAGGAAAAGAAGCCGGGCCGGTCATCCGTTGTTTGAGCGAGACCCTGACCCACGAACACCATTTGGTTGAGGCCGGCTCGCGCGAGAACCATAATGGTCTGACGGTTTCCCGCTACCGTTTTCGCCACCACCTTTTCCAGCAGTTCGCCTACCAGCAGCTGGATGACGTGGCCCGATCGCATATTCACGAAGCGACAGGTCTCGCTTTAGAAGCGATCTATGCCGATCAGAGTGCCGAGCATGCTGCCGAATTGGCCCGACACTTTGAAGCGGCCGGGTGCGCGGAGAAAGCAGCGCGTTATTTGCTCACGGCCGGCGAGAGAGCCTATTTATTGTCGGCCAATGCAGCCGCCATCGCTTATTTCCACAGGGGGTTGGCCCTTTTGGCCAAATTGCCAAACACGGGGGATTCTGATGAAAAAGAGCAGCGTGCGCGGCTGGAACTGGCGCTGCAGATGGCGCTGGGCACTCCTTTACGCGCCGCCCGAGGATATGCAGCAGACGAAGTGCGACGGAGTTATGCCCGCGCCCGCGACTTAGCCCGGCAGATTGGCGACACCGACGAGCAGTTCATGGCCCAACTGTTGCTATGGACCAGTTACCTGACCCGCGCAGATTACAGCAAGGCACTCGATACCGGTTTGCAGCTCCAAAGCCTGGCCCAAAAGAGTGGCAATAACTCACAGATGGCTGAGGCGAACCTGGCTCTGGGCATGGTACGGTTCTACCAGGGGGAATTTAGCCTGGCCTATGAGCACCTTGAGGCGACAATAAGCAGTCATGATCCCCAGGAACAAAACCTTTTTCTTTCACCAATTGGCCAGAATATCGGTCTGACCGCCCTGACATTGTCGGCCAGAGCGCTGTGGTTTTTGGGTTATCCTGACCAGGCATTAAAGCGTTGCCAACTGGCCATCGCGCAGACAGAAGAAATGGATCATTCCTACAGCCTGGCCCTGTCCCTGGCGATGGCCGGCTGCGTCGTCCGTCTCCTTCGGGGAGAATACCAACTCGTCAGCTCGCTATCGGAGCGACTACTGCGCCTCGCTTTCGATGAAGGGTTTGACTTCTTCGCGGCCTGGGCAGCGATCTTTCAGGGCAGGGCGCAGCTGTTCCTCGGGCAAAAAAATGAAGGCTTGGCCAACTTGCATCAAGGGTTGTCTGACTGCCAGGAAATCAATCATATCTCAAACATGACCCTTGGCCTTGCCCTTCTGGCCGAAGCTAACGCAGGCGATGGGGAGCGTGAAAAGGTTTTGCAGGATGCGCTGGCATTAGCCGAAAATACCGGTGAGCAATTTTTCGCCGCGGAGCTGCAGCGGCTGCGAGGGGAGGTTCTGTTTGAGGGCGAAGATGCGCCGGCGGCCGAGGCCTGTTTCCGAGAGGCGCTGGAAATCGCGCGCCATCAAGGGGCCAAAGCGCTGGAACTGCGGGCGGCGACTGGCCTGGCCCGCTTGTGGCAGCGTCAGGGGCAGGAGCAGGAGGCACACAGGCTGCTGGCCGGCATAGTTGGCTGGTTCACGGAGGGTTTTGAAACGGCCGACCTGCAAGAGGCGCAGACGCTGCTCGAAGAATTACGAAACGGCCGTTTTGCACATCTCGTCGAGGGGCAGGAAGCCATTCCCAAAGAACTCTAGACGGCCGAGCAATAAATGCGTTCTGCGAACGGGCTTAGGTTCGTAGCGCTGGCTTTAGCCAGCGAATCCTACGGTAAGCGGTTGGCAAAAAGGCAGGTGATGTGCTCATCTGCGGCCAGGTCGATCGTCACTGCGCGATGAGCCAGATCGACGGTAATCTGGGAACTTTTGTCGCCAATGCAGCTCAAGTCCGCCAATTCCCAGCCGCCGGCGGCCTGTTCCGTCACTTTGTACAAGCCGGTTGGCAGCTTGTCGAATAAGACAGTGACGCCGACGGCATCGCCGTCATCCGCGCCGGCATCATCAAGGACGAAGCTGGTAGCCAGGAACTTCTGGATGCGGTCGTTGCCGGAATCAGCAACATAAACGTTGCCCGCCCTGTCCACGGCCACGGCGGATGGGTAACTGAACTCGCCGTCACCGCTGCCTTCGCTGCCCCACTTGCTGATAAAGTTCCCGTCTTTTTCAAACTTCTGGATACGGTGGTTGCCGCCCCAGATTTCTTCCTGTTCGGCGACATAGACATTGCCCGCCGCGTCAATCGCCACAGCAGATGGGTATTCGAACTGTCCGTTGCCGCTGCCCTGGCCGCCCCACTGGCTGATGAAGGCGCCATTTTTATCAAACTTCTGGACACGGTAATTTCCACCGTCGACCACGTAAACGTTGCCCGCTGCGTTCACCGCCGCATCAAGCGGGAAATCAAACTGTCCGTCGCCGCTGCCGTAGCTGCCCCACTGGCTGATGAAGGTGCCATCTCTGTCAAACTTCTGGATGCGATTGTTGCCCGCATCGGCCACATAGACATTGCCCGCCGCATCCACAGCCACACCAGCAGGGTAGTTGAACTCACCTTCGGCGCTGCCCTCGCTGCCCCAACTGATGATAAAGCGGCCATTATTGTCAAATTTCTGGATGCGGTCATTGCCAGCATCGGCCACGTAGACGTTGCCCTCCCTGTCCAGGGCTACCGCGGATGGGGAAACAAACTGGCCTTCAGCGCTGCCTTCGCCACCCCACGTGGTAATAAAGCGGCCATTATTGTCAAATTTTTGAATGCGATTGTTGCCGTAATCGGCTATATAGATGTTGCCCGCCGCATCCAGGGCAATACCATCCGGGTACTGAAACTCTCCGTCACCGCTGCCTTCCCTACCCCATTTATTCAGGAAAGTAGGCGCGGTTGGATTGGCGGGGCCGCTTAAGTCAAAAGTAAAGTCGGTACCGTCGCGCGGCACGGCCGATTTCACGAAAGTCAGGCTGCCGCTGCCGGTACTTTCTTTGAAGTAGAGGCGCGGCAGAAACGGCAGGTACGAGCAGTCCGTCGGGCCGGAGTAGACCGGCAGCGTCAAGGCCCACTGCCTGGCCGCCGTCGTTTCCCAACACAGGCTTTTATTGCCCAACAGGTTGAATTCTTGCAAAGCGGACAGGTTGCTTAATTCCGC
>JBJYWX010000515.1:0-7325 GCA_046259695.1 Promineifilaceae bacterium (SeqCode) | reverse complement strand
CTCATAGATATTCTCGGCTGTTTCACCCATGGCCTCGAGTGGGAAAATCGCCTCCATGCGCGGGTTAGGATAGCGCCAGCCCAGGGTCGTATCCCACCCCGTCACGTTTCCCGATGGGCCAAAAGCCTGGGGGTTCTTCGGCAGCGAATAGGGCGCGCGCGTCATACTTTCTACGCCGCCGGCCACAAACACGTCCCCTTCACCGCATCTAATAGCGCGCGCCGCCTGATTAACGGCGTTCAAGCCACTGGCACATAAACGATTGAAGGTCACGCCGGCAACGTGATCCGGCACGCCCGCCAGCAATAGCGCCATACGCGCCACATTGCGGTTATCTTCGCCTGCCTGATTTGCGCAACCCATGTAGACCTCTTCAATGATTCCCGCGTCTATGCCCGCTCGTCCGATCGCTTCTGAAATGACCAGCGCTGCCAGATCATCCGGGCGAACCGCCGACAGCGCGCCCCGTATTCGGCCGATAGGCGTTCGAACCGCACTGACAATCACAACTTCTTCCATGACGTTATCCTTACCTCGCTTACTTTCACAACGGCAGGTACGCTCACCACTCCCTAAGCGTGCTAAGTTCCGCTGTGTATATGCATGCTGCACCAACCCGTGGGCGCTGCGATAGCGTATCAGCTTACACAGCTATTTGGCAAACTTTGCTGGCTGCACCACAACACCTTTGTTCGCTGTTGCCCAGACAGTACGGTCCATGGGATAATTGGCGGATTGCTCGCGTTCAGCACGAAGGTGCTATGCTTCAGTGACGGCCGGGCGCGGCGGATAAGCTGGCTACAGAGAGGAAATCATGGACTTTAGTTACAATGAAGACCACAAAATGGTTGAGGCAATGGTTTACGACTTCACGCGCAAAGAGGTTTTGCCCATCATAAAGGAACATGATCGCAACCATACGTATCCTCTTGAACTGCTGCCCAAGATGGCAGGGCTCGGCTTCATGGGCATCTGCTTGCCAGCCCGCTACGGCGGCGCCGGCATGGATTACATTTCGCTTGGAATCATCTCCGAAGGTCTTGAGTTTGGCGACTCATCGGTGCGCGAAACCATCGCCGTACATCTTGGCTTGCATGCTATGCCCATCTTCCAATGGGGCACCGACGAGCAAAAAGAAACCTTCCTGCCGCCACTGGCCACGGGCGAGCTCCTGGCTTGCTTTGGTCTGACCGAACCGGGCGCCGGATCGGACGTCGCCGCCTTGGCCAGCCGTGCCCGTCGCGATGGCAGTGACTACCTCGTTTCCGGTGAGAAAATGTGGATAACTCTTGCCGGCATCGCTGACCGTTTCCTCATCTTTGCCAAGACCGATCCCGACAAAGGCACCCGGGGTATCAGCGCCTTTATCTTGGAGCGTGGTTGGGACGGGCTCACTACCGGATCTATTGAAGGGAAAATGGGCGTGCGTGCCAGCGACACCGGTTGGATTGCCATGGATGATGTGCGTGTGCCCGCCACGCACCGCCTTGGCGAGGAAGGTGAAGGCTTCAAGATCGCTATGAGCGCCCTGGACAACGCGCGCTATGGTGTGGCCGCCGGCGCCGTGGGTGTGATGAAAGCTTGCCTTGAAGAGTCCATCAATTATGCCAAATCCCGCACAACGTTTGGCAAACCTATTGCCAAACACCAGTTGGTGCAGCAAATGCTGGCCCAAATGGCTCAAAGCATAGATATTGGCCAGTTGTTGGTTTGGAAAGCGGGCTGGCTAAAAAATCTCGGCATGCGCAATACGCGCGAAACAAGCATGGCCAAGTGGTTCTGTACCGATGCCGCCCGTCGCGCGGCAGACGACGCCGTACAAATACACGGCGCCTATGGCTATTCTGATGAGTACAACGTCGAACGGCACTTACGCAATTCCAAAAGCGCCGTCATCTACGAAGGCACCTCCCAGATTCACACGTTGATGCAGGCAGCTTATGCCCTGGGTGAACGAAGCACGAAGCCCATGCGCTGCGAGCTTCCCGCCTATAATCCAGAGTATTGGGCCCTAGAAGTATAAGCTTCCAAGGGGTGGCACTGCCACGGCGGCTTCAGCTGGCTCGCACGGCGACAGCGACAGCCTCTTGCAGGTCAAGGATGCTCTCGGCACGCTCCCAATAGGAATCGTCCGACAACTGAACCAATACCAATGCGCCGCCTCTTTCCAGGCTGCGCTTGAAGAATTCAGCCCCTTGACCGCCCAACTCCGCCGAAGTATCGACACGGCCGCGCGGTCCTACTGCACCCGAAATGGTTGAGGTTGGGCGCGATACCGGCAGAAACTCAAACTGCGTTTCTAGCTCATCATACCAGGTTTTGATAACCCGAATATCACTTGGCCCCAATTGCGCCTCCTGAAGCGCCTTGGATGCTGCCCGCGCCTCTGCTTCACTGCTGAATAGTCCAATAACTTGTTCCATAATCCACTTCCCTTTTCACGCCTCTTTTTGCTGTAGCTTCTGCACAATTTGAAGATCGACAGCAACACGCGGCAAGGTTCGGGCCGCCTGCCGCCCAAGCCGCATAACTTTCGTTCCGCCATTCCAGTGGGTTAGCTTGTTGATTCTTCTACCTCTTCGGCCGCTGTTACCGCGATTACTTCCTGGGTAACCGGATCATTACCCGGGCGTTCCCAACTCTTGCGCAGCTTGGCGCGCTTATCACGCACCTGCCTTTCGACTGCGCTCAGTGCCTGCTTCAACGCTATTTTGGGATCGCCCTCCTTCGCGGTTGCGGCGATCTGCTCAGGCCGGGCATAGACGGCAACCGTGATCTCATATAGAAATGAGGTCTTTGTTTTCGCCGGCCGGCGTATATTGATCGCCGCGCCGGTAAGATCATTATGCCCGCTTGCTAGCTGGCGCAAGCGTTCATCCGCTTCAATAAAAAGTTCACTTTCGACGCGATCGTTTAGGCTTTCGCTGTTCATTTCTATCGTAAAATCGAGCTCATTCATTGGCATTGTCCTCATATTCTGCTGGACTCATTCTGTAAGGGTCCCGACAACAAAATCGCCTGCGCCAAGTCTCTACATCACGTTCACTATTCAGGCGCCTAGAATCGGAACACGGCTGCCAGCGGTTCCCGCTCAGGTAGTTCCTCCCGAGGGCCCGCGAGAACCCTTCCGCTGTTTCCCAGCGTATACTGCACTGCCAGATTATGCAGGTCGCTGTCCTTAATCGAACTTTGTCACTCTTGATCTGTCACATGGCCAGTAACCGGATCGTACCTTCCCCACAATTTTTCCAAAGGGGTGACGAATAGTGTGTCAACCCGGCCCCGGTAGGCCGCTTTTACAGATGACACTTCTATCAAGCTCCTGGAATGGAAACACTTCCATTGAATGTTCTCCTTCTTTAACGCGTAGCCCTGAGTGCAAGCTCTCTCCGGGCTGTCCACGCGCAAATCGTCATTAAATAGCCACTACAATAATAAAGGTAGGGCAGGATCCGGCCGACATCAATAGGCCCGTTCATAGCCGCGGATACAATTCGAGGTATATCTAGGGGCGGCGATTCACCACGAGCATAGTGGCTTCAACAAACCAGGTTCATTCAGGGAAGTAATACAGCTGGATCTGGATTTTGAACTGCAGGATATGAGGAACTACACAGCCCTTGCTTCCAGTAAGTTGCGCAGCCAGTTCCTAACTTCTTTCGGTGACGCGAGCCAGCAGTCCGCAGTACTCTCCTTCAACCGCTCTCCCACCGCGACCACGAGTCCACCTGCTGCTTGAACAGCTTCGAACGCCACTTCATCCTTATCATCATCCCCCAAATAGACGGGCAACGCACCCGCGTTCCATGGGAAAGAATCAAGCATATAAGCAACCGTTCGCTTCTTGTCGACCTCACGGGGAGCGCATTCCAGAAACAGATGGCCTCCCTGCAATTTGAGCCTTACCGGTTCCGATTCAAGTAGAAGCTCGGTTGCCTCGTGCTCTGCCTGCTTTAGCACCGCCATTGCTTCTTCTGGGTCAGCATCTTTTGCATGGATTGCTGCGGTCCATCCTTTGTCTTCCAGGAAGAAACCGCCCCGCCCCGCCAACAAATCTTCCCAGCGCTCCTTAATCCGCGCCACCACCGGCCGAACAACCTCATACTCAATGCGATTCAATGTCGAACCATCGGGAGTTTGTAGCTCAAGACCATAGCTGCCTGCCTTAAGGATACCTTCCACAGGTACAAGCTCTTGGATATGCGCCAACCGCCTCCCGCTGATAATACTGACCCGAATATCCGGGTGAGCCTCCAGCTCGGCAATGAGCGCTATCAACTCGCCGTCCGGGATAACCTCCTCGGGCGTCGCGGCAAAATCCGCCAACGTGCCGTCATAATCGAGAAACAGCCATAGGTAAGGCGCATCGGCCAGGCGCTGCACAATGCTGCGCTTTTCGCAGGAAATCATTCGGCGGGTTGAAGGGTAAGCAAGGGTTCAATCTCGTTGTGGAAGATTGCATGCCACGTATAGCGCTGGCGTGTGCGCCGGGCTAGGCTCAGCCGCGCATCATCCTCCGCCCATAACGCCAGTTCCTCCGCCAGGTCTGCCGCCGGCTGATCGAGATCGAAAACAAAAATGTCGTTGCCACCAATCTCTACTGCCGCTGGTACGGCCGTCGAAGCAGCAACGGGCAGACCTAAAAGACCTGCTTCCAGAACCGGCATTCCAAACCCTTCCTGGTGGCTGGGCATGAACAGCACATCAGCCAGTCGGTACAGGTCCGCGACGACGTTTAGATCAATCACATACCGTTCAGCGCTATTCAGGCCGGATTCATACACAAAATGCATCACCTCGCTCAGCCCCAGCTCATCGCGCCGCGCCTGCAGTTCACGAAAATACGCCATGCTTTTATCATCATGGGGATCGGGCGGACCGGTCAACACAAGCTTAAGTCGCAAACCGCTAGCCGCCAATGCCGCCGCGACCTCCAACGCAAATTCAATATTCTTCGCCCGCGTCACGCGCACCGGCATCAGCAGAATCAAATCTGCTGCCAACAGGCCCAGCCGCTGGCACAAGTCCCATCCAGCGCTGCCAAGCCCATACATCCCCTTCGGGTCGACGCCGTTATAGATCACCCGGATCTCCTCTCGCGGGCACTGGTAAAGCTCCCTCAATTCTTCGCGTCTTTCTTCTGATACCGTTACATTGATCACATCGCTGCGAAACGTCCGCAGCAAATCCCACGGATAACCTTCATGTACTTTCCATCGCGACCGCCGGCTGGTCCAAGTAAAGTCATGGTGCCAGGCAATGCAATTCGCTATGGCGCCCTCGTCCAGCAGATCCCACAGGGCGGCCGTCAGCGGCAGATTGAAATGCTTCGTAAATACATTGTGCACAATCACGGTATCGAAGCCATCCAGCACCATGTTGAGCTTTCTTCGCAGATTCTGTTTGAGTACGGTGAAGTTCTGTGGCAGCTTTCCCTTCTCCAAAGCGGTACTCATCGCCGCTATTTCCGGGTGCTGACTGTTCATTTCAGGAATCTCCACCATCTCTGTACCAACCGGCAGAGCCCCTGCATCTCCTTGCCCGGCCACAACAGTCACCGGGTAACCTGCCTCCAAAAAGACGCGCGCGTGCGCTTCAATAACTCCTTCAACGCCGCCAACAACCGGAGGCGCTGTGTAATGGAGCATCGCCGTCTTCACCTGCGCCCTTCTCATTCTAGAGCCCCAATTGTTCTATAGTCTCGATTTGCCGGCACAGCCACCAGAATACATCCTCTTGTGCTACCAGCGTTTTCAACTCCGTGGCGCGCTGGCGCTTGAGAGAAGCCGGCATTGTCAGGGCATCATGCAGGGCGTCAGCCGTCGACGAAACGTCGCAGGGCGAAATGACAATGGCCGCCGACTGCAACTGTTCCCGCGCTCCAGTCCGTTCCGAGAGCACAAGCTGCCCACTCCGCCGGTTGACGATCGGCCCTTCTTTGGCCACCAGATTCATCCCATCCGCGATAGAATTCACTAGCAGCACATCGGAAAGCTGCATCGCCGCGACCGCGCGTTCGTAGCCCTCACCCAACAATACGCGCACCGGTTCCCAATCGCCGCTGGCGAATGAAGCGCTGATATGTCCGATCGCCGCCATAATTTCATCGAGATAGTCGCGGTACTCTCCCAAATCCATTCGTGAAGGCACCAGCAGTGCCAGGAATAGTACATTACCCCGGTGCTCCGGGTAAAGAGTGAGCATTTCTTCATACGCCTGGAAGCCACGCACGATATTCTTGCTCGGTTCGACGCGCTCTATCCGCAAGATAAGATGCTTTTCGCCAATCATCTCCTCTATCTCGCGTCGCAGTTCACCCACTCGCTTCGTGCGGCTCAGGCGCTCGAGCGCCTGCACATCGATTGAAATCGGGAATGCGCGTATATGCGTCGCATGGTTGCGATACCAGACACGCTGCGTCTTGAACTTAGCCCCGACCCGGCTCAGATATTGCTGGCAGGTGCGGATGAAGTTCAGTACATCATCATGCGTTTGAAAACCAAGGATATCAGCCCCTAGTAACCCTTCCAGGATCGCGTTGCGCATCTCCGGCGGCAGGATGGACCAATAATCTGGGCCCGGCCACGGAATGTGCGTAAAATGCACGATCACTGGCCTATCCTTTGGCCGCAGTTGTGTCCGCACCATGCGCGGCGTCAAATAGAGATGGTAATCTTGCAGCATCACCACTGGCTGTTTTGCGGCAGCAAGCGTTTGTTCAACAATCGCCTCCGCGAACAGCCGGTTCATGGCCACATAGCCTTCATCCCATGCGCGCCAGGTAGAACGATCAATGATCGGCTTGCGCGGTATATCCCACATGCTATGCTGCAAAAACCAGAGCAAAGGATTTGCGATAACATTGTAGTAATCGTCGTACATCTTCTCCTGCGGCGAAAGGAAACGCACATGCATCGTATCGCGGCTCTTCCATAACGAGACTTTGCCCCGCTCCCATTCCATATCTTCCTGGGTACGCGCGCAGCTTATCCATGTCGCGTCTGTATGCTGCGCCAGGCTTACGAGGGCTGTCACCAGCCCACCGGTTCCCCGCGTGAAGGTACGACTGTTGTCTTCGGCCGTCTGAAACACAACCGGCCCGCGATTGGCGGCGATAATCAACGAGCGGTCAGCAAAAAACGTATCCTGAAGCTCTTCGCAGCGACTGTGGGCCTCACCTTCTACATCACTCATGCTGGTGGCTCCCTTTCTTCACTTTCGTCTCGGCTTGCCTGGATAGCCAGATCAATGAACACTGCCGCCGTCCAGCCAAACACATCGGCCGCCGTCGGGGGTGGTTGACCGCTAAGTGCATTGTAATACTC
>JBJYWX010000514.1:0-3679 GCA_046259695.1 Promineifilaceae bacterium (SeqCode) | reverse complement strand
CCGCCGTGGAAGGGGAGACGTTCACGGCCGGTATCGCCGCGGAGATTTGCGGTCTTGATGAACGTGTCCTGGTGCGCCGGCTGAGCCGCGAGGTCGAGAAGCAGCATCGCCTGGTCGACGCAGAGGGATTGGCCTGGCGGGACGGCCGTCGCCTGGCGCGCTACCGTTTTCGCCACCAATTATTCCAGCAGTACCTGTACCAGGAACTGGCGGATGCCGAACGCGTCTGCCTGCACGAGGCGGTAGGTCTGAAGCTGGAAGCGCTGGCGGAAGACACCAGGGCGCAGGCGGCGGAGCTGGCCTGGCATTTTGACCAGGCGGGACGCTATGAGAAGGCGCTTGCTTATCTACTGCAGGCCGGGGACGCGGCGCGGCTGCTCTACGCCACTGAGGAGGCAGTGGCTCATTACAAACGGGCGCTGGCCATCCTGACGGAAAGGGGCGACTACGAAGAAGCGGCGCGGGTCTTGATGAAGCTGGGCCTGACCTATACCAATGCCTTTGACTTCGAAGGCGCACGCCAGGCCTACGACGAGAGCTTTGCCTTAAAAGGGCGCGGCACGGCAAGCCCAGCGGTGAAATCACAGGACCGTGCACGGCAAACACTGCGAATAGCCAGTTTGCCAGTTCCGAATAGCCTGGACCTGATCGTCGATGGGGTAGCCGATTACGGTTTGTTCCCCGGCCTGGTTCGAGTGTCTTCGGATCTGGATATCGTACCGGCAGCCGCGAGAAGCTGGGAGATTCTGAATAACGGTCGTACCTACTTGTTTCATCTGCGGGAGGATATCTACTGGAGCGACGGGCGCCAGGTGACTGCCGGCGATTTTGTTTACGCCTGGCGCCGGACGCTGGATCCCGAGCACGGGTCACCTTATGCGGAGCTTCTTTATGATATTACCGGCGCGGCTGATTACCACCAGGGCCACAAGGTAAGGGATGGCGTGCTGGGTTTCAAGGCGCTCGACGACCGTACCTTGAAGGTAGAGCTGGCCGAACCGGTAGCCTTCTTTCTGCAGCTGATGGGAGATCCTGTTGCCAATGCCGTGCCGAGGCACGTTATTGAAGCATATGGTGAAGCGTGGACCGATCCTGAAAACATCGTTAGCAGCGGTCCTTTCAGACTGCACACGCGGGACGAAGCCATGATGGCTTTTATCCGTGATCCAGGTTTCTGCGAGCAGCTGGAAGGCAACGTAGAACGCGTCGAAGTTCACTTCAACGAAAGCCATACCGATTGCCTGCGCCAATATGCCGCAAACGAGGTGGATATCTGCCCGGGCATTCTGAGCGATGCGCTTGATTTTAGAGAAGTGATGCAGCAGTATACCGGCGAGATTTGGAATGGGGCGACACTTGTAACAGGGTATTACGTGTTTGATGTTTCCAGACCCCCATTCGACGATTCGCGTGTGCGCCGCGCGTTCGCCATGGCCACCGATCGCCGGCAATTGGCGACGGCATTGGGCGTCGAGCAAGATTCTCCGGCCACCGGCGGATTCGTGCCGCCCGGGATATTCGGGCATGTTCCTGACATTGCCCTGCCCTTCGACCTAGACAGAGCCCGCGAGCTCCTCGCCGAGGCAGGTTATCCTGAAGGCAAAGGTCTGCCTCCTTTGAGTGCTATCGTATTGCCCGTGGAGGCGCAGCGTTTTCCTAAGTATGCTCTTAAGTGCTGGGAGGATGAACTGGGTGTAAGAATCACCTGGAGGGAAGCCGCCGAGTCAGAGTATTTTGAAACTATCCAGAGCGAACGACCCCATATTTACAATTTAGCCTGGTCGGCAGATTATCCTGACCCGGATAATTTCCTACGTGTCGCCGTGCACAAAGAAACCCCATGGCGGCACAAGAAATATGAATCTTTGATCAGCGAGGCGAGAGTGTTGGGTGACAACAGCAGCCGTCTCGAACTCTACCGGATGGCGGAAGAGATCCTGGTCCAGGAGGCGCCGCTCGTTCCCTATTACTATTTCGGTGTCAGGAGCATGGTAAAACCGTGGGTAAAAACACCTCACAATTACATCAGGCCACAGTGGTACAAGATGATCATTGAACCGCATGAGGAAGCAGGTCGCCTGGCAGAGAAACCGCGAATCGAGCCGTCATCGGAACTGAAGCCTGTGCTGCGACTGGGATGTTTAGCGGGCGATCTGGGTAGTGGTCTAGATCCGATTAATCCAGGATATTGGAACCTGGGTCTATTCCCGGGGCTGGTGCAACTAACGTCAGATCTTGATGTTGTGCCCGACGTGGCGCAATCCTGGGAGATACAAGATAACGGGACTACGTATCTCTTCCACTTGCGTGAGGATGTTCTCTGGAACGATGGCGTTCCTGTCACCGCCCACGATTTCGTTTATGCGTGGCGCCGAATGCTCGATCCGTATAATGGACCAATTCACTCACGATTGTTCGATGACATCCATGGAACAGCTGACTATCATCAAGGTCGTCTGGATAGCACCGATGGCCTGGGTTTCGAGGCGCTGGATGATTTCACATTGGAGATAAAACTTAGGCAACCTGCTGCCTATTTCCTACAGGTTTTGTGTAACGACGTTGCTGCGGCTGTGCCAAGACACGTGATTGAAAGGTCTGGAAAGCAATGGGCAGAGCCCGATCATATTGCAACCTGCGGACCCTATGAAGTTAAATCGCAAGATGAAGAGCTGCTAGTACTGCACCGCAGTTCCAGCTATCACGGCCGACTTGAGGGCAATGTAAAGCAGATCGAATACCGGTCGTATCCATCTCTTCGACAAAGACTTTCCGCCTATAGTAAGGATATGCTCGATGTTCTTGGCTGGGTATCGCCAGAGCTGTGCGAATCCTCTGAATTCGACCCATCTTTCTGGGAAGAATACAGAAGCGGACCGCACTATCAGAACGAGATTGTATGTTTCGATGTGGAGCAGCCCCCCTTTGATGATCTACGTGTGCGGCGTGCTTTTGTCCTGGCCATTGATCGCAGACGGATAGCTGAGGGGTTCAAGCCCATTCACGACACACCGGCCACAGGAGGCTTGGTCCCGTCAGGACTGCCCGGGCACGTGCCGGATATCGGTTTGCCTTTCGATCCGGATGGCGCGCGCCGGTCATTGGCTGAGGCGGGCTATCCGGGTGGTAGAGGATTTCCCTCCATTAGGATCATACTCCAGCAATATAATGCGCATCTTTTGCCAGAGCATCTTCTTCTTCCCTGGCAAGACATTCTAGGTGTCAACATTGATCATGAAGTGGTCCGCTGGAATGATTTCCACAAAGTTGCTTCGCAGAGGAGGCCACAGATTGAACTCCCCGGTTGGACGGCCGATTATCCTGACCCTGACAATTTCCTGCGAGTTTGTGTAAATGTTGTAACAAAATGGCGTCACCAAGCGTATGAGGCATTGATTGCGGAAGCGCGTGGTTCTCTGGATCACGGCTATCGCCTAGAGCTCTTCCGCCAAGCAGAAGAGATTCTAGTCCGGGAAGCCCCCATAGCTCCATTGGTATACCTCAACTATCACGTATTTGTGAAACCCTGGGTGAAGCATTACGTACATGATACGATCTTTAAACCACAATGGGACAAGGTGATCATCGAGCCGCATTGAAAAGGGAATGGCCCGGCTGGTGATACCGGGCCATTCGAGGAAGAAGGAGGGCTCCCCTGGAGTCTTACGTGAGCTCGCGA
>JBJYWX010000513.1:784-2622 GCA_046259695.1 Promineifilaceae bacterium (SeqCode) | reverse complement strand
GAGGTAGTACTTGATGAGTGCCCTATCCCTTTCACTGTTCGGCCGTTTCCAGGCCCTGCTGAACAGCGAGCCCCTGGGCGGCTTTCGCACGGCCAAGGTGCAGGCCTTGCTGGTTTACCTCGCGGCTGAGTCAAAAACACCGCAGCGTCGCGAAACATTGATGGCCCTGCTCTGGCCGGGTATGCCGGAGCGATCGGCGCGCCAAAACCTGCGCCAGATCATCTATAATTTACGCCGCGCGGTACCGGACCTGCCGCAAAAGAGCGAAGATGGGGAGAACAGGATCGAAACGGCCGTGCCCCTGCTGCTGGCCAACCGCCATACTATCCAATTAAACCCCCTGGCCGATGTGAGCAGTGATGTTCAGCATTTTGAATCGTTCATCGAAAGAACTCAGACCCACGACCATCTGGATATCTTGCTTTGTCACGACTGCCGCCGGAATCTGGAATCGGCCGTGGCGCTGTACCAGGGTGATTTCCTGGCCGATTTTTATCTCGACGACAGCAATGAATTTGAAGCGTGGGCCGAAGCGCAGCGCCAGCGCTACCGGCGCCAGGCGCTTGACGCCCTGGAGACCCTAGCCATCGTGGCCACGCGGGAGGCAGCTTACGCCGCGGCGCGCGCTTATGCCGAGCAGCAGATAGCGATAGACGATTTGCGCGAGAGCGCCTACCGCCAGTTGATGAAGATCCTGGCCCTCAACGGTCAGCGGACGGAGGCGCTGGCCGTGTATGAGCACTTCAGCCGCTTGTTGGCCGAAGAACTGGGCATGGCGCCGGCGGCGCGCACGACGGAACGCTATGAGCAGATTCGAGCCGGAGATTTAAATTTTTCCCCGCCGACTACCCGGGGCGTGCGCGGTCTGGAGTTGAAAGAGAAGATCGGCGAGGGCACCTTTGGCGCTGTTCACCGCGCCGTGCAGCCGGCCGTGAGCCGCGAGGTGGCTGTCAAAGTCATCCGCCATAAATACGCCGACGATCCGGAATTTATTCGCCGCTTCGAAGCTGAAGCGCAGGTGATCGCGCGGCTGGAGCACCCTTACATTGTGCCCCTTTATGACTACTGGCGAGAACCGGATGGCGCTTACCTGGTCATGCGCCTGCTGCGCGGCGGGAATTTGTTGACTTCGCTGCAAAACGGTCCCTGGGACATCGAACCGACCGAGAAGATGGTCGCTCAGATTACCTCCGCCCTGGCGGCCGCCCACCGCCAGGGGGTGGTTCACCGCGATATCAAGCCGGCTAATATTTTGCTGGATGAAGCGGGGAATGCTTATCTCTCTGATTTCGGCATCGCCAAGCAAATGGTGGGCGGTTTGCAGCTGACGGCTGCCGGAGCGATGTTGGGCACGCCGGATTACGTCTCGCCGGAACAACTGCGGGATGAGGCAGTCGGCCCGCGGTCAGATGTGTACAGTCTGGGCGCGGTGTTGTATGAGACGCTGACCGGGGAACGGCCGTTTCCCGACGTGCCCCTGGCCATGATCATCCAGAAACAGCTGCACGAACCCATTCCACCGGTGAGCGCCAGCCGGCCCGACCTTCCGCGGCAGATTGACGACGTGCTGCAGCGGGCTACGGCCAAGCAGCCGGCCGATCGCTATGACAATGTCCTGGCCATGGCCCGGGCTTTCCGGCAGGCGATTCGTGGCGGGGATTTAGGACGGGCGGTGGCGGCCGAGGTATCCGTTCCGGCCATTATCGATGTCGCCAATCCTTACAAAGGGCTGCGCGCCTTTCAGGAAACGGATGCGGCCGACTTCTACGGCCGCGAAAAGCTGATTGAGCAGCTGGTCGAGCATTTTTGTGAGTCCCGTTTTGTCGCCGTCGTGGGAC
>JBJYWX010000513.1:0-774 GCA_046259695.1 Promineifilaceae bacterium (SeqCode) | reverse complement strand
GTCAAGGCGGGCCTGATCCCCGCCCTGCGCCAGGGCGCGATCAAGGGCTCTGAGAACTGGTTCGTGGCCGAGATGGTGCCTGGAGTATACCCGCTGGAGGAACTGGCGCTGGCCTTATTGCCTGTCGCCGTAGATCCGCCGCCCGACCTGGTGGAGCCGATGCAGAAAGATAAACGGGGCATGCTGCGCACCATCCGTCGTATCTTGCCTGCTGAAGAGGATGCTCAGCTGCTGCTGGTGATTGACCAGTTTGAGGAATTGTTCACGCTGGTTGCAGATGAGGAGCGGCGCGCTTTTTTCCTGGACAGTTTGCTGGCGGCGATCACGGCGCCGCGCAGCCCGCTGCGCGTGCTGATCACGCTCAGAGCCGATTTCTATGACCGGCCGCTGCAAGTCCAGCCGTTGGGTCAATGGATCAAGGAGAATACGGAAATCGTGCTGCCGATGACGGCCGAAGAATTGACCTGGGCCATTCAAGAGCCGGCGCGCAGAGGGGGCGTGAAAATGGAAAAAGGCCTGACGCCCGTGATCATCGCCGATGTGATCAACGAGCCGGGTGCCTTACCTCTCCTGCAATATGCCCTGACAGAGCTCTTCGACGAGCGCCAAAATGAGGTAATGACTCGCGCGGCTTATGAGGGATTTGGCGGCGTCCTCAGTGCCCTGGGCCGGCGCGCGGAAGAAAATTACAACTGTCTCAATCCGGCGCAGCAGGAAGCAGCACGACAGATGTTCCTGCGCCTGGTCACGCTGGGTGAAGGCGTTGAGGATACG
>JBJYWX010000512.1:0-3378 GCA_046259695.1 Promineifilaceae bacterium (SeqCode) | reverse complement strand
CTCAGCGTTCTTCAAATCGTGGATCACTTCGCGGATTTGCTAGCCAATAGACGTTCCGCCTGGTTCGCGGTTGGGGAAAACGGTATAGCCTTTCTCACGCAGGTATTCGACGAGATAGGGGATGTGGGAGGTCTTGCCGGAGCCTTCAGGGCCTTCGAGTGTAATGAACATAGTTTAGAGAATAGAGAGCGGAGAATAGAGAACAGAAAAAGTAGAGAGTTGCGCAAGGACAACACTACTCTCTACTCTCCATTCATCTACTCCCTGAATATCCGCACATGCCGTCGCGGTTCTTTGCCGTATGAATGCGAGGTCAGCTCGGCGGAGCGCGCCATTTCGTGCTGCAAACGCCGCACCAGCGAGGGGCCGGGGGGCAGGTCCACCCAGCGCTCACCGTTCAACACAGCCTGAATGGCCGACTGGGTTTGCTGGCGAACGTAGTCCAGTTCGCCCGAAGGGGCCTGCATGCCGGGCAGGTTGAACAGGTCGCTCAGGAACTGCTCGATCTGGTTGACCGTGTTGGCGCGCAGCACATAGATCGGCATGCCACGTTGCTCGGCATCCACCACCGTCCGTTGGCGGTTGCGGTAATACGAGCGCAGCGTCACCAGCGCGTCGGCCTCATTCACTTCACGCACTACGATGGCGGGCACGCCCAGTCGCTTGGCGGCCTGCATCAGGCGGTTGCGCGCTACCCCGTATGGATAAACATGCACGGTTTGCAAGGGTCCACGGGGGGAGGTAGGTGGATCGAACTGTGGGGCCGGACTCGGTTTTTCGGAGGCCTCAGCAGGCCGAGGCTGGACCTGATCGTAGGGCTCGCCTACACGCCGGACCGTTTTGCCATTCGCTTCGATCCTGGAAGCCGGAACTGCTGCCGCTTTTTCGATCTTGATCTGTCCATCTTCATCCCGCATACGAATCTCAGCTGGGAGCGGGAACCCACGCAGCAAGGCGTCCACAGCGGCCATGATGTCCATGTGAATGGCGAAACGGTCACGGTTCTGGATCTCGATCAGCACGTCGAAGGTAGGCGGCGCGCGTCGTTCCAGGACCGTCTTCTGCGTTCCGCGCCGGCGGGCTTCCTCATCCGACAGGGTGACGGCTTCGATGCCGCCCACCAAGTCGGAGAGGGTGGGGTTGAGCAGCAGGTTTTCGAGCGTGTTGCCGTGCGCCGTGCCGATCAGCTGCACGCCGCGCTCGGCGATGGTGCGGGCGGCCAGGGCTTCGAGCTCGCGCCCGATCTCGTCAATGACGATCACTTCAGGGTTGTGGTTCTCGACCGCCTCGATCATGACCTCGTGTTGGAGCATGGGCTCGCGCACTTGCATGCGACGCGCCTTGCCCACGGCCGGATGCGGCACATCGCCGTCGCCGCCGATTTCGTTGGAGGTATCCACGATGACGACGCGCCTGGATTCAGCCAGGATACGGGCCGCTTCGCGCAGCAGAGTGGTCTTGCCCACGCCGGGGCGCCCAAGAATGAGAATGGATTTGCCCGATTCGATGATGTCTTCGATGATGTCGATCGTGCCGTAGACGGCGCGACCGACGCGCAAGGTTAAACCGACAATCGTCCCCAGCCGGTTACGAATGGCAGAGATGCGGTGCAGCGTGCGCTCGATCCCAGCGCGGTTGTCAGCATCGAACGAGCCGACGCGGTCATCTACATAGTCGATCTCCTCGCGCGTGACTTCGGCATCGCGCAGAGTAATTTCGCGCTCTACGAAACGGGCGGTCGGCACGCGTCCCAGATCCAGGATGATTTCGAGCAGGTTGTCGCTATCGTTGACTTTTTCCACCGAGTGGCGGACGTTAGAAGGCAGGACGTCCAGCAGGGCGTCCAGGTCGTCTGTAATATGGTGTTGTTGAGACATAGGTTAAGTGTCAGGTTTTATGTATCGAGTGTTACGGCGCGCGTAACACCGGGAAAAGGCAATCAAAATTACTTGCGCCGCCGGAATTGCTTGTGCCGCAACAAGGTTGCGGTGACAATAATGGCAGCATACGGGAATCTTAGTGAAGGTTTGTGATCATGACGAAGTACCACCTAAATGAAGTCTTTCATTATCATTATACATCCCCTGTTCCATGTTTTTATGGTAATGGGACGTTTGGTCACTCCCTTTTTCTGTTAGCTACACCGCAGCATGATATACTAAAGCAACCAAAATCTCAAGTGTAGGGAAGCCTATGCGTATCGCCAGAAAATTAAACGATGACCTGGAGAATATCAGCCGCTTTATCGCCGTGCTAGGCGGCGCCATGCTCGAACTTAGCAGTAACAAGCTCGCCCGCCCCGGCTTCTTCATTGTAGCGCATGATTTTATTGCTGAGTACATCGAAGGGGGCTTCTTCAAGAAGGAAGAAATAATCATGAAGGCCCTGGAAGATATCGGTTTTCCTCCCGATGACGGGCCAATCCACTTTATGCGCTCCGAACAAAGCAAGACTCGCGAAGCTGCCGCGCACATGTTCCAGGCCGCTAAGCATTGGCAGGCGGGAGAAGAGAATGCACGCGTTGATGTGAGTTGGGCAGCCAGCGAATATACTTCAAATTTCCGCCAGCATCTTGAGCGGCTCAAAAATTTAATCTTTCCTTTGATTGAGCAGAATTTTAACGTCGAAGACGAGCATAAGATTGCTGAGGGGTTCAACACCGTTATCTTCGAAGCGGATATGCAGAACGACCCGGACAAGTACGAAAAGATGCTCAAAACGCTCGAAGATGAACTGGCCGATTGGCGCTAGTATCTTTACAACTTTATCAAGCTAACAGGCGGGAATGATTGAGTAGAAGACCCAGATAGGACGAAAGAAACTACCTATCATCTATCTCCATCTTTAAACGATCCCCAGCACATTGGAGTGCTTCTTGGGAAATAGAATATCGAACAGGATGACGGATTCCTCTTTATCATAATAGACATCTGGAACGATATTGTGCAATTCCATGAAAGACGCACGCCCGAAGATCATTTGCAGGATGGTTAGTTCTGGTAGGCCCAGATCGGCAAAATCGCTGGCTTTGCGTGTTTCTTTTTCCACGCCTGTGAGCTTCCCGCGCTCGAACTGCAATACCAGGATATGGTCATAGCGGTTGATGCGGATCTTGCCGGTATGCCCGGTAGCAATCGACCCGGCCAGGCGCTTCTCCAAAGCAGGCGTGATGTGGCGGATGAAGCCCGGCAGATCAGGGACACGGATATACCAGGCGTATGGCCTGTCATAAGACGGCAACTTGGTCCCCAGTGCTCCGTAGGCCGGGTGCTGTGCCCCCAGGAGAAAACCGAACGAATTCGACGGCTTATCGTCGCGCTTGGCATAAGCCTGACCTGTCTCCCATAAATAGCGCACCACACTGGGCGTCACAGCCAG
>JBJYWX010000511.1:0-3616 GCA_046259695.1 Promineifilaceae bacterium (SeqCode) | reverse complement strand
CTCAATCAGGCGCCTGTGGTCTCATGGTATAATAAGCTTGTCGGAGCCAATTAACTTTCTCGGGAGCCCGCCAACCTCTCTTACTTCGCTGCCTGGTTCCCCCGGCCGTTGCTTTATTCTCGGGATCGTCGCTTGATCCCTGTTGCGCCCCTGAGGGACGCGAGGAGCGGTCCATGAGCCACTTACCTTTCAACCGGCGGCTGTTCACGGTCGCCATTTTCCTCGTCTTGCTGCTCTTACTCCTGGCCTGGTTGATACCGGGCGGGCGCGCGGCGCCCCTGCTGCGGGAACTGGTCACATCCCCGTTTTCGATAGTCAACTACCAGGGCGTTGTGCAGCTGGACGGAGTGCCTTACTCAGGCACCGGTTATTTCAAGTTTGCCATTGTCGACAGCCCGAGCGGTGCCGGTTCGAGCAATTACTGGGCGAATGACGGCACGCCCGCCCTGGAGCCGGCGACGGCCGTGCCCCTGGTGGTGCAGGATGGCCTGTTCCAGGTCATGCTGGGCGACACCACGCAAACGGGCATGAGCGAACCGCTGGACGAAACGCCCTTCCTGGCCGTCAGCGAGACCTTTTTGCGGGTCTGGTTCAGCGCCACGGCGAGCGGCCCGTTCAGCGCGCTTGAGCCAAACCAGCGCATCGCCAGCGTGCCTTACGCCCTGTATGCGCGCTACGCTGAAAGCGGCCAGCCGGGCCCGCAAGGGCCAGCCGGACCTGTGGGGCCAGCCGGTCCGCAGGGGCCGCCAGGGCCGGGCGACATCACCGCGGTCACGGCCGGCACCGGCCTATTAGGCGGCGGTGACAGCGGCGGCGTGACTCTCAACGCCGACACCTCCTACCTGCAGCGCCGCCTTAACCATTACTGCCAGGAAGGGTACAGCATCCGCCTAATAGACGAGACCGGGACCATCGCCTGCGAAGAAGATACGGTCGGACCCGTGCTGCCCTATGATGAGAGCGGCGCCAACAATGTAGTCCTATTCACCCTGCGCAATACCGGCTCCGGCGCGGCGATCTCCGGCGTGTCGGTGGGCACGGCATCTTATTCCTATGGGTCTATCGGCCAGAACAAGACGACAGGCACCTATGGCATTTTGGGCTACCACAAGTACGGCGTGTACGGCAACAGCGGTAGTGGAGGCAGCCATGCCGGATATTTCAGCGGCGACGTGCATGTCACGGGTGACCTGACCGCGGCCGTCCAGACGATGGAGATCGACCACCCCCTCGATCCGGCGAAGCGCGTCCTAAGCCACACAGCGGTCGAGGCGGCAGAAATGCTGACCCTTTACAGCGGCAATGCCACCCTGGACGGCACGGGCGCGGCCTGGGTGATGCTGCCCGGCTGGTTCGAAGAGTTAAACAGCGACTTTCGCTACCAGTTAACGCCCATCGGCGCGCCGGCCCCGAACCTCTATGTCGCCGAGCCTGTTAAGGACAATCGTTTCCGTATAGCGGGCGGCGTGCCGGAGCAGATCATTTCCTGGCAGATCAGCGCAGTGCGGCAGGACGCCTATGCCCTGGCCAACCCGCTGGCTGTGGAAACGGCCAAGCCGGAGGCCGAGCAAGGGTTGTACCTGCACCCGCAGGCATTTGGCCGGCCAGAAAGCCAGGGCATCGACGCGCTCAGCGCGCCGCGAATGGAGGAGGCTAAGCCATGAAGGGCGGGCACGGTGGGATGGCCGTGGTGATTTTGCTCGCGCTGCTGCTCCTGGCCGGCGCCGTCTGGGCCGCGACGGCCAATGACCCGTCTGCCAACTGGTCCGTAATAAACAGCGGCGGCGCCGCCGTATCGACCGGCAACGTCGCGCTTAACGGCAGTCTCGGCCAGCCGATCAGCGGCCCACCGGCCGGCCAGGACGGCGTCGCTGTTCACAGCGGCTATTGGCCGGGCACAGCGGGGACGTCGCACACACTATATTTGCCGGCCGTAATGCAGTAGCCGGCTTCGCAGGCGGCAGCGCGGCGGCACGGGGCGAAGGGGCGCAAGGGGCTGCCATTGGGCCTTCGCGCTCAGTTGTCGCGGCCGGGGAGATGGCGTTCGATATCGTGGCGGACGGCGTAGGTAGCCGCTTCAATACGATTACTGAGGTTCAGCTTGGTCAGGATGGCGCTGACGTGGTTGCGCACCGTTTTTTCGGAGAGATTCAGATGGGCGGCGATTTCATTATTGGAGAGGCCCTTGGCCACCTCGGCCAGTACTTCCATCTCACGCGCGCTGAGGTCGCGGAAGGCTGCCGCCTGGCGCGTGATTTCGTCTTTGCGCACCTGTTCGATGACCTGGCGCGTGACCTGAGGGTCCAGCGCAGCGTTGCCGCTGCGCACCGCTTCCAGGGCGGAGATGATCGAGCGATTGCCGACCTGCTTCAGTATGTAGCCGGAAGCGCCCGCCTGCAGCGCTTGTAGAATAAGTTCGTCGTCGCTGTAGGAAGTGAGCATGATCACCTGAACGCCGTTCAGACGGCTGGTGATCTCGCGGCAGGCGTCGATGCCGCTGTTTCCGGGCATGCGAATATCCATGATCACCACGTCGGGCATGTAGGCTCCAGCCAGCCTGACTGCTTCGTCGGCCGTGCCTGCCTGGGCGACGACCTGCACCCAGGGCACATCATCCAGTAAGGTCTTGAGGCCCAGGCGCACCACTTCATGGTCGTCGGCCAGGATAACACGTACGTTTTCCTTCATGCATTCTCCCAGGGCACGGACAGTTTGACAGTCGTTCCGCCGCCGGGCAGGTTCTCAAATGTCAGCTCGCCGCCGAGCAGCCTGGCGCGGTCGCGCATATTGCGCACGCCATAGCTGCTGCCATTACTGCTCGGATCGTACCCGACGCCGTTATCTCTGATCAGCAGCACGAAACGGCCGTTTTCGCTGCTCGCGCTCATGATCGCCTGCGTCGCCTCGGCATGGCGCACGACATTCGAAAGCGCTTCGGCGGAAATGGCCAGAATATGGCGCGTTTGCACGCGATCGAAATGAACCTCCGGCAGCTTGTTCTCAAAAGTGACATCCAGCAACGTGTTCAGGCGTGGATCGGCGGCCTGCTGCTGCAGGCCCTCCACCAGCGATCCGCTTTCCGGCTGCGAGCGCAGGTCGATCATTGTCGCCCGCAGGCTGCTGATCGCCTGATCGATAGCCCCTAGGGCGTTATCCAGCCGCTCGCCGACCACGCTGTCGTCGTCCACCTTGGCGCGCGCCGATTCTACGATCAGCCCGGCGGAATACACCATCTGGATCGCGCCGTCATGCAGCTCCCGGCCCAGGCGCTCGCGCTCGGCGGCGAGGGTCTGCGCCCCCTGCATTTCCTCAATCATGCGGTCGACTTCCACGTCAAACACCTCCATGGCGCGGATCATCGTGATCACCAGAAGCAGGCCGATCAGGGAACGAAATAGTTCCACGGGGATGCCGATGCTGTCAACGAACAGACTCTGGTTGAGCCACCGCGCGGGAAAGAAATCGGCGTAAGGCACGATCAGCCCGGCGAAGACAGCGTAGCACACGAAAGCAAGGCTGGCCAGGCGCAGCATGGTGTCGATATGCGACAGCTCCAGCGGCTGAATCTGGCGCTGCGAGACACGCCGGATGCCGAAAGCGGCCAGGAGGGCGGCGG
>JBJYWX010000510.1:0-27741 GCA_046259695.1 Promineifilaceae bacterium (SeqCode) | reverse complement strand
CGCACCTCAAGTTTGATTGGAGCGCCTTTCGCGTGCTGCTGCATCCCAACTACCTTCTCTTCGCCCTCTTTCTAACGCTGGCCTGGTTCGCCTTCCAGGGCGCCGGCTGTCGCCTATCTACAAACTCTGCTTGCGGACGCGGGAATCGAGACGCGGCTTATTGCCAGGGATGCCGGGCGACCCAACTTAATCGCCCGCCTACCGGGTGACGGTTCCGCGCCGGGCCTGCTTCTACAGGGCCATGTCGATGTCGTCACCACGGCCGGCCAGCGCTGGACGGTCCGGCCCTTCGAGGGCATAAAAGCGGACGGGTACATCTGGGGCCGCGGCGCGTTGGACATGAAATCGGGCCTGACCATGATGGTCAGCGCCCTGCTGCGCATGAAGGCAAACAACGTGACGCCCGCCGGGGATATAACGCTCTGCGTTCTGTGTGATGAAGAGGCCGGCGGCGACTACGGCGCGCGCTTCTTATTAGTGGAAGAACACCCGGAACTTTTCACCGGTGTCCGCTATGCCCTGGGCGAGTTCGGCGGCTTCACGCTTTATTTCAACGGCCGCCGCTTCTACCCCATCCAACTTGCGGAGAAACTACAGTGTCAGCTGCGCCTGACCATCCAGGGCCCGGCCGGGCACGGTTCCATGCCGCTGCGTGATGGGGCGATGGCGCGTTTAGGAAAAATCTTGCTCGACCTGAACAGCAAGCGCCTGCCGCTGCATATCACGCCGGTAACCAGCATGATGCTGGACGGCTTGGCCGAAGGCACGGACGGCTCGACCAGCTTACTCCTGCGCCAGATGCGCCGCCCGCGCGTCGCTGGCGCCGTTCTGTCCGGCGCGGGTGACCGCCTGAGCACGCTGCTGCCGCTCTTCCACAACACCGTCAGCCCCACCATCGTGCGCGGTGGCCAGAAAATTAACGTCATTCCCGGCGAAATCACGCTTGATCTGGACGGCCGTATGCTGCCCGGTTTTACTCCTGAGCAAATGGTGCGGGAACTACGCGATCTGATCGGCTTTGACGTGGAGATCGAAGTGCTCGCATACGACGAACCCGCCGGCGGCGATCTGGACATGAGCCAGTTCCAGATGTTAGCCGGCATCTTGCGCGAGCTCGATCCGGACGGCCGGCCCATCCCCTACATGCTGCCCGCCGTTTCCGACGCGCGCTTCTTCGCCCGCCTGGGCATCCAGCCTTACGGCTTTGTGCCGCTTAAGCTGCCGGCCGACTTCGACTTTATGGCCACCATCCATGCCGCCGACGAGCGCGTCCCCATCGAAGGCCTACATTTTGGCGCCGAGGCGATCTTCAAGGCGCTTGAACGGTATGGGCGAGGTAACGCTGGCACGTGATACGATTAAAGGTTCACACCTTCACTGCTTTAGTAAAACCATCGACTTCGACCCCGTCTCCCAAACATAACCCCGATTATTACTTTTGATAGAGGAATTGGCGGCCGGTTTGGCCTATGCTGGGTCTTAAGCGCTGAATAGGCTTCCCTTGGCTTATCGAGGCTGCTTAGACTGAATGCTGCTGTATGCCATTCGCGAAAGGCCGCATTTAAGGCGCAGCTCAGGTAGAAGAGAGTGCGAGCAACTCTGGGAGTAAATGAGATGAATCTGCAATCCTTAGCCCAACGGATATTTCTGCTCCTTACAGCCACGATGCTGCTGGCCGGTTGTGCGTTCGCGGACGTCAAAGAAGATGTCCCGGCCGCTGAACCAACGGCCGTTTCCAGCCCGGCGCCGCCAACCGCCACCATTCCCCCGGTGATGACGCCCACGATCGTCATCCCCGAAGCAGAGCAAACAGGATCTCCTGCGGCATCGGCGACGGCGGCTGTCGCAACAGAGGAGGTTCCTCCTACTAAAACCCCTGCGCCGCCGCCTGCTGGCGGCAATCTCATTCAGAACGACATGCCGCGCTTCGCCAAATACAAGCAATCGGCGGTAACAGCGGCCCCGGCCATGTTCCACGAGCCCATTGCTGCCGGCCTCAATAACGTGCTGGTACCCTTTCCGCTTTCGTCGGATCAACTGGACCGCCTGGCTGCCAACGGCATCGTCGTCAGCCCAGGTACGGAGAAAGAGTTCTTCACGGTTTACGAGCAGGCACGGTACGCCAACGTGCCTATATTCGTTAGCAGCGATTCGCTGCTGCACAGTTATCATCTGATCTTTGACAAGGTGCTGCGCACCTCCGAACGGCAGCACTTCATTCCACTGCTGCAGGAATTGAACGCCGAAATGCTGGCCGAAACCGATGCCCAATATCAGGCGCTGCAAGGCACACCCTGGGAAGATGCCGCTCTGCGCTCTGTGGCCTTTGTCGGCGTAGGCAGCAAACTGCTTGATGAGACGGTTGATGTTCCGGATTATGCCCGAGAACTGGTTGAGGCAGAACTGACAAAGATAGAATCCGCCGCCGGCATTGAAATATCCCCGCTGTTCCCCGGCCTGGAATATGGCGAAGACTACACGCAGTATATTCCACGCGGCCATTACACGCTTAGCGAAGAACTGCAGGCGTATTTTCGCAGCATGATGTGGTACGGCCGTATGACCTTCCGCCTAAAAACTGAAGATCCTGACGTGGGCCGCGCCGAAACCCGCACCGCGCTGCTCGTGGTGCTGGCCCTGCGCAACGCACAGGTAGACGGCAAGCCGGCCCTTGATACCTGGCGTGATCTCTACGACCCGACGGCATTCCTGGTGGGGCGCAGTGACGACCTGACTGCGTTTCATTATCTAGACGTGATAACCGCCGTTTACGGCGAGAATCCTGATCTATCCGCCCTCAGCAACGAAGCGCAGCTCGACGCCTTCATCAACGCCGCTAATGAACTGCCGCCGCCGCGCATTCTCGGCCTTGTCATCAGCGAGACTGACGATGTAGAGGAAGCTACCAAGGGCTTCCGCTTCATGGGCCAACGCTTTGTGCCGGACGCCTACATCATGCGCGAACTCATCTGGCGCAATGTCGGCACAGAAACGGAGCCACGCCAACTGCCGATGGGTCTGGATGTGATGGCCGCGATGGGTTCTGACCGCGCCTATGCCATTCTGGAGGGCCTGGGTGAAACCGCGTATTTACACTACCCGGAGCAGATGGGAAAAATGCGCGATTGGACCGGCACTCTCAGCGTCGACGAGTGGACAGAAACTCTCTACAACGGCTGGCTTTACACCTTGTTGCCCCTGCTTTCTGTTCCCGGAGAGGGCTATCCGCAGTTTATGCAGTCCGAAGCCTGGCTGGATAAGCAGCTTTCTACCAGCCTGGGCAGCTGGGCTGAGCTCAAGCATGACACCATCCTCTATGCCAAACAGGCGTATGCGGAAATGGGCGGCGGGGGTTATCGACCCCCTTTACCCCAATGGGCGCAGGGATATGTAGAGCCGCTGCCGGAATTCTACGCTCGCCTCTCGGCCCTGGCGGCGATGACCCGCGATGGCCTGCAAGAACGCGGCTTGCTGGCAGAGAAAGACGCAAACAGTTTGGATCGCCTGATCCGTTTGGCCGACGCCTTTCAAGTCATGGCGGAGAAGGAACTGCGCGGCGAGCCCTTATCGGAAGATGAAGCCTTGCTGATTCGCTTCTATGGTGGCGAACTAGAACATCTGGTGATGGCTTCTGGCGATGTACCCGACGAAGATCCTTTTGCCCAGCCTTTTATGGATGAAGAGCCCCAGGCGGCTGTCATTGCCGACGTTGCCACGGCCCCCGATTATGTGCGCGACGGCGTAGCGGACCCCACCGTGCTGGAAGAAGGCGTGGGCCGCGTGGACGAAATCTATGTGGTCGCGCCGGCTGTAGCTGACGATGGCGCAGTTTATCTGCAGGTAGCGAAAGGGGGCGTCTTCTCCTATTATGAATTCCCCTGGTCCGCCGCCGACCGCTTGACGGATGACAAATGGCGCCAAATGCTGGACAGTGGCGAAGCGCCCGATAGGCCGGTCTGGATCGACACCTTTTTCACAACGGAGACGGAATTCGCCGGGGTGCAGGCCGCCATCTACAGTTTCCAATCTGACCTGAATTGGGCATTGTGGGAAACGGCCGGGGATTATGCCGCCAGGCAGTTCTTGCTGCCCGAGGTTGAAGCGCTTCAAGCCGCCGGGCAGTATATTGGGCGGCAGTGGCTCCACGCCAGCTATCGCTCGTTTGATCAACAATCGCCGGATACAGCGGTGGTCACAGTGCGCGAAACCTGGCATGATACCCTCTATGAAATGGCCGGTGAGGGTCCCATGGATGGCGATCCGGTGATTGGTCACCGAGGGCCGTTTACATTGGATGCCACCTATACGCTCACCCGAGGTGAGAATGGCTGGGAGGTGACCAATCTGGTATATGCCAATGAACCGCCGGCATGGGAGGAGTAGCGATCAAATCCGTTTTTCTCTTGCTATCTCTTTTCCTTGCGGGCTGTGGGTTACCCGGTGGGGAGACGGCTGTTGCTACTCCCGATCTTTCCCCTTACCCCTGGGTCTATTTGCGCGATGACATACCGCTGGCTGCCGCTGAGCCAGTAGTCAGTCTAGTTGTGGTTGGAGACGTGATGCTCGGGCGCGGCGTTCTGGCTGAAACGGAACCGCTGCTTAATGCCGGGCTTTGGCTGAGCGCGGCCGATTTGACCCTAGGCAATTTGGAAGGAGTGATCACAGACAGCCCGCAAGTGGCGCAGATCGATGAACAGGGCACGCATGGTGGAGAGCGGCTCACATCTTTACCCGCACGCATTATCCTGAGAATGCCTCCAGCGGCCGTTTCTGAGCTGCAAAATGCCGGCTTCGATCTCTTAGGGCTGGCAAATAATCACAGCTTGGATTTAGGGCCGGCGCAGTTGGCGGAAACAACCGCCCGCCTGGAAGAAGGCGGTCTGACCCCGGTTGGTTTACAAACAGGCGGGTTGGTCAGGCCGGCCATGCAGGCCATCAATGGCCTGCGGCTGGCTTTTTTTGCTTTCAATGCCGTGCCTGATCCTGCGGGCCCAGACCGCTGCCAACCTGCCGATCTAGTACCTTGTCCTGTAAATTGGCGCCCGGAAACAGCCATTCCGGCCATCCAACGAGCAAAGACCGAAGCCGACGCGGTGGTTGTGTTCATCCATTGGGGCTTTGAATATGAAGACCGGCCTGACTTGGCCCAGGTAAAAATTGCGGAAGCCGTTCGGGCGGCAGGCGCGGATCTACTAGTAGGCCATCACCCCCATGTAGCACAGCCGCTTGTGGCAGACGCGCGCGGCGTGACGGCCTATAGTTTGGGGAATTTTGTATTCGACCAGGAAACGGACGTTACCCAACATGCCCTGGCGCTACGGGCATACTTCGATTCAGCTGGGCTGCGGGCTGTGCAGGCGCTGCCGCTGCAGGCCGGGCCAAAACCGCGCTTGCTGGCCTTGGCAGAAGCGGAACCATGGCTGGCCTCGCTGCTGCCGGCGCCGCCGCGGACCGCATTTGCCTGCGAGGAGACCGCGTGCCAGCTTGCAGACGCGCCGCCCACCGGCGGCAGTGGGGAGTTCTACAGTGGGCAGGTCGATCTCACAGGAGATGGAAGGCCGGAGACAATCCGGCGTGAGGGCCAGCGCATCACGATCTTTGAGGGCGGGACGGCTGTTTGGAACAGCCCTGCTGAATGGCGTGTAACCGATGTGGCGCTAGGTGATCCTAATGATGACGGCCGTTACGAAATTATGCTGGCGATTTGGCGCAAAGATGGCGCGGGCTATGAGCGCAGCCAGCCGTACATCGTCGGCTATCGCGGCGGTGAGTATGGACTCCTTTGGGGCGGCCGCCCGGTGGTAGAGCCAATTCAGGAACTGGCTTTGGGCGATGTGGATGGGGACGGTATTGAAGAGCTGGTGGTCATCATCGAACAGGCAAATGGCCGCGCTCGTTCAGTCGCCGTTTGGCAGTGGCAGGGCTGGTCCTTCAGCTTACAGTGGCAAAGCGCGCTGGGCTGGTACCAGGACTTGTCAGTGCAGGAGGGAGCGGGCCAGCCGCTTATAACACTGTTTTCAGCAGCAGCCGGCGAAAGAGACCGCGCCGGCAGCTAACTTATTTCACGCCGCGAGGGGAAGCATCCCTATTGAAAGGCTGCTTATTGGTGTGGAAGCCATGCTGAGGACGCTGCAGAGGTATGGCAAGGCCTGAAACCAGCTATGTCGCTCGGGGAGAACCGTTTTCAGGTATAATGCGCCGTGAAGCAAGTGAGCGAGGCGCTCCCGGAATTAAGCGACGAATCCCTGTAATGCCAAGGTCTAAATGAGTTTAAAGATTTTGCTGCTGCAGGCGCGGCACGTGGATGACCTGGCGCGGCACGAAGAACGCCAATCCTTCGCCGATCGCGCCGGGCTGGACGTCGAGCAAATCGTCCCGTTTAACCTGCTGGAAGCCACGCCAACCCTGGCCGAGATCCGCCGCTACGACGCGCTGATGATCGGCGGCAGCGGCGCCTACAATGTCTCCAAGCACAACCTGCCCAACGAGTACGCGGTGCTGGCCGTGCTGAGCGAAGTGGTCAGCGCCGGTCATCCCACCTTCGCCTCCTGTTATGGCTTTCACCTGCTGGTCCAGGCTTTGGGCGGCCGGGTCGACTACAGTCCGGAATGTATGGAGGTTGGCGCTTATGAGCTAACGCTTTCGCCGGGCGGCCGTACCGACGAATTATTCAGCTATCTGCCCGACACCTTCATGGCCCAACTGGGGCATAAGGATCGTGCCTGCCGCCTGCCGCGTGGCGTGTCCAACCTGGCCGCCAGCGAACGCGCCCCATACCAGGCGCTGCGTATTCCAGACAAGCCGATCTGGGCCACGCAGTTCCATCCGGAACTAACAGCAGAAGAGAATCTACTTCGCTTCGGCCGCTACAAACACGTTTATGCCAGCCTATACAGCCCGGCGGAGCTGCAGGCGCTTGTTGACAGCTTCGTACCCAGCCCGGAAACTGAAGAGCTGATCCCGCGCTTCTTGCGGCTCGTATTCGGCACATGACCATTTCGTTTTTGATCGCCAGGAGCCGCCCCGCGTAATGGCTATCGATCCCCAGGCAGGCAAACAGATGCTTGGCGCCATGCTGCAGCCGTGGCTGTCAGCGGTCGCCGATCCCGCGGCCGCGCAGGAACGCGTGCTGAACGATCTCCTGCAGGGCTATGCGCGAACGCGCTACGGCCGGGATCATGGAGCCGGTCAGGTCGACAGCATCGCCGGCTATCGCCGCGCCTTCCCCATCCGGTCCTACGATGACTATAAGCCGTTAATCGACCAGGTCATGGCCGGGGACGAAGAGCTGCTGCTCTATGAACCGCCCGTCGGCTGGGCCATTACCCGCGGTACAACCAAGGGCGAATCGAAATTTATCCCCATGACCGAAACGGATCTTCGCCAGCGTATCAGCGCCGGGCGGGCGATGATGAATTATGTCCTCAGCACGGAGCGCTTCGACCTTTTTGACGGGATCAATCTGAACCTCAACTTCCCTTCTACCGTGGGCGCCGTTTCCGCCGGTGGCCGCGAGGTTAGCTACGGCTACAGCTCCGGCATTTACGCTCGCTACGTTTCGCAAATGACGCCTATTCGCTCCGTGCCCAGCCAGGAAGAGATTGACGAGTTGGGCGGCACAACGGAGATCAGCGCCTGGGAGCGCCGTTTTGAATTGGCCCTGTCATTGTGCCGCGCAGAAAATGTCACCCTGGTCGGCGGCGTCTTGCCCACGGCGCTGGCGTTCGGCCGCTACTTGCGCAAGCGGCACGGCGTCTACCCGAAAGAGCTGTGGCAGACGCAGATCATGACCCTGGGCAGCACGCCAGGCATCAACACCACTCATCGCGAGGCGCTGCAGGCGCTCTACGGCCGCGCCGCCATTCGCGAGATATACGGCGCTACCGAAGGCATGTTGGGCCAGCAGCGCGACGAGAAAAAGGCCTGGGTGCCCAATTACGATCTATTCTTCTTTGAAGTCAAAACCCGTGCGGGGATCAAGATGCTGCACGAAATGCGGCCGGGCGAGATGGGCAGCCTGGTGGTCTCCACGCTCATCCTGCCGCGCTACGAGATCGGCGACATCATCCGCGCCTTCACGCCCCCCTACTTCCGCTGCATCGGCCGTGCCCGCTGGTGGACGCCCCTCAGCTATGCCTGGGGCGAATTTATGTCGCTCAATCTTGGCCGGATCTAGCGAGCCTAAAAAATGCCTGCGTTGCGCAGGGCATCGTCAAACTCGTCGCCGCCTTCTTCCTCTTCCAGCCGCCCTGCCTCCTCCATGATGCGCTCCGCCTTGTCACTATCTTCAGGATCGATCAGGCCTGAGTCGGCCAATGCTGCGACCCAATCGGGATAAGTAAATTCAACGGAATGCGCGTTTAACACTTCGACGGCGGCTTCACGCTGCGCCGGTTTGAGCAGCTTGGCATCCACTAAAGCAGCAACGGCTTTTTCATAGGTCATAGTACGCTTCTCCTGAATGGCTGTGAGTATTACCCTCTTCACACCGGACGGCGGCGGTTGATTGTAGCACCAACCCGCTTTGCCGTACCATCCCCGGCCGGCAAGCTAGTTCGGCCGGAAAAAGGCACCGAGCAGAATAACAAGCCCGCCAATGATCAGAGCCAGGGGCAGAATCAGGCCCCAGGTGCCCAGCCCGATGCCCAGAGCAACAACTGCCAAAATGGCCGTACCCAGGACCGGTTTGCGGTAAGAGGGAATCAGGAGCCGGATCACGACTTCCGCCAGCAGCAATATACCCGCGCCGAGAAAGATCAGCGACCACGTTTCCAGGCGCAAAAACGGTAGTTTGAAAGGAAATTCGGCCGCCTGCAAGCCTAAGGGTCGTAAGAACTCGTTGATCGTGTTCAGCCACCCGGTATTATCGGCCAGGAAAACAACGCCGGCCCAGATTAAAATTAAAGCCCAGACCATGGCTCCGAGCGAATCTCGCCGCCATTTTTCCTCAACAGACTTTTCTTCCTGTTTCGACAGATCTTTTTCGTCTTTCTCTTCTTCTTTTTCGTACCTCTCGTTGCGATTGTTCTTGCTCATTGGTCACCCCTTGTTCAGAGTAAAACGGTTAGCCTGTGGCGAGCGGCAATGGTTCACAAGGATAATCCGCAAAAGAATAGTATGGCACGAAACATTGCCCAAGGGAAGGTCTTATGGGAGGGCCGGCGGCCCCAAGTGACCATCTCTCAAGTGTGGAAACATCATGTATAATGAAGTTCATCATGACCACGACGCTTCCAACGATAGAAGGTATAGAGACCGGTAGGAAATTGTTGTTAACGGCGGTGCACGAGCAGCCCGGTAGTGGACAGGAAACAGGCGCGCCCTTCCGGCTGCCCAAAGCGGTACAGCCACAGCTGGTACCGGAAGATGCAGCAGGTAGAGAGCCGGCTCTTTACTTCAATAAAGAATTGAGCTGGATCGATTTTAACTGGCGCGTGCTGCACCTGGCGCTTGACGAACGGTTACCGCTGCTGGAGCGCGTTAAGTTCGTGGCCATCACCGCCAGCAACCTGGATGAGTTCACTCAGAAGCGCATCGGCGGCCTTAAGCGGCAGCAGGCGGCGCGCGTGCGCGAGCTGTCGGTCGACGGCCGTACACCCGGCGAACAATTGGTGCTGCTGCGCCAGGCAACGCTGCACATGCACCACACCATGACCGACACCTGGGAGAAGGTTCTCCGGCCGGCCCTGCAGCAAGAAGCCTGCATCGAAGTCTGCGATTACGACCAGCTCAACGCGCCTCAACAAGCAGCGCTGCACAGCCATTTTAAGCAGCAGATTTACCCCATCCTTACGCCCTTGACCGTCGACCCCGGCCATCCTTTTCCGTTCATTTCCAACCTGAGCCTCTCCCTCGCCGTGATCCTGGAGCATCCCCGCCAGGGTACCAGGCATTTTGTGCGCCTGAAGATCCCAACGCGGCGCTGGGTGCACGTGCCGGGCGAAGAAAAACCGGGCACAATCCGGCTCCTTCCCGTGGAACAGCTCATCGCCCGCCATGCTGATGAACTATTTCCGGGCATGAATGTGCTCAGCGTCTACCCGTTCCGCATCACGCGCAACGCCGATGTCAGCCGCGACGAAGAAGTAGCTGATGACCTGCTGGCCATGATCTCCGAGGAGCTGCGCGAGCGGCGCTTTGCGCCGGTCGTACGCCTGGAGATCGCCGCCGGTATGCCAGAAGAGGACCGCCACCTGATCATGCGCGAACTGGATCTGAAGGCTGGCGATCTATTTGAAGTCGATGGGCTGCTGGACCTGACAGGCTGCTTCTATATCGCGGGGCTTAACAAGCCTACCTGTCATTATGAACCTTACGAACCAGCCGTGCCGTACGCCCTGCAGCATGAAGGCGAAACGAAAGATACCAAGGATATCTTCGCCATCATTCGCCAGGGCGACCTCCTGGTTCACCATCCGTATGACTCTTTCGGCGTTACGGTGCAGCGTCTGCTGGAAGAAGCTGCGGCCGATCCGCAGGTCTTGGCGATCAAACAAACCCTGTACCGCACCTCGGATGACTCGCCCATCATGAAGGCCCTCATGCGCGCTGGAGAAAGTGGAAAGCAGGTGGCCGTGCTCGTTGAAGTAAAGGCGCGCTTCGACGAGGCCAACAACATCGAGTGGGGCCGCGCGCTGGAGAATTCAGGCGTGCACGTCGCCTATGGTCTGGTCGGACTTAAGATCCACGCTAAGACGACCTTGATTGTGCGCCGCGATGCCGACGGCATCCGCACTTACTGCCACATCGGTACCGGCAACTACAATTCAAAGACGGCGCGCCTCTATACTGACCTGGGTCTGATGACCGCGGACCCGGTTATCGGCCGGGACGTGGTCAATCTTTTCCATTCCCTGACCGGCTTCGCGCCGGACCAGCAGTATGAGAAAGTCCTGGTCGCCCCCAACGATATGCGCGGGCCTTTTTATGATTTGATTGAGCAGGAAATCAGTAACCAGAAGACGCGTGGCAACGGCCGTATTATTGCTAAGCTCAATGCTCTCGATGATCGCGGCATCATTCGCCGCCTCTACCAGGCGTCACAGGCCGGCGTGCAAATTGATCTCATCATCCGCGGCCACACCATGCTGCGGCCCGGCCTGCCCGGCTACAGCGAAAACATCCGCATCATCAGCATCCTCGGCCGTTTCCTGGAACATGACCGCGTTTACTACTTCCACAACGATGGCGAGCCGCTGCTCTACATCGGCAGCGCCGACTGGCGCACGCGCAATCTGAAGACCCGCGTGGAGCTGATCATACCCATTGAGGAACCGGCCTATCGCGAGCAGCTTATACAGCTTCTGGAAGACGCGCTGCAAGACAACTACTCGGCCTGGGACCTGGACAAGGATGGGCAGTATACGCTGCGCTGTCCCGCGCCGGATGAGCCGATCCGCGAATTCCAGACGCAGCAGATGCGCCGCGCCCATAAACGGGCCAAGAAGCCGCGAATTTCATCTTGATGCTGCTCACTGCTCATTTCGTGCCGCTGATCATCGTCAGCAGCATGTGCACGGCCGTTTGCGCCTCTATGCTGTGCGGCAGATTGGGAGCCATATAGATCCAGGCGCCTGGCTGCGCGGCAATCGTTTCGCCTCCTAAGCTGACCTCCGCCTCACCATCGAGAAAATGCAAGATAGCAGGATAGGAGCTTGTATGCTCCGAAAGCTTCTCACCCGGCGCGAAGGCAAACAAGATAACGCGCACGCTGTCATCCTTATACACGGTGCGGCTTACAATCGAATCCGTGGGAGCCTCGCCCACCAGGGCTGTCAGGTTCGCCACGGTCGTAAAGTCTGACTTTTCCTCAGCCATATCAGGCACCTCTATCCCAAATCCTTATCACCAAACACATTGTTGCCGATCGCGACACCGTGCCCAGTTGCGCGCTGCAAGTCACTCTTTGTCAGGCCATCGCGCTCTCTTCTCCCGAATCACGCACAAAGATGCAAGAGGTCTCGACCGTATCTGTCAGGCTCAGGCAAAAGCGCAAATCCGGTTCATGCGCCAGGCCGAATATGTTCAGATCGGCTGACGGCGCGGTCAGGATCGCCTCCATAAAAGGCTGCACACAAACGGTGGTTCCCGTGGAAGCGGGCAAACGCACCAGGTCACCCAGTGCCTCCAGGTAGCGCTCGGCCTGGGTGCGCGTCGCTTGGTCTTGAACAGCCATGCACAGATTAATACGCCCGTTCCAGTTGCGCGCCAGCTGGTAGGCAACCAATAAGGCCAGGTCAAGATTACTCAGGCCCAGGTCCAGCTTCCATTCCGGCCCCTGGTTCGACACCCAAACATTGATCACCTGTTCGCGGCCCATGCCGTTAATCGCGTGGTTATAAAGAAGCAAGATACCCATGCTGTAGGCGGCCGTCTTATCCACCAGCGCCTGCAGGCGATCCAGGTCGCTGTCCGGCCACAGGTGCAGGAATAAGATATTAGGCCGGAAAAAGGACTCGCGCAGTACCTGCGTCGTCGCCCGCACGCCATTGACAAAATCTGTCTCCTCCAGGAACGTAGCATTAGCGGTAATGCCGTCGCTCATGAAGCCATCGCTCAAGGCAACCAGATCCTGTAAGGCCATGCGCTGATCGTGCGAATCATAGATGCCCAGTACCTGTATGGTGCCTTGCGGCCAGGTCAATGCCCACAAGAAGCGATAAGCGCCGCGCAGGGCGCTGATCCGATTGACCGGCGCCAACACGACCGGCTTCCAGGTGCGCTGCGGCGCGGACGGCATGCGGCTGGCCCGTATCGCCGCCCATTCTGCCAGCGAGAAAAAAAGCCCGCTGCGAATGTCGTTGCGATCATCAACCAGCGAGCGATGCGAGAGCACAAAATAGAGCGCGATAACTAATACGGCCGACACCAGGCTGAACAGCGGCGCGACCAGGGCCATTACCACGATGCAGCCCACCAGGCCAATGAATGGCACCAGGCGCGGTACGCGCAGCGTGGGCCGGAAGCTCACCATGCGCAGCTGCTGCTCGATCAATATCACCAGGTTCAACATGCCGTAGGTGATCATAAAAAACATAGTAATGACCTGCGCCACGGCATTCAGGCCGCCGGAAGACAGGGCCCACAGCAGCGCCAGCAGGGCTATGATGCCCGTCACCAGCGCCGCATTTCGCGGTTCGCCGTTGGGCGCCTCTGCTGCCAGAAAATCAGCTTTAGGCAGCACATGCTTGTTGCCCAGAGCCTGCATCACCCGCGGCGCGGCAACGATCGAACCCAAGGCAGAAGAGAATGTAGCGCCCAGCATACCCACGTAAACTGCCCATCCCCAGAGGGCCTTATCTACCATCACCGTCGAATTACTCAACAGTTCCTGCGGGGTCGCCACCCGCACCAGCCAATAGGCCAGTGACATGTAGATTACAAACCCGATTAGGATGGCGGCCATAGTACCTGTGGGGATACTGCGTCTCGGATTGCGCAGCGAGCCGCTCATACTGATTCCGGTCATTATGCCAGTGACCGCCGGGAAAAAGATGGCGAATGTAGTCCAAAAACCGTCTTCGCCGAAGGGTCCCCACAAGACGGGCGCTGGCACGAGAGCCCCCTCGCGTGCCAGCTCGACGCCCCCGAGCACGATGGAGACCAGCGAGAGGACGATGCCCACTAAGATCAGGAACTGGATGCGCGCGGCAAAGCGGGCACTGATGTAGGCAATCACAAAGACCACCGCAAAAGCAGCCAGAGATACGGCCCAAAATGGTGGGGCCTCTGCCGCCGGAAAGAGGCTAATCACGGCCTCGGCAAAGGCTAAGATATAGAGCGAAACGGACACGGTTTGCGCCAGGTAGAGCGGCACGCCGACGCTGCCGCCGATCTCAATACCCAGCGACTGGGATATGATAGCAAAGGCGCCCCCGGCACCTACACGTGTGTTAGTTGCTACCGATGAAACCGAGAGGCCCGTAGTGAGCGTAATCATGTGGGCCAGGAAAATAATGAGGAACGCGCCGAATAATCCGGCATTACCCGTCACCCAACCCAGGCGCAGATACATGATTGCGCCGAGAATGGTCAGGATCGTAGGCACAAAAACGCCGGCCAGCGTGCCGAACGTGAGTTCTTCTTCAGCCGTGCTTTGCCCAAATCGGGCCCGTAAGCGTTGGATACTACTGCCGACCTGTTCGTCCATCCGTTGCTCTGCCCTTTCCAAACGATGTGATTCGCGAGGTTGATGCTATAGTAACACATGCCGCAGGGTATCGAAAAAGCCACGGGCGTGGGGCTGCACGGCATGTTGCCAGATAAACCGCGTAAGCGCTGCGCCGCCACGTGCCCGGCGTTGATATGAGATGTGGCGCCAGCCATTGCGTACCGGCTCTAACTGCCGTACCATTGTTGCCCACAAACAAGGTCGCCAGACCTTCGAGGCATGCCAGGGCCGGGCCCTGGCTGATTTTTTGTTCAATGACTGTACCGGCCGACAAAGAAAAGACCGTCGCCTTGCGGCGGCGATTTTACAAAATTGCTGCCTGGCCATTTGCCGGTCGGCAGATTGCCACCGGCAGCGAAGCAAGCGCCAATGAATAAGCTCCGCCGGATAGATAAGCGCCTATTGACCATCCTGCTCATCGTATTTGTGCAGATGGTCGGCGCGGCCATGATCCTGCCCATCCTGCCAAGGTATGCGCGGACGGAATTCAACATGACGCCGCAGGTCATTACCCTGTTAAACACCGCTTTCTTTGCGGCGCAGTTTGTAGCGGGCCCCTACCTCGGCCGTCTCTCTGACAAGTACGGCCGTGTGCCCGTGCTGATCGCCAGCCAGATTGGCACCGTCATCAGCTTCCTGATGATAGCCTTAGCCCCAGGCGCCATCATTTTGTTTCTGGCCCGCATCGTCGATGGCATTACCGGCGGCAACATCATCGTCGCCCAGGCCTATATCACCGACGTAACCCCGCGAGAAAGACGCACCGAATCATTAGGCTATGTCTTCGCCGTATTCGGCCTCGGCTTCATCATCGGACCCTTATTGGGTGGCATACTGGAGGCCGCTTTTGGCCCGCGCATCCCTTACATCTTTGCCTCACTGGCCGCACTGGCCGTCGTCATTCTCACCTGGCTGACGCTGGACGAAACCCTCACGGCTGAGCAGCGTGCCGCCAACCGGCAGTACAGGCGCGGCGGCATCGGGCCCTTAGATGTGCTGCGTAATGGCCCATTGGCCTTGATCCTTGTTGTCGCTTTCTTCGGCCAGTTCGCTCTAGGGTTGCTGCAGGCCACATTTGCCCTTTTCGGTGAAGACGTACTCCTGGCCGGCCGTGATCCACGCACGATTTCTATCGGCATAAGTATCTTGCTGGCTATTGTTGGCGTCGGCCAGTTCATCACCCAGGCCTTTCTGCTGCGGCCCGCGCTCAGACGTTTCGACGAAGCGCGGCTGGTTATCATCGGCCTTGTTTCGCGTACGATTGGACTCTTTATCTTCGCCGCGCTAACCACCGTTTTCTTTGGTGCACTCGGATCGCTGCTTTTCGCCATAGGCATGGGCTTAATGATGCCTCCCCTGCAGTCGCTCTCCACGCAGACAGTGGCTGATGAGTTGCGCGGCGGCGTCCTGGGCGTTTACCAGTCAACGATCAGCCTTTCAATCATCTTCAGTACGGCTATTTCCGGCACACTCTACGCCATAAATCCTACAGGCCCTTACTGGGTCGGCGCGGGCCTTTCCCTGCTTGTCTTTTTGCCCGCCATCCTGCTCGTGCGCCAGCAGGATACGCTCCTTACCGCATCCCCGGCCCCCAAGAATCAGTGACAACATAGCGTACTTTTAGCCGGGTGGCTTGATCTTAATTAGTGATTGCTATTACAATATGATCAAGCTGTGGTTTAGGGGGATGAATCACACATGTCGCGCTCCTGGCGGGATCGATAGGTCTGCCGGACGAATCTGTGGAGAAATAAATGCATCGCGGGACAACGGCGGGCGCCAGGCTGATTGTGAGCTCTGCGCTGGTACTGCTTGCCGTTGCACTGCTGCCCGGCCTGCGCCTTTTGGCGGACCCGATCTTCGAAGACAGCGGCCAGAGGTTGGGCGGAGACACCTCGAATGAGGTGCTTCTGGCCGATCTGGATCAGGATGGCGACCCGGATGCATTTGTAGCCAACGGGCTGGGCAATCGTGTCTGGATCAACCAGGGCGCCGCTCAAGGGGGCCAGGCGGCCGTATTCCAAGACAGTGCTGGCAGTCCGGGGCTGCTCAACAGCCGCGGCGCAGCATTGGCCGATCTTGACGGGAACCAGACCGTCGATGCTTTTGTCGCCAACGCGGCCGAGAACGAAATCTGGCTCAATAACGGGGCCGCCCAATTTAGTCTAAAACAGCAGCTGGTTAGCGCCGTGTCTGACAGCTATGACGCAGCACTTGGCCTCTTGAACGATGACGCATTCCCAGATGCCTTTATCGCCAACAACGGCGCCAATGAGGTATGGCTCAATCTCAGCGATGGCACTATGTCTGTTTCCCAGGATGAGCTTGGCAGCGGTTGGAGCCGCCATGTCGTGCTGGGTGATGTCAATAACGATGGCGCGCTCGACGCCTATGTGGCCAACGGCACCACCTTTGCCCAGGCCGATGAACTATGGATTAACAATGGAGAGGGTGTCTTTGCTCTTAGTGCACAGTCGCTGGATACCGATTGGAATGAAGGCGCTGCCCTCGGCGATCTTGATGGCGACGGAGATCTCGACCTCTTCCTTGCTGCCTGGTTCGGTCAGGACAGTGTCTGGTTCAATCAGGGAGGCGCCCAGGGCGGGCAGATCGGTTTATTCAGCGAGAGCAGCCAGGCGCTGAGCGCAACCAGCAGTACCGACGTCTTCCTGACCGATGTGGATCTTGACCATGATTTAGATGCTGTTATCACTAAGTTCTCGCAGCCAAATGAAGTTTGGCTCAACGACGGTGCTGGCCACTTTACCGATTCTGGTCAGCGTTTGGGCGGCAATGCCGGTACCTACGCCGTTGCAGCGAGTGATCTCGATCTGGACCAGGACGTCGACCTGTTTTTCGCCAACTTTGGCGCCAATCATGTCTTCCTGCAGGGAGGGTTGGGCCCGCCTTCTGCCTGGTTCAATGTAGATGCCAGGAACAATGCCGCCGGCAGCGACATACTGCCATGGGTTAAACCTGGCGACGCTTTGCTGCCCATATTGCTGAGTTCTCCGGCTCCTGAACAGCTGGATGTTCAGGTCGCGATCGTTTCTGAGGCGCAATCACGGACGCAGCTCATCCCGATTTCCGCCGGAGCTTCTACCGCTCAATTGGCTGTCCCCAACCCCCAGCCCGTGGTTAGTGAGACAATGACGCTTTCCTTATCAGTAACCAGCAGTTTAGCTTCAAAGCAAAGCTTGCTCGCCGGCCTGCAAAAAACCGGAATGGCTGCTTCACTGGTCAATCCACTCGATCTGATTTTCTTAAACGAAGATAGTGGGCCGCGTGATTGCCTGCTTTGCATGATAGATTGGGTGCTCAAACAAACCGGTTTCGAGCCATCGTTCTGGCAGTTACATCACGTTCAGCTGGAGGATCTGCGTGCCTCTCCGGCCTGGTCCTATTATGAAGACCAGTTCAAGGCACACAACTCTGAGCTATCGGCGCTGATTCTTGGCCATCCGGCGCTGCTGTGGCATACCTTTGACGTCCTCGCCCAATGGACGCCCGGCGTCGTCCAGGCTGACAAGGGACAGGGAGACGCAGTAACTATTAGCGGCGCGCAGGCCCAGGAAACAGGGGCCTTGCTGCAAGAGTTGGCAAACGAGGCTGGTCCTGCACTCAGTCACCGAATTCAATCCGAAGCAGCCGCACTTGATGTTGCTGCTTTGGGTGGGCTTTCTATGAATGCGGCGTTGGGGAGAGTTGAGCAGCGCATACGCGATCAAATCTACTTGCCGGCCGTCGCGCGCCAGAACTAAAAGGGCAGTCTTCCAGCCAGATAAGTAGTCCAGGGCAGACCACAACCCTTGATCCTCCGCCATGCCGTCCGCTATAATCGCCGCCGTCAGAAAGCGGACGATCTTATGCCTGAGCCAAACGACTGTCACTTATCGCCGCCTCTACATTTCCAGATCCGAGCCGGCCGCGACCCAGGGCGGGTGCTTTCGGTGCGCGAACACCTGGCGAGCAATCCCACTAACAACCCGGCCCTGCCCCTGGTACTAATCACCTTTCATCCCGGCTATGCCGCCGGTTCCTATGAGGATCGCGACTACTTTGAGCGGCTGGCTCCGCTGCTGCGCGATACCTGCCGTGACTGCTGCCGCCTGCGCATCTACACCATAAACCATCCCGGTTATGATTTGCCAAAAAGCTTCAAAGTAGACCGCTTCGATCTGCGCGAATTTAGCATTTGCCGCCAGCCGGACGCCATCGATCAGATCTTGCGCTGGCTGCTGCTGCGTGAATTTGCGGATGAAGAAGAGCTGTATCTCCTGACCTACGGCCATTCCATGGGCGGTCTGGCTCTGGCACGGACCAATTTTGGCGCCCTGCAAATGGCCGTCGCTCGGCAGGGGCGGCGCGCGCATATCATCAAAACGCTTTCTGCACCCGCCCTTATTCTGCATGATCGCGCCCGCGGCAACCTGGGGCAGCTTGCCGCCTTAAACAAGATCAAAAGCACACTTGGCCATGTTCCCCTGTACGAAACGCTCGCCACATCACTCTACAAAGGCATATCACCTATTCTCTACCGGATGGTCGCGGAGTCCTATTCGCTCAATCCGGACTGCAGCTTTTTCGATTTTCCAAGGTACAATCCATTCATTCTGCTCGAACAAGGTATGGAACTGCTGCAGCTCAATTTCGACCAGGAGCAATTGGCCGATCTGCTCGATGGCAGCCACCTCATTCTCAACAATAGGGACTACATGGTAAATTCGCAGATATTGCTCGAGGCGGCGCGCCTTGCCAACCGCACCGGCGGCCAGGTGAAAGTGCAGCAGATTGACAGTTCGCACAACGCTGAACGCGAGGATCCGGAGCTAATTGTTAAGGCCACGTGCGCTATTCTCAAGCCATGGCTGCAGGGTGAAGTAGCTTTGACGGCCTGACACATTTAGAATACAGCCCAGCTCTCAGCTCCCCGTTCGAGCTCCCCACTGCACAGGAACCTGGAGGTCTTTCGTGCTTTTTTTAACCCGACTACAAAATAACTGCCGCGTCCTCGGCGGCAAAACGGCCATTGAATTCCGGGGCGCGAGCGGCAGGGACGCCGTCACTTACGCTGAATTGGAAGAAACCGTGCTGCAAACGATGGTCTACCTGCGCGCCCTCGGCGTACAGCCTGGGGACCGTGTTGCCCTCCAACTGCCGAAATGCCTGCCTTTTATCTATCTGCATCTGGCTATCATGCGCCTTGGCGCCATCACCCTACCGCTGAATCCTGGCTACCCCCTCGCCGAGCTCTCCTATTTTTTGACCAATTCCGGCGCAGGGTTCTATTTTGGCGATGAGCGGACCGAAGCGGCACTGGCGCCCGCGCTTAGCGAAATACCCTCGCTGCGGCAGCTTATCTTCCTGCCCACGGACAGCTCCACGCCCTTCCTGGAACAGGCAGCGAAGGCGGAAACAAACCAATTACCCGCACCGCCTGGCGATCCCGACCAGACAGCACTCATGATTTATACCAGCGGCACAACCGGACGGCCGAAAGGAGCGCAGATCACGCACGGCAACCTGACGGCTAACCTGGATAGCTTGCATGAAGCCTGGGGCTGGTCCGCAGACGACGTCCTGTTGCACGTGCTGCCCATCTTTCACGTGCATGGTCTGGTCGTCGCCCTGCATGGCGCGCTAAACGCCGGGGCCACGGCCGTCCTCTTGCCCAAATTCGAGCCCGAGGCGGCCCTGCGCACAATGGTCGAGCGACCCTGCACGATCTTCATGGCCGTGCCTACCATTCACAAGCGCCTGGTAGATTTTCCCGCTGCCGCAAACTATGACCTGGGCCATATGCGCCTGCTTACTTCCGGCTCCGACCGCCTGCCTGATGACGTCTTTTTGCGCTTTCAAGAGCTCTACGGCCACACCCTGCTGGAACGCTATGGCATGACCGAAACGGGCATGAACCTTTCCAACCCGCTGCGCGGAGAGCGGCGCGTTGGCTCCGTTGGCCTGCCGCTGCCCGGTGTGGAAGCGCGTATTGTCGATCCCATTACGGAAGAGCCGCTGCCTGATGGCGAGATTGGTGAGGTGCAGATTCGCGGCCCGCACGTCTTTAAGGGCTACTGGGAAATGCCGGACAAAACGGCCGCTGCCTTTACGGTTGATGGCTGGCTGCGCACAGGCGACATGGGCCTGCGCGAGCCGGACGGCTATTTCACTCTCAAGGGCCGCAGTAAGGACTTGATCATCACCGGCGGCCTGAACGTCTACCCGCCGGAGGTCGAGCTGGTGCTTACCCAGCACCCGGCGGTCAAACAGTGCGCCGTGATCGGCTGCCCGGATGAAGAATGGGGCGAACGCGTGACGGCCGTTATTGTGCCTGATCCCGGCCGCCCGGCCGCAGAGGAAGAGATCATCGCCTTTTGCCGTGAGCAGCTCGTTGGCTACAAGGTGCCGCGCTCCGTCGTCTGCGTCGAAAAGCTCCCCAGCAACGCCTTGGGCAAAGTCCAAAAAGAGAAACTGCGCGCCGCGCTGTGCGAATCCTGAGTTGCCGGCGGTACGTTACTGTTGATTCAAACCGCTGTGGGCGATGCGAGGAATTCTGTCAGGTGTTCCAGAAAAGCTTCCTTGGAAACAACGGGTACGCCATGACTGCCGGGAAGGCTTATCACGCGGGCGTTCGGCAGCTGCTGGGCCAAGACATCGATCACGGCGTGATGCGGGTTTGGGTCTGAAGACTCCCCTTTGACCAGCAGAACCGGCTTGTCAAACGCGCGCAGCAATTGCAGACTGTCCTTGTGGCGGAATGGAATGTCACCCATACGCAGCGATTGCCGGTGTTCATACCAGAGAGGCCACTGGCGCAAGGTGCGCGGATCTATCTCATCGGGCACAAGTCCGGCATGGTGTAGGAAACCTGCTAACTGCTTGTCATTTATCTCAGATCGGGGAAATGCCTGCATGAACCGCTCTTGTTCAAGAATCACGCCCGGAAGTGGGCCCTGCTCACTGACGACCCAGAAGGCGGGTGGTTCGATCAGCGTAAGCGTGCGAATGCGATCTGGGTTGTGAATAGCGTAGCTGAGACCAATCTCGCCGCCATAAGACCAGGCCACAAAATCAGCCTGCGTCAGCCCCAGTTCGTCAACTGTTTGACCCAGCGCGCTAACCTCGTAATCGACCGAATAACCGTCAGGCAATGATTCGCCTGAGAGGCCAAGAGCCACGTTGAGCAGCTGCAAACGATAGACACGACGCACTTCACTCAGCGCCTGGGCATGGGAGATCCAGCTAAGCCAACCGGTCAAACCACCCGGCAGCATTACCAGTGGTTTGCCACTGCCACTCGCCTCGTATTGCATAAGTGGAATCTTGCTTGGCGCATTCATTTTACTCATCTCCTTTCACATTGCCTGACAAACCGAGAGGCAACAGATGACCACTTGCAGCAAATATTTGAGGCTGCCTAGCCAGTGCTGCTGAAATTCGCCACTGCTTCAGCATATGCCTCTGGCGCAAAACGTTGGGGGACATGGCCACCACCTGCAATAGTTTGAAACGTTACCTCAGACAGCAGTTCGGCAATCCGCTTATACATGGGATCGACTATTTCATCGTGGCCTTGACCTCTTGTCAATAGCGCTGGTCCATCAAACGCTGCTATCCATTCGGAATCAAATAGTTCATTCTCAGGATCGCGGATCTGGTCAAGGTAGGTTGGGGCATTGTTTATCAATTCCTGTCGATAAGCATCCGGCAGTCGCTCCCAAGTCCCCGAACCTAAGATTGCCTCGATAAAGAACTCGGCCGCGCCGGAATCATCGCCGGAAGCGATCCGTTCCGCGACTGCGGCGTCCAGGCGCCTGATTGCTGCGAGCGCGGATGCCGCCGCAGGCTCATCTCTCAGCAGGGAAAACAAGGGCGGCTCATGTGCGCTCACCCCACGCAGGAGTTCAGGTCGTTCGCCTGCCGGGCGCAAGGCAATTAGGCCCCCTTGCGAATTGCCCACGACCCAGGCTGGAGCCAGGTCGAATTGCGCGATGAGAGCTGCCAGATCAGCGACGTCCTCACGGATACTACCCTGGCCGGGCGGGCGCTGGCTGCGGCTGTGGCCACGCCGGTCATAGGTCAATACCTGAAACGAGTCGGCCACCACGGGTACAAAGGCCTCCCATGTGTGATGCGATGCCCATGACCCATGAACGAGAGCTAGGGGCACTTCACCGCGGCCGCTTAGCTCAAAGAAAAGCTCAACATTATTTACTCTCGTCATTGGCACCGTTAGTATACTCCTCGGCCCACTGCCGCGTCGTCCACACCAATCCTCAGTGAGGTTAGCCGCATGGCTGCGTTCGCCTTATCAGACGCCACCGGCATTGATTTGCCGGATATGCTGGCCGCACTCGCGGCTGCAAGTCTCTGAACTACCCACAAATTCACCGTATTATAAGATCAGATTGCTGTCAAGGTTGTGCGTGACTTCACAAAGACAATCTGCTCCGCACGTGCGTCACGGAATCTATGTCTGACCTGGGCGGCTGGCCCGTCCTCATTGAATTACTTCTCCTGGCCATGACGCTTTTATTTGCGCGAGATTACGGTATCCCACCCTAACGGCTTTTTAGTGATCTTTGTCATGCCAGGACCGTGAGCTTTGCCATAGTACGGGCTGCCAAGTCTCTGTTACACTATCAGATGGTGCTCACTGAACAACCAGTGTGGACGGAGCAAAGCAGCATCTATCCGCGTCTTAATAACGGCCGTTCTTTAGCTGCGTCTTAGCTAAACTTTGAAAATAGAAAGGGGCAAGCTGCCCGGCCGCCAACAAGAGGAGATTGCAACATGACCAACAAAGTACTCGTTACCTACGCTACCAAATACGGCGCCACGGCCGAGATTGCGGAAGCGATCGCCGCAGCACTGCGAGACGAAGGGCTGGAGGTTGATCTCAAGCCCGTTAAGCAAGCAGGCGACCTGGCGCCTTACCATGCCGTGGTACTCGGCAGCGCGGTCTACATCGGCGGCTGGCGTAAAGAAGCGGCCAAATTCTTGTTGGATAATGAGCAGGCGCTGGCGCAAAAAGACGTCTGGCTTTTCTCAAGCGGGCCCACGAATGAGGGCGACCCGCTGGAACTGCTGAACGGCTGGACGCTGCCGGAGAAACTGCAGCCGGTTGCCGAGCGCATCCAGGTCCATGACACGGCCGTCTTCCACGGCGCGCTAGACGAGGACAAATTGAATTTTGTCGAGAAATTTATGGTCAGCAAAGTTGGCTCCGGCGTCGGCGACTTTCGCGACTGGGAAGTCATCCGGACCTGGGCAGCCTCCATCGCCGGCGCACTCAAGCAGTCCGCGGACTGAACAAGTAAAGCAGGTGGTTTGCGAACGCCCCTACGACGTCTTCCCCCTACTTTGCACGCGCTCTCGGCATGCCGCTTACGGCAGATTGGCGCTTTACAAGCACCCCTAACCCGGCTATCATGCCAGGGGTAATTTTGACTTCTGAAACACGCACGGCCGCCAATACGTAATGGTTACTGGCGACGTTGCCGCAGCGTCGCGCTGGCGTTCACGCTGGGAGGCGTTCTTTGCAGCAGCCCGCAATCCGGGCCGAGGGCCTGGACAAACAATTCGGCGCAATTCACGCCGTCGATCACGTCTCTTTCACCGTGCAGCCGGGTGAAATTTTCAGCTTGCTCGGTCCCAACGGTGCGGGAAAAAGCACAACCATCTCCATGATCTGCGGCCTGGTACCGCCGGACGGCGGCGACGCGACCATTCTAGGACACTCCATTAACCGTGAGAGCGCCGCGGCCAAGGCCAAAATCGGCATCGTGCCGCAAGAGATTGCGCTGTATGAAGATCTCACCGCGCGTGAAAACCTGTTCTTCTGGGGCAAAATGTACGGCCTGCGCGGCGCCGCGCTCGCGCAGCGCGTGGACGAAGTGCTGGCCTTGATCGGCCTGGCCGAACGGCAAAAAGATAAGGTGGAAGAGTACTCCGGCGGCATGAAACGGCGGGTCAATATCGGAGTCGCTCTCCTGCATAAGCCGGCAGTGATTATCATGGATGAACCCACCGTGGGCATCGATCCCCAGAGCAGGCGCCATATTCTAGACGGCGTCAAGCAGCTGCAGGCGAATGGGGCGACCGTACTCTACACAACGCACTACATGGAAGAGGCGCAAGAGTTGTCCGATCACGTGGCGATCATGGATCAGGGCCGCATTATCGCCAACGGCACGCAGGAAGAGCTGGTGCACCTGGTCGGCAGCCAGGATCGCCTGGACCTCCAGCTAAGCGCGCCCGCCCCGGCGCTGCTGGAAGCGTGGCGTCAAGAACCTGGTGTGAGCCAGGTGGTCGTTGAAAACGGCTCCGTCACCGTCCTGGCCGAAGACAGCAATGTCGTCCTGCCCCGCCTCTTCGATGTCGCCAATGGGCATGAGGCGCGGATCACGGCCGTGGCCATTAAAGAACCCAACCTGGAGAGCGTTTTCCTCCATCTTACCGGACGCGCCCTGCGCGACTGAACCCATGAAACAAGCGCTCGATATCGCCCTTAAAGACATGCGCCAATCATTCCGCAATCGCGGCGCCATTGTCTTCATGTTTGTTGTGCCTGTTCTGGTCACGGTACTCTTTTACTTCATGTTCGGCCGTATCGCCGGCGGTGATGACTCTTTTACTCTGCCGCAAACAAACGTGATCGTTGTCAACCAGGATCAGGGCCAGGCGCCCGGTATCGGCTCCATGGGCGCTTTCCTCACCGATGTGCTGCGCGGAGACGATCTGGTCGATCTGCTTCGCGTTACGGAGATGCAAGGTCCCGGCGCAGCGCGAACGGCCGTCGATAACCAGGAAGCGGGCATCGCTGTGATCATCCCCGCCGGATTTAGCGACGCGCTGACCGGCGAGGGCCCGGCGGCGGAGGTTGAGTTATACAGCGATCCCACGCTCACTATCGGGCCGGCCATTGTGGCCGGCATCGTCAGCCAGGTTGTCGACGGCATGGCCTCGGGCACCATCAGCCTCAACGTGACCATGAACCAGCTTGAGGAAGCAGGCCTGAGCTTGACGCCGGAGCTGATAGAGGACCTGGTCGATACGGTAACAGCCGCAGCGCCGCCCCAACAGGCGGGCGGCCTGATCCGCCTGGTAGAACCGGCGGGCAGCGAAAATACTAACGAGCTGGCGCAGCTTCTGGCCCAGATCCTCGGCGGCATGATGGTCTTCTACGCCTTTTTCACCGGCGCCAACGTCCTTTACTCGATCCTTACCGAGGAACATAATGGTACCTTGCAGCGCCTGTTCACCACCCCGACCAGCCACCTGGCCATCTTCGGCGGCAAGTTTCTCGGCACCCTTCTTATCCTTACGGTGCAGATCGCCGTGTTACTCTTATTTGGCCATCTCGTCTTTGATATCCAATGGGGCAATCCCCTACCCGTGGTCGCCGCCGCCGCCGGCCTGGTGCTTATAGCCGCCACGACCGGCCTTTTCCTGGTCTCGCTGATAAAAGACCCGCGCCAGGGCGGCATTATTTTTGGCGGGCTGCTCACGTTGACCGGTATGGTCGGCCTCTTAACTGTCTTCACCGCCAGCGCGCCGAATACGCCGGCAGCGCTGGAAACGGTGGCGCTGCTCGTGCCCCAGGGTTGGGCCATGCGCACCTTCCGCCAGGCCATGGGCGGCAGCGCCTGGCAAGAGATCGCCCTCACTTTCGCCGTTATCGTGCTATGGAGTGCCGCCTTCTTCACCATCGGCCAGTACAGGCTGCGCCGGCGTTTTAGCTAGGGCGTGATTATGGCTGCCTCATCATCACCTCCCAAACGACGCATACTGGACCTGGCGCTCAAAGATTTGCGGCAAATCTCGCGCGACCGTAAGTCATTCATCTTTCTGCTGGTAATGCCCGTCATCTTCACCCTGCTCTTCGGCTTTGCCTTTGGCGGCAGCAGCACGGCCGACCCGCGTCTGCCCATCGGCCTGGCCGATGAGGACGGCAGCGGGCAAAGTGCGCAGTTGGCGGCCATGCTGGAACAGTCCGGGGTGCTGCGTATCGAAGCGCGCGATGAGCCCGCGGCGGCCCTGAACCAGCAGGTAGTTGATGAGACGTTGGCCGCGGCGGTGATCATCCCCGCTGGTTTTGGGCAGGCGCTGCTGGCCGGGGATGACCTGCCGCTCACCGTGACCGGCAGCGGCCAAACCGGCTACACCATCGAAGGCGAGGTTCAAACAACCGCCGCCCGTTTGGCGAGCGCCGTCCAGGCCGCGTCCCTCAGCGCGGAAACGGCCGCCGCGCAGGATCTATTCGCCTCGGATGCTGAACGTTTGGCCTATTTTGAAGAGGCTTTCGACCGTGCCCTCGCCGCCTGGCAATCGCCGCCGGTGACCATCGTGCACGCTGAATCCAGCGCGCTCAGCGACGAGGCGCAGGCGGCCAGCGGCAATTACTCCATCTTTGCCCACTCTTCACCGGGCATGATGGCCCAGTTCGCCATCGCCGGCCTGCTGGGCGCCGCCGGCATCCTGGTCGTGGAAAAGAAGACCAAATCCCTGCAGCGGCTGCTGACCACTAACATGTCACGTGGTGAAATAATTGCCGGTCATTTCCTGGCCATGTTCATCATGATCTTCTTGCAGCTTGTGACACTCATGCTCTTCGGCCAGCTCTTTCTCGATCTACCCTATCTATCCCAACCACTGGCTACCGTCGCAATGACCGTCGCCACGGCGCTCTTCACCGCCGGCCTGGGCATGTTAATCGGTGTCGCTTCTAAAACGGAAGAGCAGGTCGTCATCCTTTCCCTGGTGCCCATGTTTGTGCTTTCCGCCTTGGGTGGCGCCTGGGTGCCGCTGGAATTTACGCCCGAGAGTTTCCAGCGCGTGGCCGGTCTGACGCCCGTGGCCTTTGTAATGGACGGTTACAAAGATATCCTCGTGCGCGGCCAGGGGCTGGCGGCTGTGAGCCCGGCCTTGATCGCGCTGCTGGCCTACACGGCCGTGCTGCTGATCTTGTCTGTTTGGCGCTTTCGCTTTGAGTGAGGCATGAGATATGTTCCCCGAAAACAGCCAGGTCTGGCGCTCACGCATACTGATTGCGTTAGGGATCGGCACCGTTTTACTCCTCTATTTGCATGACCACTTCGGACTGTCCGCGCTCTTTCTCTATGGCGCACTGGCTTTGTCCGGCCTGCTCGTAATTGCGCTAGGTCTGGACGATATCATCGCCCGAGAAGCGCCTCCCGACGCCGAGTTTGATCAATTAGAATCCTACAGCGGATTTAGGTCCGTTCTATGGGGCCTGTTTCTTGTCTTGCTTGGTCTCTGCATTATTGCCGCGGGCATGATCCTGTTTGTGGGTGCCGGCGATACGGTAGTAGACTTTCTGAAGGCACGGCCCGGTCCGGCCCTGATCATTGCCGGCGCCTTTTTGATCACCTACAGCCTGGCCACGGTGATTAGCCCCGTGGATAAGCGAGGGTCGTTCTGGAATCATCTGGCCATCATTCCCGGGCGCCTGTTTAATCTCGCGCTTGCTGTTCTCGGCATCTTGATCCTGGCCGCGGGCTTCTGGGACGTCATAGCGCCCGCCGCCTTTAATGGATCGATAACCCACG
>JBJYWX010000509.1:0-4050 GCA_046259695.1 Promineifilaceae bacterium (SeqCode) | reverse complement strand
GCACGCCTGGGTGGAAGTGCATCTGCCTTGCTTAGGGTGGTTGGGTTTTGACCCCACGAATAGTATAACGGCGGGAGAACGCCATATCCGGGTGGCGATCGGCCGTGATTACGCCGATGTTCCGCCGACGCGCGGCGTCTTTCGCGGCGATGTCGAAACAGAACTGGATGTCGGTGTGCAGGTCAGCCGTCTGGATGAACAGACGGCCGAAAATCCGACCATGCTGGCCAGTATGATTTGGGACCCGCCGCCGGACGAGTCCTATGACCCGTATGCCCAGCAGCAGCAATAAAACGGGCCGGCAAAAATTCGCCGGCCCGTTTCTTACATGCCTTAAAAGCCTGCCGCAAACGGCCGTTGCCGCGCCGGTTCTTCAGCCGCCGGCGCCTCCGTAGGCTCTTCCATTGGCTGGTCAGTCGCCGGCTCTTCTGCTGGGACCTCAGTTGCTTCCAGGGCTACTTCTTCCATTGCCTCTTCGGCCGTGGGCTTGCTCGCGCCTCCTCCGATTTATTGCTTGACAAGGTGGCGGGTGGATGTTAATATTTTGTTAATTATGGGAGCCCTCCCAAAAAACAGTCTGGTTTTTTGGGCAATTTTACAAAAAAATACCTACTGATGACCCGAAATATAGGCCATTTAGGTTATTTTGTATGAAAATATGGAAGCGCTCTCAAGATAGGCGCTTCCGAGGGAAGATGAGCAAATTCACTTTAGAACAGGTGGCCGAGCTGGCAGGTGTGTCACGCTCCACCGTTTCCCGCGTTGTCAATGAACAGCCCGGTGTGCGCGCCGATGTACGCCGTCGCGTGCGGCAGGTGATTGAAGAAACCGGCTATCGGCCGAATATTGCCGCCCGCGCCCTTGCTTCTAACCGCTCTGGTATTATTGGCCTCTTGGTGCCCCACGGCGCTTCCCGCCTGTTCACCGATCCTTACTTCCCGCGCCTCATCCATGGGATCACCCTGGCTTGTAACGAACACGATATCAGCCTGACCCTCTTCCTTTTTCATGATGAAGATGAGGAATCGCGACTGGCTAAACGCGTCGCCAATGCCAGCCTGTTTGACGGCATGATCATGGCCTCGTCCCAGGTCAATGATCCGTTGGTGTCCCACTTTATTGCCAATGAAGTGTCCCTGGTTATGGTCGGCCGTCCTGATATTCATCCTGAACTGAGCTTCGTGGATGTAGATAACTTCAATGGCGCTTACGCGGCGACAGCCCACCTGTTGCGCCTAGGCTATTTGCGCGTCGCCCATATCAGCGGCCCGCAGAATATGGTCGCCGGCCAGGACCGCCTCGCAGGCTATCGCAAAGCGCTGGCCGAGCGTGGCCGCGCTTTTGATGCCAATTTGGTTGTCGAGGGCGATTTCAGTGAGGCCGGCGGTTATGTGGCCATGCAGCGCCTGCTGCCCACCCGCCCGGACGCCGTCTTTGCGGGCTCCGACCAGATGGCGCTCGGCGCCTGGCGCGCCCTGCGCGAGGCCGGTCTGCAGGTGCCCCATGATATAGCCCTGGTGGGCTACGACGATTTAATGCCCTCGAGTAGTATTCGCCAGCGCCTGACCACCATTCGCCAGCCGGTCGCGCGAATCGGCCGCGAGGCGGTGAATGTTTTATTAGACGTTATCGATAATGGCCCGGCGCCCGCGCGCCGAGTCATCTTCGATACGGAGCTTGTGATCCGCGAGTCCTGTGGTGCCACATTAGCAGCGCGCTGAAGACTCGTTTGATGATGATCTATGGTGAGCGAGAGAGAAGTCACTGGAGACGCTGAACTGCCTGACAAGTATGGCAGCCGGTATGTCGCCAAGGAGGTGAATGGAGAGAACAGATTTTTACATGAAACAACCTATTATTTTCCAGAATTCTGAATTGGATAAACGCCTCCACTGAGGCGAAAGGAGTTTGAAATGCAAAAAAGATTTATCGTTGTCGTTGGACTGCTGTTGATCGCCCTCGTGGCCCTGGCAGCATGTGCACCGCAGACTGTTGAGGTCACCCGCGTGGTCAACAATACGGAAACAGTAACCGAACAGGTTGAAGTTACCCGCGTGGTTACCGAAACGGAAACGGTTACCGAAGAAGTAGAAGTACCTGTAGAAGTTACCCGCGTGGTCACCGAAGAGGTGATGGTTGAGAGTGCTGGTTCTGGTACGGACCTGCCGCGCAACGAGACCCTGTACTTCAATGGCTTCCAGTGGAGCCCGGTAGTTTGCTGGAATCCCTACTCGGCCAACTGCAATAGCCCGATGGCTATCGATGAAACTGCTGCGAGCACAGTCACCATGTTTGAAACCCCATACATGTACAATCCGCTGGACGGCAATCTGTATCCGCTGCTGGCCGACGGTGATCCTGTTTGGAACGACGATCAAACCGAGCTGACTTTTAAAATCAAGCCGGCTGCGATGTGGAGCGACGGCACACCGGTGACCGCTGAGGACGTAGCCTACACCTGGGCCACCCATGTCAAATACGAGACCTCTCGCGGCGTTGGTTATATGGATTTCATCGATACCATCGAGGCTGTGGATGATTCGACAGTTCTGATCAAGGCCAAACTGAACGATGCGGGCCAGCCGGTTAACCCGCTGCAGCTTACCTCTTACATTAGTTCAGCCTATGTAATGCAGCAAGCCTGGACGCAGGCGTTGGAAGCCCGCGCCGGCGAAGACCCCGCCGCTTTCAAAGCTGACGGTGCCAATGACGTCGTTTACTCCGGTCCTTACCACGCTTTCTTCGCTGATGACACAAAAGTGGTCCTCATCCGCGACGACGACTACTGGGGACAGGACGCCTCCATGTGGGGTAAACTGCCCGCGCCGAAGTACCTGGCCCATGCCATCTACGCCGACAACAATGCCGGTCTGGTCGCCTTGAAAGCGGGCGAGGTGGATGTCAGCCAGCAGTTCAACGCCAACGTGCAGGATCTGTGGCTGAATGATGGGCTGCCTATCTCTACTTATCTGCCTGAGGCACCCTACAGCATCACCGCCAGCCTGCCCACCGCCTATTTCAATCTGCAATCTTTCGGCTTGGACAATGTGGCTGTGCGTAAGGCGATTGCCATGGCCGTTGACTATGACACGATCATTGCCAACGCCATGACCAACCAGTCCCCGACCTTTGAGCAGGTTCCCCGTTCGGTCATGAACCCCACCGATGGTGAGCAGGCCCTCTTTGACCATGAAGCGGTTGCCGACCTGCAGTGGGCCGGCAATGACATCGAAGGCGCTAATGCACTCCTCGATGAGGCCGGCATCGTTGACACCGATGGCGATGGCATTCGCGAAATCGACGGCCAGAATCTCTCCTACAAAGCGCTCTGCCCCAACGGCTGGTCCGACTGGCAAGCCGCGATTGAGATCGTCGCCGCCGCCGGCGAGAATATTGGCATCGACATCACCACCGAGTTCCCCGAATGGGGCGTCTACCAGACCGTATTCACTGATGCTGCTGTGAATGACTATGACATCTTCATGGTTTGGAGCAACGGTGCTGGCCCGACGAACCCGTGGGGCCGTGTCCGCCAGTTCATGAGTTCCGAGTTCGCCGGTACGTCGGGTAACTGGAACGGCAACTGGGGTGGCTATGTCAATCCACGTATTGATGAGATCATTGCCGAGATTCCCCTGACCACCGATCCCGATACCTTGAAGGCCCTGTACACAGAGGCCACCGAGATTTACCTGACCGATGTGCCCTCTTTCACGCTCATGTACCGTCCCGACTGGTTCCACACCGTGAACGAATCCGTCTGGACGAATTACCCCCAGATTGATGATGGTACGAATCCACCGGTACCGCCGACGAACTTGGTTCGCGGTTATGGCATGGCTGGTCTATACAACATCGAACTGGTTGAGCAGTAACCCTTAGTTTAAGTATGACCGGTCATATCACGCCTAGCGGCGGGACATGACCGGTTCCCATCGTTTGGCACGGCGTTTGTTGTCGTGCCAAACGATGTTGTGGCAATATTTGCTGCAGCATCCTTCATCCAATCGCTCATTACGCGGTTGAAAGGAGATGATAGATTGAAAGGTT
>JBJYWX010000508.1:0-5498 GCA_046259695.1 Promineifilaceae bacterium (SeqCode) | reverse complement strand
CCTTAGTAAAATTCCTGCGGTATCACCATGGAGAAAAGCAGTAGTAGTAAGTAAGTAGTAGACCAGTAAGGAGGGCAGAAACTTCTCTCTGGCCGGTGCGTATTTTTCGCCAGGGGCGTATTTTTCCCCATGTGGGGCGGAAATTGCACACCTGGGACTTGCTGAGGCGGATTCGAGGGCGTATTTTTCCGCAAGGTGGGCGCAATTTCCCCTACCTACGACTACAAAGGGGTTGTGGAACCGTTTGTTAAGGATTCTTATTTTATCCCTAGATAGGGCGGCAAGTTTTTGCCGCCTTCCCTCAAATAAAAAAGCAGGCATCATTGCATGGTGCCGCCACCCATCTCTGGGCCGGATGGCCACAAGCAGTGCCAGTGGCCCTTTTGTGGCGCGGGCCAGTAGACAGTTTCTGTGGAACGGCCGTAAGCGGCCGCCGCGGCGCGCGCCTGGGCAAAAAACCTGCGAGGCAGTTCATCACGGAAACGCTGGCCGTTCCCCGCTGTCCCTTTGTTCAGCAGGCCTACCAGGGTTCCATTGTGACGTTTTTGCCGGCCGCGCCCCAGCGGGGCGTGTGGGCCGTGATAACTGTTTGGGAGCTGCCAGGCCAGAAAGCGCCGTGCTTCACCGTTGTGACCGCGTTTGCCGCGGCGCACGAAGGCGGCTGGACCTTGTACGACAGCGAGGCGCTCTGCTGTTTCGCTGCCGATCTGTGGTCCGAGGGCGTAGTTGGCCCGTTTTTCTAGTCCGGCGTGATGGTCATAGAGACGCTGCGTGCGCGGCGCGACGCCGCTCTTGCACTGGATAGTGCGCCGGGCGATCGGTTTGCCCGAACGGCCGCTGTGGAAAGCGGCGTAGAGATGGGCGCGCACCTGGGCGATGCCTCCGACCAGAACGCGCACCGGAAGGGAGACATCACGGCCGCCAAAGTGCTCGACGTCCAGGGCTTTTGCCAGTCGTGCCGTGGAGCGCATCCAGACGCGACCGCGTCCTAGCGACCAGAAGAGGTGTTCGCCTCCGGCGAGCAGCCCGCGTAGATGACGCCTGGAACAGAAGCGCAGCGGCGACGCTGTACTGCAAAATGCGTCGCGGGCCTCCTGTAAATCGACCCAGCCCCGGCCCTGCTGATCGAGCAGGCGCAGCAGCAGCCACAGACGCCCGTGTGCCGCACGTTTCGATTTGAGAATGGCCAGTCCCAGCGTTGGGGGCAGGGGCAGTGTTGTTTCAATCGAAGGCAGTGACGGCGCCGCGGGCTGCCGCACGCCGGCCGCTGGTCGCAAACCCAAAAGCCAGGAACCGTCCTCCGCTTCCTGGCGCCGACGCTGTTCCTCCTGCCTCCGCGCCGCCGCGCGCAGGGCCTGCGTCAGCGGCTCCGAACCCCAGCCGAGATGATCGGGGAGGCCGGTGGGCAAAATCTGCACAGATCCTGCTGAAGCCTGCACTGAGCGTGCCGAAGTGTGGCAGGTTGCAGGCGGCAAGTTGTCGTCTATTGGGGCTGGGTCTTGTGTGGCCGCCTCACACGTTCGCGCTGATTGTTGGCCGTTAAATGTTGAATGTTGCGCCTTGACTGTTAACTGTTTGCCGGGATCACCTAATCCCGCATTCAGCGCGGCTTCCGCTCGGTCTAGGCGCAGGGCGGCTCGCCGCTGCTCCAGAAGTGCCTGTGCTTCGGCCAGGGAAAGATGGCGGTCCGTCCCCGGCGCTGGTTCGTTCACACGCTTACCTGCGCTCTAGGTAAGCAGCAGCACAGGCGAACGGCCGTCTTGGCGGAGGGCCGGCGGGGCCTTTTTAGCGTGGCGCACGCGGCTGCGGCGCCTCACTTTAACATCCGCTCTGGGCGGTTGACATCCCAGATCGGCTGTGTTATGCTCATACCTAGCTAGTGAGCTACGCAAAAGGGATGCAAATCCCCCTCCCCATTCAAGGGGCTCTGTTCCACGTGTTGGCGGCACAAGACAGAGGTGTAGCTTACGGGTGTATGAATGTAGGCCAGACGTGGCGGCGTCTGGCCGTTTTTTTATGGGGAAGGTACAAGGGGCAGGGAGTCAGCAGCCAACAGCTGGCAGTTATCAGTGGAGGCGAACCTCTGAGACGAACGCCCGCGACATGCCACTTTCCACCTGCAACTCGCGCCTTCTATTGGTAATTCCGGCCAAAATTGCCCTATTTTCTGCAATAATGGCTTATAGATTGCATATTTCTACCATCTATATGCCTTTATTGGCAAATTTGACCTCTAATTGGGCAGTCTAGCAGAATAGATTTGCCATGTCAACGATGTAATGGCAATTAGTTGTATTCCCTGCGCCCAAATGCTACAATCTCATTATTACATTGCCGGAAATCGACGCCTGGTGCGGGCGGCGGCATGTCGAAGAGGGAACAAATGGCCGTGGATCTGCAGTTAGGGATTAAAATCTCCGGCATCAAGCCGGACTGGAATCGCATCGGCGTGGTGGTGCCGCCTTTTAGCATCGAAGCCGACCCACGTTTTATGTATCTTTCGACGGAGACACGTCGCGCGCTGTCCAAGGTGAGCTATATGGTGGAAGCGGCGCAGGGTGCATCGGTCGTCGTGGGTGAGGTTGGTACGGGCAAAACCACGCTGGCTTCCTGGTTTCACAGCCGCTACCAGCGGCGCCCTGATTTTTCCCCCGCGCGCGTCGACGAGCCGCCAAAACGCAGCGGCTTGCTGCTGCTCAGGCGCATTGCCGCTGAGTTTGGTTTACGCACGCGGCGCGCGACCGAGCACCAGATGAACGAACTGCGCACCTTTCTGACCGAACAGGCGGGGCAGGGCATTCTGCCGCTGCTGATCATTGATGAGGCGCATGAGCTGGAAGAAGAACAGTTCCTGGCGCTGCGCAGCCTGCTGAACTACCGTGATCCCAAGGGAGGCAAGGCCTACCAGTTGATCTTACTCGGCCGTCCTGAGCTGGATATGAAGTTGCGCGAAGTGCCTGACTTCAATGATCGCGTCGCCACGCGCTCCTCGCTCGACCCGCTGACACCTGACGACACAAAATCATTGATCGAGTACCGCCTGATCGCCGCTGGCCGCGACGGTAAGCAGGCGCCGCTGTTCACCGACGACGCCATTATGCCGATCTGGCAAGAAACGCGAGGTTACCCGCGCAGCATCTGTATGCTTTGCCTGCACCTCTGCCTGGAATTCCTTTCAGGCGAGGGCTTTCAGATTGACGGTCCTTTTGTGGAAAGCTTCCTGGAGAACCAATCGGGCTATCGCCAGGCGGAGTAGGACTGTTCGATGAGCAAGAAGAAAAAAGAGGACGGTTCTGAATACGATCCCGCCACCATGGCGGCGCTGCTGAAAGAAAAGCCAAAGCGGGGACGGCCGCCGCGCAAGGTCAGCCGCCAGAACGTCTATGTAGCTTTACGGCCGTGGGAGAAAAAACAGATGAAGGCGATTGCCGGCGGCCTGCCGGAAGGCATCGTGCGCGCCGATATCGCCGATCTGGCCATCACGGTGCTCAGTGCCCATTTGGAAGCGCTGCGACAGGCGGTCGCCGGACGCACACGCGAGATTCCGGAAGGGGTTACGGACATGGATTCGCTTTACCTTCTCTGGGATTTGCCGCTGCCCTCCAGCGACGCGGAAGAGAAATGGACCTCGGTGCGCTGCTCGCCACAGCAGGTGATTGAATTGGGCAGGGCGCATGGGACGCTCAATGCTGCTTTTGGTGCCAGCCGCAGCGACACTTTCCGCCTGGCCCTGGCTTTGCTGGATCAGTTCCTGAATGAAACCCCGTTACCGGCGTCGCCGCAGACGCTGGAGCAGCTGCGCGAATTCCTGTTGAAAACGCCTAATTAGTTATGAGCTGCCAATAATAAAATAGGCCGGAAAACCACACTAAACCTGCGGTGATCTTCGTGTAGTAGTGAAGAGTCCCTCTATTCCCGGCCTGTGGCAGGCCATAGTGCCCTTCCTTATATATATTGGTGCGGGCTGGCACGATGCCTCGAACAAGACTTTCCGGCGTCATATGCCGAAAACAAGCACGCAAACACTTCTGGTATGATTTGAGCGAAACGGCCGTACTATGGGAAGCAAAAGGCGGTTGAGGGCAAAACTGCAACTTGCATCGTATCATCTGCGTAATGCATAATGAGCGCTATTGAGGCGACAGATAATATTATTGTCATTCTAAGGAGGTCTAGAACATGGATATCAACAAAGCGATCACCTATGTATTTGAGGACGAGAAGTGGGTCACCAAGTCACTCATTGGCCTGGTACTCTCGGTGCTCGGCTTTCTTATCATTCCTATCTTCTTTGTTCAGGGTTACCTGGTAGGCATCGTGCGCAATGTGATGGACGGTGTGGAGTTCCCGCTGCCGGAGTGGGATGACTGGGGCAAGCTGTTTAAGGACGGCCTTAACTTGTTCATCGCTCTCTTCGTTTACGCCCTGCCGGCGATATTGTTAGTGGGCTGCGGCATGCTGCTCTTCCTGCCCGCGGGCATGGCCAGCGGAGACGCGGCCGAAGCCCTGGCGGCTGGCGGCGGTCTGGGATTCACCCTCCTGGCCTGCCTTGCCATGCTTTGGGGCCTGGCGATGGTTGTACTCAGCCCTGCCATCACCATCCAGTATGCGCGCGAAGGATCACTGGGCGCCTGTTTCCGCTTCAGCGAAGTGATCGCCTTTACCCGCGAGCATCTTGGCGACATCATCATCGCCGTGGCCGTCCTGCTTGGCATCGGCCTGGTGCTGGGCCTGGTGGGCGTTATTCCGCTCATTGGCTGGCTGATCGCCCTCGCGGCAAGCATCTACACCACCTTCGTCTCGGGCCATCTCTTTGGCCAGATTGGCGCTAAGGCGGGTGGGGCAAAAGAGAAGTCCTATACGGACCCGACAGTAATGTAAGTAGACAGTTTTCAGGAGACGTGTGGCCGTGGGTGGTTATTGGTGCAGCCCACGGCCTCTTGCCATCTGTTTTTAAGGTCCGCTGTTCCCAGCGGCCTGTCAGTTGCCACGTTTATGAGAACGTTTCTCAGCTTGTTGACTGGCGGCAAACGGCCGTCTATACTTCCGCTCGTTGTTTAAAAACAGGTGGCGCCGCGTTTCGCGGCGAAGCCAATCAAGTGAAGTGATTCAAGTGGCAAACGGTTCCACCGGAGCCGTTTTTTAACGTCAGATGAATTGCTTGACAGACAAGAAATCTGTGGTACACTAGGTTTCTTGTCAGGCGGAGGTGCCGTCACTTTCCAAGTGAAGCACCCAGACAACAAAATAGCGACAGAGGTACCGAACGGCTTTCTCGTTGGAGGCCGTTTTTTGTCCCCCTGTTGCTTTGGTCAAATCAGGACGCTATACTATAAGCAGACGGTTTGTACCCCCAGTTCTTTAACAGCTGAATAGTGATAGAAACGAACTAGTATAAATTTTGGGCTCCAAAATTACTTGAGAACATAGTTCCGTAAAGTATACGGATCAAAAACTTTCTACGGAGAGTTTGATCCTGGCTCAGGATGAACGCTAGC
>JBJYWX010000507.1:0-3324 GCA_046259695.1 Promineifilaceae bacterium (SeqCode) | reverse complement strand
ATCGTGGGACAACAACATTATTCAACATGCGCTGCGCCCGGTAAGTGACGCCGCTCATAGTCACTTGATAAACGCCGGGCGCCGCCGCATCACGGGTGACGGAGGTCGCCCGATCGGGCGCGGTCTGCACGAAATCGGCCAGGACAACGGATGACAGCCGCAGGTCATTGAGCGACATCGGCTGGTAGCGGGCCAGTGCCAGGCGAATGAAGGGGAAATAGGCGCCGGCCGCGTCCAATTCGAGATCGCAGTACCAGACCTTGCGCTCGCCGTCCCACTGCGGTTGAAAAAGTACCACCCGAGCCAGCTCGCCGGGCAGTTCGGCGAGCTGTACACGCGTTTCGACACCAAACGCATTTTTGAACGCTTCTGGTTGGGGCAGTTCCAGTGGGGGAGATAGCCAGAGCGGGTCCTGTCCCCAGAACGTGGACACGTTGTACGTAGGATATTTGCGACCGGGCAGCTGGTCCTTAAGCACGACGGCAAGTAGCTCACCCTCGCCCGAGGAGAACCAGGGACGTTCGAGCGTGATGCGCAAGCCCCCGCCGATACGCCGGCTAACAATCTGGCCACCTTCACCGGCAGCTTGCTGCCAGGCAAAAGTTGGAAGAACGGAGCGCACATTCGGAACGGCTGGGCGAGCGCTGCTGCGGATGTCTAACTCCAAAACGTTACCAACGCGCGTGATATTGGCCGGATCCTGCCACAGTTCGGGCGGGAAGTATTCGCGAAAGCGCGTTGTCGCCGTCATGTAATAGCGCACATGACGGTAGCGCGTATCGCCAAATTCGTGTGCCGTAATCTTTTCCGCCAGATTAAGCTGGCTGTTCAGGCGATCGCGGCGCGCCGGCGAAAGATTGGCCTGTGGATCCTGCAGAAGTTCTCGTAATTGACGGGCCACAAAGTCGCATTTCTCCGTGTCGAACAGCAGGACTCGTCCCTCATCGACGAGATCCAGCGCGCCTTCGCCTTCAGGCACCAGGCCGGTCAGCGAGATGGGCTGCTTTTCAAAGTGCGTGGGGATCTCCGTCACATGCGCGCCGGCCGTGAACGTTTCCCAGGTGTCTTTGAGCGGATCGTCGCGCGTTTCCAGCCACTCAGCCAGCAGATCAAGCTTGGCCGTGCTGGGAGCGTGCAGTTCGATCTCACTGCGCAGATGCGCCCTGGTGTCTCCATACCAGCGGCTGGTTTCCAGCCCATTCATCAGTGGTTCTTGCAGCGGCTGCTGCACGGCGTGAACCAGGGTAAGGTCGCGAAACGGCGTGACCATCCAGTGCCGGCTGGCCATCATCATCTCCGATGCCTGGTCAAAACCTTGCACATCGAGTTCCCCGCGATCCACAGCCTCGCGCATCCAATGCCATAAACCCAACTGCTCCAAATCGCCGCCAAACCACGAGTAGAGCTTCACCTGGGCCACGGCGGCCGGGGGTAAAAGGATCGTCAGCACGCGAGCCGCTTCATTCCATTCAGGCGGGCCGTCGCCCTCGGCAATCTGCATGCGGAATGGTACAGCTTCGTGCCAGGCCGCTCCGCTGAAGGGGATAACCCTCTCTTCTCCCTCGGGGACTCCCGGCAAGCCGCGCAGCACGACACCCAGGGCCCATGGATCAGGTAAATAGGGCAGCACGATTTGCTCCTCGGTGTGAATGGCATAGCCGTCATTCGATTCGGCATCATCGCTGGTGCGGATGAAACGCACGGTGGGTAATGACGTATCGCTCAGGGTGCCCGATTCGCGTTGGGCAAGTGCATAGATCTGCCCACGAATGGCCGCGACCTGCTCGGGCGGCATCTGGTCTGGTTTGGCGTCCAGTGCAGCATCGAGCAGACCATGCCGCTCAATCAGCTGCAGCGCTGCTTTGGGCGCGACGAGATGGCGCTCGTTTTGCGGCTGGTAGGGCGGATGTGCAGCGGCATATTCGGCGCTGTTCTGGTCGAAATTGCTGCGGATGACAAGGCGTTCCAGGGATTCTCCCTCAGTGAACTCAACGCGCGGCACTACCTCCGGTGGGTTAACAGGCTCAAAGCGGCTGTAGGGCAGTTCGTCGTTCGTGGGAAAGACCGGCAGCGTGCCGTCGCCCAGTTTTTGGATCAAGACGGTGGCCTCTTCGGCCGTGGGGCTGTTTCCAGCCAGATCAGCGGCGCGCACCCGGAAACGGTAGCTATGTCCAAAGCGCAGGCGCGGCAGGGTGCCATCCTGCACGCTGAACGTCGTTTCGAGCGGCAGGCCGGTCATCGCGCTGTTCTGCACGCGCTGCGGCTGCGTTTCCGGCGCGTCGGGGTCTGGCGCGCGTGGGTCGCGGGATATGCTCTTGCCGGGCAGGGGCGCTGAGAGGCTCCAGCCGTCCCAGGTGAGAAGGGACTCGTGCAGGAATAGTTCACCTGTGGGATCGGCGGGCGTATTTGGCGGCTGCGCCGGACCGCTGACACTGACCTGTGAAAATCCTTCATCGGCGATCTTGAGGGGATCGGGAGCGTAATTGAGGAGGTTATAACTGCCAAGGCGCTGGTGCAGCGAACGCCACGATGCCGTATTGGCATCAAACACATCGAGACGGTAGCCGCGTGTCAGGTCTTCGGCGAATAGATCGGGGGGATTGGCCGGGTCGCTCTCCAGCAGTGTGTTCAAGTCAAGCGAACGATTGAAGTCACTGTTCAGAGCCTCAGCTCGTGCGCTGCGCACCAACGAAATGCCGCCCGTGCGCAGGGAAGGCACCCCATCGGCCGTCGGGGCGTCAATGGGCCGTTCGCCTGGATTTAAGGTCTGTTTGGCCAGCGTCGCGCCCATGTTAATCGCCTTCAGCGCGGTGCCATCCACATCGACCTGGACGATATCGATATCCTGTGGGGAGGGGGACCATATTCCGGCGACAACCCTGCCCTGTCTGGGCGCAGGTATAAAAAGATCCAGATCGTTCACCGTAAACCAGGCATATTGGGTGTAGGGCGTGATATCGGTCTGCGATGCAGGCGGCAGGCTGCTGTTCCACTGGGGGCGAACACGCAGTTTGCGCAGATTGAATTCGTCAGGCGTCTGCGGCAATGCATCTGCGGGCACGGTCAGGTCTATGATCAGGCCCAGGCGGCGCAGGAACTGCGGATAATCGCCCAGCGACGAGAGCATTTGGTGAAAGTCTATCGATTCGCTGTAGGCTGTCTTTGCCTCCTCTTCTGTTTGAGGCAAATCGGCCGGTTGAGCCTGCGCCGGCCGGTAGTGGAACAACATGGTGCGGTAGAAGTTACCGGCTGTATTGCCCGGGGCGGCAATGCCCGCCGGTTCGATCAGGCTGCCACCCCGCTGGCCGGCTGCCCGGCGCGCCC
>JBJYWX010000506.1:0-16465 GCA_046259695.1 Promineifilaceae bacterium (SeqCode) | reverse complement strand
CAGGGTGTAGGCTCATAAACAGGTCGCTGCCCTGGCCAAGCGACCTTAGGCTATTGTTCCGGCCTTATTGCGGGCGGCGCGTCGGAGACGGCGCTTGAATCGACGACTCTGACATTCATTAAGGTCAGGCTAGAGCCGCCCTCGGCTGCGCTGACAGAAAGACGGACTGTGCCTGCTTCCAAGGGAGCCACAGCGCGGGCGCGCCAGTTGAGCTGCAGCGCATCTCCGGGGACCAATTCTTCTACCACTTGAGGGCCCTGATCGCGCACATATAGGGCATAGGGCAATTCCAGATCGACGCTGAGTCCATAAAGTGACCGGTCGCTCATGTTAGTGACCACGGCAACTATTTCAAACTCGTCGCCCAAATTCAGATCTGTAGGCATGTCCAAAGCGCTTTCAACTGTGCGCGGCGCCGGCAGCTCGGCAAGCGCTACTATCCGTTCATCAACATGTGCGCGCACGTAGAGAGAGTGCCCTGGGGCAAGCGTAGAAGGCATTTGGAGCTCGAAGGGCACCGTTACTTCTTCGCCGGGAGCGATCAGGATGCGGCGGTATGTCTCGTCGTATACTTCTTCAGGGAAACGCTTGCTTTCTAGGCGGTCGCTTACCAGATCGATGCCGAGCGTGACATGCGTGCGTTCTTCACCATTGTTGACGATGGTTATCTCGCCGGTGATCATTTCGCCAAATCCAGGTCGCTCTTCGTAGAGGCGAAGACCATAGGATGCGCTCATGGTGTGGCTGCTGACGCCGGTGCAGTCCCAATGGGGCGGCTGCCAGTAACCCTGCTCGCACAGTTCAACTATCCAGGGCTTAGCATTGAGTGCCTGGGTCGGCTCATTACAGTTATTGCGGCCGTAGGTGACATCGCTGGAGCCGTCGCCCGCCTCACTCCATACCCAGTTTACGCCTGCCATGACAATAATGTCATTCTCCTTGTTGGTGGCTACGCTTTTGTTGGCCCCAAAGTCAGATCGAGTCATGGGGGGATCATTCGGGTATTGGTGGGGATGCAGAATTCGCGGTTGTGGGTTACCGCCTATGGCCACAATGTACTCTACCCAGGTATCGAAGGTCCAGCCAGCATCGCCGGTTTCGAGTGCGGCGTCGGCAGTTACGGTGTGAGCCGGAATGCCAACGGCACGGAGAAAGGCGACGAGGCAATTGGAGTCATCAGCGCATTGTGCCTCCGTGTACTTCTCTAGCATTACGATGACGTCATCTGTGTGGTAATTAAGACTATAGGAGAACAACTGCTCCTCAGCGTTGGAAATGGCGATTGCCGCCTGGGCTGGATCGGAGTGCCCCTGAGCGGCGTTGATGGCGACTGAGAAAACGCGCGCATCGTCAGGGTGTAAGTGATAAAGCAAAGCTCTTGTCGAGTTTTGGCCAGTGCCAAACCAGACATTAGTCTCGTTGAACGAGAAGCGTGGTGCGCCATTGACCTCGGCAGGATCAAAGATGATGTAGAAGGTGGCCGAAACCTCTTCTTGGTTGCATCCGGTGCTGACGACGGCCGAGTACTTGCCGGCCGGAATGCCACCAGGAACACTCCAGCCGTGCTGGGACTGCCAGTTCCAGGTAGCACTGAAATAGCCTGGAAACAGTTCGGTTACGGATGGCTCCCAAACCATATCTCCATCTGCATTGAGGATCGTGACCTTGACATCCTCAGAACAACAAGCCTGGACTCTGATAAGTGGTCCGGCACCTCGCCCTCTCGGGAACACCGGTCCATCGATTTGTTTTTCTGTGCTATCGGCGATGAAGAAGGGTTCCCCGCCCAGGATTTCTACGACCGGGGCTTCTAGTTGACCGACTACCGTCACACTGTTTGACATGGGACTCAATGTCATGCCCATGGTCTGAATGGCGGTGACGGTATCGCCGGCGGACACCTGGACACCAGCACCAAAAGCAATGATGAGGTCACCATTGACCGCTCCACCGTAACCAGCAACCGCGCCATTTACAAAGAGGACGACATTGGCATTGATGACCGTATCGCGGATGACTGCGAATTGGCTGCCTTCGCAAATGGGCTCCAGGACAATCGGCGCCCGCAGTTCCCCTTCCGGGTCGGCAGGATCCGATTCAGGACTGACGTTGCCGCAAAGTTCCTGCGTAGCCGAGATTACGGAATTAGCGGTTATTTCATTGTCAATAGGAAAGACATTGGCGGGGCCATTGGCAAGCCAGCCATTGGAGACAACATTGCCGCTGTCTAGGATGGTTATGGCCGATCCTATGAGTAGATCCAGGCAGGTGACTGTATCGTTTCCCACATAAAGGGACTTGGCATCGACTTTGGGGGCAGGCATCGGATTTGGCGCGCCTTGCACTATTACGGGTTCAGACACAGGGCTCTTAACTTCCTGGGCGGCATCGCCCTCACAAGCTACCTGCTGCGCAGTTACAGAGCCGCCCGCATTGAGGGGCTGGGTGACGACATCTTCCCATGTACCATCTGTAGGCTTTGACCCAATGACGGCCCCGTTTTCACTCACGTGGACGCGGACACTGGGCGACAAGTTGCTAACAGGGACGACTCTGCCGCACTCATAGATATCAGGGTTGACAACTGGCTTGCCAAGTTGATCGGGTCTCGGTGAAACTATAACGGGTATATACGATTGAACACTGGTGACGCCATTTACTGTCTGGGTTGCGGTGATGGACTCGCCAAGATTCAGGCGTCGGGTCAGGTTAATCTGCGCAAAGCCAAAAGGTGGCGTCTCGCTGCCAACCAGGTCGTTGCCGTTGGCAAACACCTCTACGGTGGCGTGCGGCACAAAACCATAAACATTGACGGCCTCCGCACATTCATAAATAGGGCTGGATACGATTGGTGGAGAGAGTTGTTCCTCTCCATCGACAGGAAACTCCGGATGGATCCTAGGCTCTCTGGCCATGATTATTGTCCTTGTGCCTTTTAGGGGGCAGAGCTGATGGAAAAGTACTTTTCCGGCTGGTGGGAATAGTTACATCGTAATGGAAGTTATTGACGACTGTCAATATTGTGAACTGGGGCACATTGGGCAAGGCCGAAGCGGGCACAGGGCGGACGAGGCGATTGGGCAGGGTATGATTCGACGCCAGGCGCGAGTTGCTCCCAATCGCCTCGTCCCTACAAATGGATGATTGCAGCTGAGATACGTAGGGCGACGCAGGTCGATATGGCGATTGGATCGCGAATGGCTATCGCCCCGGGCTGCGCCGCCCGCGTTAAGGGTTATTTAGGGCAGCGGGTAACAGTTGCCGCTGCCGTAGATGATCGAGTGATCAGCGTTGGCCACGCGGGCGCACATGCTGGTCGCGCCGCCGGGCCGGTCTCCCTCGCCATATTGGGTGAACGGCCGCGGCCCGCCATAGAGGATCCAGGGGCCGCTGCCCGGCACGCCCGCCTGCGATTCGGGCACGGTGTCGAAATAGAAGTGCACGTGCTGGCCCGGAAGCTGCTCCGTATAGCCCACCGTCTCATAGCTGACGATGTACTGGCCGTTTTCCAGGCTGATATTGGTGATGCGCACGAACAGCTCCTGGACCACTTCCGTGGCCGTGGGCTCGGCCGTGGGCGGCTCGACGGTCGCCGTGGGTGCTTCGGTGGTCGGGGTGGGCGCTTCCAAGGTCGCCGTGGGCGGAGCGGTGGTCGCTGTGGGGGCGGCGGTCGTCGCCGTGGGCGCGGCGATGGTCGCTGTGGGTGGCGCTTCGACAACCGCTTCACCTAGAGTGGGCAGGCAGGCCTCACAAGTTTCTTGCCAGAAGGCATAGCTCTCAGAAGCGGCCGTAAGCGGTTCCTGCGAAAGCAAGGCGCGTTGAGTGCGGTCGATCACGGCTTCTTCGCCGGGCGGCAGGGTGAAGCTGTCGCCGATGGTGCAGAGGCCGGCAAAACAGGAGATGCGGATATTGTCGGTATCCGAGCCGAGGTTTACGGCCATGACGGCCGTATCCGCTGCGTCCTGAGCGGCGCGGCGCGCCGCCGCATGCGAAGGCTTGGCCGGGAGGGCAGCGGCTTCCAGGGCCTGCAGCGAGCCAAGCAGGTTATCCTGGCCGTCCAGCAGGGTCAACACGGTGCCGGGTTCCTGCTGGCGCAGCAGGAAGTCGCCTTCGACCAGGGCCAGGACGTTTTCGGTGACCTCTTGCGCCGGTTCAGGCGCTAATTCGACAATTTCGAGCACAGTGGAGGGGGCGAGTTCAACCAGGCTGCCGTCCGGCAGGCCGATGACCGCCTGCCCATCGCCGCCGGTTGCCACCAACGAGCCGGCCGTAACGGCCGAATCCGGGCCGAGCGGCGCTTCCTGACCGTTTGTCGTGATCGAAACGGCGCCGCGGCTGTCATTGACGCCGGCGCTGAGCGCTGTTGGTTCGGGGAGGGGCGAGGGTTCGGCGGTGGGCGCTTCTGTTGGCGCCGCGGTTGGTTCAGGCACGACCACTTCGGCCACGGTTGCTTCAGCCGCCGGTTCCTCTGTTGGTTCGGCCGTTTCGGCCGCCTCGGTGACTTCGGCCACGGCGGGCGGTTCGGAGCCGCCACCGTCGCGCAGGAAGGCGGCCCAGATACCGCCCAGGAGCAGGAGCAGGGCCAGGGCGCCGCCGGCGATGTAGAGCCAGCGGCGGTTGTCTGCAGGCGGCGCGGCGCTGGTTGGCACAGAGCCTGTGCCCGGCGCGGCCGTGCTGCCGGTGGGCATCGCTGCCAGGGCCGGCTCGACGACGGTTTTTTCCGGATCGGGCTGCGGGGCAGGGCGGGATTCAACGATTGTGGCATCGCTCCTGACGTCCGCCGGCGGGTTGCGCAGGGCCGCGGCAAATTCGGCCGCGGTCCTATAGCGGGCATCGGGATCTTTGGCCAGGGCCTTGTTGACGATCGCCACCAGGCCGGCCGGGATATCGCCGCGCAGGTTGCGCAGGTCGGGCACGGGATCGGTGACATGCATCATCATCAAAGTCATGGCCGAGTCGGCATTGAACGGCGGGCGGCCGCCGAGCATTTCGAACAGGGTTACGCCGAGGGAATAGATATCGGTGCGGGGATCGATCTGATCGCCCTTGATCTGTTCCGGCGACATGTAGCGCGCCGTGCCCAACACGGCGCCGGTCGCGGTGTGCTGCGTGCCGCCCATAATTTTGGCGATGCCGAAATCCATGACTATCGGCGCGTTTTGCACGTTAATCATGATATTGGCCGGCTTGATATCGCGGTGAATGAGGCCCTTGCTGTGCGCGTAATCCAGGCCGTCGGCCGCCTGGGCAATGAGCCGGGTCGCGGTGGTGATGTCCATCTGGCGATTGGATTCGCGCAGCCGCTTCAGCCGCGCCTGTATCGTCTCACCGGGCACAAATTCGAAGACGATGTAGTAGGCGTCGTCATCGTGATTGAAGTCAAAGACCTGGATCAGATTCGGGTGGCGCAGTTGGGCGACGGCCGCCGCTTCTTCCTCGAAGCGGCGCACGAACTGCGGATCTTTGGAGAGGTGGGAATGGATGAGCTTGACCGCCACGACGCGGCGCAAATTGGGGTCGTTGGCCTTGTACACGGCCGACATGCCGCCCTGGCCAAGCAGTTCTATGATCTCATAGCGATCGTTGAGTGTCTCGCCTATCCAGTCTGAACGCGCCATACCTTCTGCCTCGTTACCATCCTCTATTAAACAAAGCGATCACCGCCCAAACAGGCATAGCGGTTCGCCCATGCTCGTCCGCGGTTAGTGTATGATAGTATGTTACTTCGATTTGTCGAATTTTGGACGCCGTTTGGGGAGCCTAATCCAGCTTCCACAGCCAGGCGTTGTTGAAATCGCACTTGATGCCGCCGGAGCGATTGACGGCGATGAAGGCCACAAACCCTTCCTCAAAACCGGCCTTACCAGTCACCGTGCCCAGGCGCGTGCCATTGCTAAAAAGCGTGAACTCCTGGCCGCGCCCGATAACCACCAGGCGGTTGGTGGTGCCCGACTGCCACTCGAAAAGCGGGTCGATGCCGTTGGCGTAGATGTCGGTGACGTCGCTCATCTCCACATCGCCAGCGATCTGCTCCGCAAAGAGGGCATGCCCTTCCGCGCCGCGGGTCAAGCCGATGATGTACTGGCTGGGCGATTCTTCTTCGCCGTCGGAGCGGACGACAAAGCCGCAGCCGGATTCGGCGAAGCGCGACTCCCAGGTTACATCGGCGGCCATCACGAAATCTTTGGCCACGGTAAAGGCGTTGCGATTGGCGAAGTCCGAGCTTTCAAAATCGGTGACTTCGAGGCTGATCGGCGGGTGCACAAAGCCCAGTTCGCCCTGGTTGGGATCCACGCCCAGCGAGGCCAGCTCCTCCAGAATGGGCGCCATCGCTTCCGACGTGGCCAGGGCCGAGGCGGCATTGGCCTGGCCGGCGGCCTCGCTGGTGGCAGCCAGTTCGCCGGCGCGGGCCGTGGCCGTCGCCGCTGCACCTTGCAGCGCGGCATCCGGCGTGACGCTGGCGCTTTCAACGACCGGCTGGTTCGTGGCTGCCGGGGCGCCATTCTCCGCGGGCGCCGTGGTTGGGTTATCGACCGGCGCTGTTTCAGCAACCGCTTCCTGAGCGGCCGCTGCATCGCTGGCCGCATCCTGGGAGGCCGGTTCCTGAACGGCCGCCGGCGCCGCGTCCTCGGTCAGCTTAATTTCCAGTTCGCTCAAGGCGCCGCTGTCCTGTGTATCGGCGCAGGCGGCGAGCGCGAAGACCAAAACAGCGCCTAAGAGCAGCGCGTATTTCCATGCCGGCGCCGGACGGCGGATAGTCCCCATTCTCTTCAGGTTCATTTCACTGCATCCTTGCGCTTTTGCATGACCATGGTCAGAACGAACAGGACCACGATGATCAGGAGCTGCGCGGCCCAGGTGTAGATAATCATTGAGCGGTAAGCAGAGGCGTCATTTTTGTCTACGTATGACCAGCCAAAGCCAGGCTCAAACTGGCGGATCAGTTCTTCGGCCGGTAAGACGGCCGATTCGATGGCGATACGCCGCTCCACCTGCGCCCGCTCGGCGGCCAGGGCCCGCTCCTGATAATCCTCAACCTGGGCGCGGTACAGGGCTACATCGGCGCGATAGAGGTCCATCTGCGCGTCAAAATCGGCTTGAATCTGGTTGGCCTGCTCCTGCCAGGCCGTCACCTCATCGCGCCATTTGGCCACGGCGATCTGGTCGGACTGGTCTTCCGGTTCGACAGGCTGCGGCGGTATTTCCGGCCGCGCAGGTTCGACAGGCTCTAGCGGCGCTTCTTCCGTAAAAGGCTGCGGTTCCGGCTGGTCGATAATCGGGTTGTAGAACTGGCCCACACCGGGGAAGTTGCAGCTATCCTCGCGCAGCACGTTGGTGCCCATACAGCGGCAGTTCTCGTCTTTGAAGTCGAGCGTCAGCTCTTTTTGCGTTTCTTCATCCAGATCCCAGCAGGGGTCCGCGGCCACGTCGGAACCTGACCCGGTAATGCCCATAAAGGATTGGAACGCCCAACGGGTAGATATGGGCGTGGTAACGGCCGTGGGCAGCGGCACCAACGCCCCGCCGAGCACGATTTGGGGCAGCATGAGCAAGACGACGATCATCGGCGCGGCATTGGCATTGGGCGCGACGGCCGAGGCGAAGAGACCGAGCATCATGCCGGCCATGGTGGCCAGGGCCAGGGTGATAAACATCAGCACAAATTCGGTTGCGCCGCCGGGCATGTCAAAAGCGACATAATGCACGCCCATATAAACGAGGGCGGCGTAGATTGAAAGCAAGGCCGCCACCCACACCTTGGACATGATGTAAGGGAAGAGGCGCAAATTGACCAGCCGTTCCCGCTTATAGACATCCTGTTCCTTGACGATCTCGCGCATTTGTGACAGCCCGCCGACCATCACGCCGTAGACGGTGAGCAAGAAAAGCGTGATCATCACGTTGGGCATCGAGCCCTCGGTGAAGTCAAAAGGATCACGCCCCAAGACAAGAGCCAGGATGACGTCCAACAGGCTGACCAAGATGGGCGCGGCCAGCATCAGGATCAGACTGAAGCGGTCACGGGTCAGGATGCGCACATTGCGCGAGGAGAGGATCTTGAACTGCTGCCAGCCCGAGACCTGGTGTTCTCTTTTGGGGCCGGGGACTTCCTGGGCCTTAACCGGCAGGGTGCCGGCGGCAGTGGCTGCCGCCGGCGTCGGCGCCTGGTCCTTTTCCTTAAGCGGCGTGGAAATATAACGATCGTAGGCGGGATTATTACGGTAGCGCTCGGCCCAATCGGCGGCCGTGCCCAACGAGGGATCATCGAGCAGGCTGTAGATCTCATCAAACTCAATATCGTGCGTGCGCCGGTCGCGCTCGGAACGGTACTGGTCGAAGTAAGCCAGGGCCTCGTCCGGCGGGCCGAACCAGGCCAGGTAGCCGCCGCGGGCCAGGAAGGCTACCTTGTCGGCCAGCATCACGTTCTTGGTGGCATGGGTGATGAGCACAATGGTACGTCCCTGGTCGGCAAGGCGCCGCATGAGCTGCATCAGCGAGGTCTCGGTGCCCGGATCCAGGCCGGAAGTCGGCTCATCGAGGTAGAAAAGGCCCGGTTTTGTGAGCAGTTCAACACCGATAGAGACGCGCTTTTGCTGGCCGCCGCTGAGGCCGCTGATCTGCACATCGCGGCGGTGGGCCAGGTCAAGATCGTGCAGCACCTCATCGATGCGCTGCTTGCGCTCTGCCTCGGTGGTATCCGGCGGCATGCGCAGCTGGGCGGCATAATCAAGCGCTTGCTCGATGGTCAGTTCCATGTGGATGATGTCCCGCTGCGGAACATAGCCGATATCGTTGCGGATGGCGTCAAAATTCTGGTAGACGTTGATGTCATTGACGTAGACCGCGCCATCGGTCGCCGGGCGGTAGCCGGCAATCGCATCGACGAGCGTGGATTTGCCGCCGCCGCTCTGGCCGACGACCACGATGAATTCCCGGGGTTGGAATACCAGGGAGATGTTTTGCAGGATATTGAGGTCCTTGCGTACCCATTTGCAGAGACTGATTGCTTCTACCTGCAAATCGCCACTTTCGTCGTACTGGGCGATCTTGTCCTGGCCCATGACGAAGCGATAAGGGCCGATACGGATGGCATCGTCCGGTCTGAGCCAAACTTCGCCCTCGATGCGCTCGTCATTGACGAAGGTACCGTTGGAGCTGCGTAAATCGCGGACGCGATAGCGCTGGCCGACGCGCTCGATCTGGGCATGGTAGCGGGAAATAGAAGGTGAATCGAGCACGACATCATTGGCGGGATCACGGCCGATCGTCACTTCGTTCTTGTCGTTGAAATGAATCGTGGTCGCCCCGGAAGCAGCGCTTCGTTCCGCGGGGGAGATATAGGTCATGGTGACCATGCTCCCCGGATCGAGGCCGCCGATGCGCAGTTTGTCTCCGTTGGCCAGGCGGCGCGGCGCGGTGAGCGGCCGTCCTTCATAGAGGACGGGGTTGCCCGCTTCGGTGAAGGGCACAAAAGAATAACCGCCGTTCACACGCTCCAGCATCGCATGGCGGCGGGAAACGATCTTGGAGAGGATGACGATGTCGTTTTCATCGGCGCGCCCGACGGATACCGTGTTTTGCTGCAGGGTATAGGTTTGTGGCGCATCACCGGCGATGGCAACCTGCAATTGGGGCGGGATGTCGAGAACGGGAGCTGCTTCCTCGGCCATCGATTCGTCAAACAACAGCGTTTCATCGCTCCCGCCCTGGGTTAGCGGCAGTTCAGGCGCCTGAGCCTCAGGCGGCTGACCCTCATCAGCAGGGGCGCTGGAGCTGGTGGTCTCCGCCGTGCCGGAAGGCTCGCGATCGGCTGCTACCAAAGATTCAAAATCCGCTTCCAGGATCGTGGCATCCGGTGATGGTTCCTGTACCATCGTCTGATCGGCCGTTCTATCGACGAAGGCCAGCCGGATGGATTGGCCCAGGCGTATTTCGTCGCCGTTGGCCAGCGGCCGGCGGCCGGCGAGGGGCTCATCATTGATAAAGGTGCCGTTGCTGCTGCCCAGGTCTTCAATCTGGTAATGGCCGGCGGTGCGGGTGATCAAGGCGTGCCGGCCGGAGACGGCGGCGTAACCGATCACAAAATCGGCCGAAGGTGAACGGCCGATCACAACCTCCTGATCGCCCAGCTCAAATGTGGTTTCAGGCAGCGGTCCTTCGACTAGAACGAGAGAACAGCCGCTTGTTTTGCTGTCAGGTGAATTCAATGGTACGACCTCAAAAACAGTTAGCAGTTAACAGAGAACTGGGAACTGGGAACAACCGGCAGCAGTCGCCCCGCAGCCCGCCCCTTGCCGGCGGCGCCTGGGCGCACGCGGGTTTAGGAACAAGGCGGTGTGATTATACAATATCATCTTTCTCCGGTAAACCACTGCCGGTTCTCAACCACCCGGCAGTGGAATGGCCGGCACTTCCGGTAGGGGCGGCAAAGTGGGAATTTCTGGCAGTTCAGGCACTTCCGGAATCTCGGGAAGGGGCACGCCAGAGGGTAAGACGGTCGGCAGCAACGTGGCTGCGATGTCGTCCAGCTCGGTGGTAGGCGCGACAGCGGGCCCGCCGCCGGCCGGGGCCAGCGTGGGCGTTGCCGATGGCGTGGCTGTGGCCGTGGCCGTTGGCGTGGCCGTCGCTGTGGCCGTGGGAGAAGGCGTTGGCGTTGGTGTAAAGGTTGGCGGTTCGGTGGGCAGGGGCGTCGCCGTGGCTGTGGGTACGGCCGTATCTGTAGGCGGTGGGGTAGCCGTCGGCGTCGGCTCCTCCTCGCGGCAGGCCGCTACGAACAGCAGAAGCACACAAAGCAGCAAGATATGCCGTTGTCTGGGCATGGCATTCCCCTTCGCGCCGCGGCCGGCCGGCGCAGCCTCCATGTCGCCAGACGGCCGCCGGTACCTACTGGGCTTACGGTGTGACGACTTTCATCACATAATCGTCGGCCAAGGGCGTGCTGCCGGCCGAGACCTTGATGAAATACTTCTTGTCCTTCTGCAAGTCGCAGGTTACAAATTTGTTTTCCGAGCCTCCTTTGGTAATGCGACAGTCCCCATCACCGTCGCCAGGCGCGAATTTAGGCTGCGCCTCATCGGTGAAGATCATGGCGCTCCACTCACTATTTGGCGGTAGATCCTGCAGATGTAATATATGCTCACCGTCATCAATCGGGATATAGCTGTAGTAATCGGCGGTGTCCAGGTTGGAGAGCGTACTGTTGCAGGTCGCGTTCGTCTGGGTAAAGCCGCGATGGTCATTGTATTGATCGCGCGGATTTTCAGTCGGCGGTTCGCAGACTGGTTGCACCTCTCCCGCGGTGCTGACCGAGGGCAGGTAGACCTGCTTGCCGGTCACCTCCTGCGGTTTGTAGCAGGCGGTGAGGGTGATGTCGTCCATCAGCATCCACTCTTTTTCCGACTCCGGCGCGTCGGGAGCGGAGCCATCAGTCAGGTTATAAAAGATGAGCGCCGCAAGCTGGCCTGACAACAGATCAACGCCCTCCTCCGTGGCGGTGATGGTTTCGGCGTTCCACTGCAGCTCTGATTCATAGACGTCCCAATATCCGACCAGGTAGGTATCTGGGTCATCCAGATGCAAGTAACCCTGTTCGTCCAGCAGCCACAGCTCGCCCCAGACTTCATCGTTTTCGTTGCCGTCAACGGAGGCACGCCAGTATTCAACGGTCACGTCGGTCAGGTTTTCGGGCATCAAAAACCCCTGGCCAAACATGTCAATCTGCGGCGAGGGATCGCCCACATCGCCGTCCTGGAAAACGAGGGAATAGCCGTCGAAAGCCCAATCTTGGAAAAGATCATTGTCATCGTTACCGTTGATGTAGTAGAGATACGGTTCAAGAAAAACCCATGGTTCGGATGTTCCGGTACCGTCGCCCAGCTCAACAATGTCCAGTCCCGGATTGACAATGATCTGGCTGCAGGCATCGCTCCCGGTCAGAGACTGGGTGCTGAACGTGGATGCGGCGACGGGCAGCTTCAAGGAAACGTCTAAATCAAGGGCGCGGACCGGCGACGCGCCTTTGTCTTGCATCGCCTGCCAGTGTTCGGCATAGCCATTCCTGGCTACCGTGATGTTCTGTTTGGCGCTACCGGCATCTGTCGAGGCATGGCGGGCTGTTCCCCCAACGGCTGCTTCCTGGGCCAGGGCATAACCGCCGGCGGTAACCAACAAGAATAGGATCAAGAATAGAAACACCGCGCGCTTTCCCTGGAAATGCTTGCTGTTCATGGAACATAAGCTCCTTTTTTAAAAAGTGGATGGTAAGCCCGTATTTACGGCGGTTCGGCCGTGTACTTGGGAGGCGGCGGCGGTTCGCTGTCACCACCTCCTCCGCCGCCACCGCCGCTGCCGCCACCACCACTGCCGCCACCGCCGCTATCAGCCGGCGGCTGCGTGGGGGGAGGCGGTGAGGTAGGCAGGGGAGTCGCCGTAGGTGGAACCGGCGTCAATGTCGGCGCGGCAGGGATGGTTGCTGCCACGGCGACACTGTTGACCGCGACCGCGTTAACTGGCTCGGTTACGCTCGCCGCAATCCAGGCGCGTGAACCATTGGGTAGTTGAACGTTATACCAGGTGCCGTCGCGGTTGGTGGCCAGGACGGTGGCCTCTTCACCGTTGAAAATCGCGCCGGCGGTAGGGTAAATGGTACCAGGGCCGCTGCGCAAATTGGCCGATGAGACGATAACGCGCACGGCGGCCTGCCCGGGCGGCGTCTCGCTTGGTTCGGCGGTCGGCGGCTCGGCCGTGGCGCTTGGCTCGACCGTCGCCGCTTCCGTAGACGTGGCCTGCGACCCGTCCAGGATCGGCTGCGGCAGCGCCGCCTCCGCGGCGTTTTCACTGCCGGCGCCATCACTGTCGGCGCTGTCACTGCCGGTGACCGCGTCGACTTCACCCGCTTTGTCGCCGCCATCGAGTGCCGCGGCGACACTGGTCGCGCTCGGTGCGGGTGGCTGCGTCGACGTGGGCGGCGTTTCTGGCGTTTCACTGGGTGAAGTCGTAACATCCTCAGCGACAACGGCCACGGCGGGTACGCCGCTGTCCGCGGCGGATGGTTCGCGATCGCCGCCGCCACCGAACATCTGCACGGCCACGTAACCGATACCCAAGAGAAGCAGCAAGGCAATAAGACCCAGCAGCCACATGGGCAGCTTGCGATCCTGCGCCGGCGGCGGTGCCGTGAGCGGAGGCGGCACGGCCGGTCCCATCGCTGCTGTGCCTTCGAGCATAGTACGGTCCGAGACGGTAACTGGCGGCGTCGCTTCGTGAGCCGGCGTCATCGCTTCGCGCGCCGGCGCCGGTTCAATGGTCGTCGCTTCACTGGCGGCAGCGGCCGCGCCCGTCGTCGCCTGGTCTAGGGCAACCTGCGCCTGGCGGCTAAATTCCGCGGCGTTTCCGTAATCAGGAGCCACGGTAAGTACGCGTTCAAAAGCAGCCTGGGCGGCGGCCCACTGGCCGAGGGCCAGCGCTTCGAGGCCGGCCTGGTACTCGCGGCTCAACGTGTCCGCTTCTGTAGCCGGCGTCGGCCGGTCTGGTGCCGTCCCCTTAGGCGGGCCGGCGACAACCGGGAGCACAATGGCTGACGTGGCTGGCTCCATGCGCATGGCGATAGCCATGGCCGTGGCAAAATCGGTGACGCGCGCATACCGTTTGCCGGGTTCCTTGGCCAGCGCGCGCTGCAAAATAGGATTCAGCCCGGCCGGGATAGGGTGCTGGTCCAGGTCGATCTCAGGCGCATCCACGTTAAGATGCTTATACATCATTTGCGCCGTATTGCCCTCGAAGGGCAGGCTGCCGCTGAGCGCTTCGTAGGCGACGACGGCGAGCGAGTATTGGTCGCTGCGGCCGTCAATGCCCTGGCCGGTAAACTGCTCCGGGCTCATATAGGCCGGCGTGCCGATCAGGCTCGAGCCGGTTAACTGCGTGCCCGAATCCAGTACCTTGGCGATGCCGAAGTCGGAAAGGAAGGCGGTGCCATGGGCGTCAAAGAGAATATTGCCCGGCTTGATGTCGCGGTGCACGATCTGGCGCTCGTGCGCCGCGGCCAGGGCGCCGGCGATTTCTTGCAGGGTGGTGATTAGATCGGCGAGCTGGTAACTGCCGCGTTTGAGCTGGTCGTTGAGCGTGCCGCCATCGTACAGGCGCATGATGATGAATGGACGGCCATCACTCTCGCCCACATCATAGATGGGCACGATATTCTGGTGTTCGAGATGGGCGATGACCCTGATCTCGCGCTTAAAGCGCTCGGTAAGCATCTCGTCATCGCCGAAAACAGCCGGGAGCCATTTAAGGGCGACATCGCGCTGCAGTTCACGGTCCCAGGCACGGTAGACGGTGCCCATACCGCCCGCGCCAATTTTCTCTTTAATCTGGTAACGCTTGATGGTCTCGTCGCTCATTGGCGTGTAATCTAGAGGAAAGCGCCCCTTACCTGCAAAGGTTCATTTTTAGATCAATAAATCCGTGCCACAGCCGTGCACTGATTGTATTATCATGTACGAAACAGTATACCACGTTGCCCGCCCGTTGCGCGAGAGAAAATCTGCTCATAGAATTACAGATGCAGGAAATGAATATCCAGTAGCCTACCACTCACTGTTAACCACTACTGTCCACTTGAAACAAAAAGGCGCGTGAAAGATAACTGACGTTTAGCGAGTAAATCAAATTCTGTTGTTCAAACGGCCGCAGCGGCTTGGCAGGGCAGCAGGAACAGGCGATCACTGCTCTATGAAACTACATGGTTCCCTATCCGCCTCCGCGGCCGATACGCCCTATACTACGCTCACGGCCATGATGCGCGCGCAGGCCGCTCGATACGCTGAGCGAACCGCCTTCACATTCCTACAGGACGGTGAGAGCGACGAGGCCCACCTCACTTACGCTGGCCTCGACCGCCGCGCGCGGGCCATCGCCGCCTATCTCCAACACGACTTGCCGCCTTCAGCCGCGTCCCCTAACGGGGGTGCCCGCGGCGCGGACGGCCGGGTCGCCCTGCTGTTGTTCCCGCCGGGGCTGGCGTTTATCTCCGCATTTTTCGGCTGCCTCTATGCGGGTGTTTTGGCCGTGCCGGCTTACCCGCCGCGTCGAAACCGGCCGTCGCCGCGCATCCAGGCCATCGCCGCTGATTGCGGGGCATCTGTTGTCCTGACTACGGACAGTATCCTGAGTAGCTTGCAGCGCCGGTTTGACCACGTTCCTGACCTGGCGGCGCTCACTTGGCTCAGCACGGTCGAGATAGCAGACGAGCGCGGCGACGCCTGGCGCCAACCCGATCTACGCGGCGACAACCTGGCCTTTCTACAGTACACCTCCGGTTCTACCGGCACGCCCAAAGGCGTCATGATCTCCCACGCCAACTTGCTGCACAACCTGGAGGCGATTCGCAGCGGCTTTCTGCTCAGCGAAGCTGATCTGGGCGTGTCCTGGCTGCCCAGTTTTCACGATATGGGTCTCATTGGCGGTCTATTGGAGACTCTCTATAGCGGCGTATCATCCTACCTGATGGCGCCGGCCGCTTTCTTGCAGCGCCCCGTGCGCTGGCTGGAAACGATCAGCCGCCAGGGGGCGACAGTGAGCGGCGGGCCCAATTTTGCTTACCAGATGTGTGTGGACAAGATTCCGCAGCAGCAGTGCGAGGGCCTGGATCTCAGCAGCTGGCGCGTCGCCTACTGCGGCGCGGAGCCGATCCGCCCGGCTACATTGAGAGCTTTTGCGGCCCGTTTTGGTGCCTACGGCTTCGGCAACAGCAGCTTCTATCCCTGCTACGGCCTGGCGGAGAATACCTTGATTGTCAGCGGCGATAACGGCCCGGCGGTCCCGCATGTCCTTGCCTTTGAAGCGCCGGCGCTGGCCGAAGGTCGCGCCATTGTAGCCGGCCCCGATTCCGAGGCGCAGCCGCTGGCCAGCTCCGGCCCTGCCCGGCGCGGGCAGCAGGTGGTTATCGCCGATCCGGATACGCGGCGTGCCTGCGCGCCGGACGAGATTGGCGAAATTTGGGTGTCCGGGGCCAGCGTGGCCCAGGGATACTGGCGGCAGCCGGAGGTATCGGGCGAGACTTTTGGCGCCCGGCTGGCGGAAAACGAAAGGGCCGGCCCGTTCTTGCGTACGGGCGATATGGGTTTTCTACATGACGGCCATCTTTTTGTCAGCGGCCGGCTCAAGGATTTGATCATCATTCGCGGCCGTAACAGTTACCCGCAAGATATTGAGCACACTGTTGGTGAGAGCCATGAGGCCTTGGAGACGGGTATGTGCGCCGCATTCTCCGTCGACGTGGCGGGCGAGGAGCGGCTGGTGGTGGTGCAGGAGATGGCACGCGCGCAGCGCAGCACGCCAATCGAGGCGATCTTGCCCGCGGTGCGCGCCGCCGTGGCGCGCGAGCATGGCCTGCAGCTTTATGCCCTGGTTCTCATCCGCCCCCTGGCCATGCCCCGCACCTCCAGCGGCAAGATCCAGCGCCGCG
>JBJYWX010000505.1:0-3333 GCA_046259695.1 Promineifilaceae bacterium (SeqCode) | reverse complement strand
TCGGGGGATCGTTGATAACCGGTGGCATGCTCTCGTGACATGCCGAAGCCGGTTGCGTCCTCCCTAGATCGAGGCTTGCCGCAACCTATGATGCCTACCTTGAGCATATGTCTACTCCATTATTCATGAGTATCGAAAATTTATACTTATTGGGCAGCCTGGTTCGCGCCGCAGATCTCGGTCAACCAAGCGTCATCCGGAGTAACTGGACTACATACCCAGGCTGCGCAGATAATCGCGGCTCATTTGTGCGCTAACCAATGCAGACTCCTGTTGCGTCACATCGGTTTCGACAATCAGCCACCCACTGAAACCGGCATGGTCCAGGATATCGAATAGTGCGGGAAAGTCGACGATGCCCAGTCCCAACTCGGTGAAGATGCCTGCATCGCTGAATGTAGCGTAGTCCCATTCGGCCGGAACACCGCGAGCCAGAACTTCACCATCGATGTCTTTGATATGCGCAGTGAGAATGGAATCGGCATAGTCACGGAAAAAGCTGACCACGTCGACGCCTGCCCACGCCAGGTGGCCGGTATCAGGCCCCATGAAGACTGCGTCCCGATTCACCATTCCGAAGAGCCGGTCGACTTCGGCGCGTGTCTCGATCACGCTGCCCACGTGATTGTGGAAGCAACTGCGGACACCGTGCGAAAGCGTTATTTCGCCTACCTTGTCGAGTACTTTCGCGAACTGCTCATACTCGGCGGCGGTCATCTCGTCGGCCGGCGTTACGTGCCCCGCGACCTGGGCGCGCGTAAGACCGCGGCTCGTCTTGTACGTGGTGAAACCTCCAGCAGCCACATATAGCTCAGTGCACCCGGCGCGCTTTGCGAACTGCGCATGGTCTTCCGCGCGCGCTAATATTGCATCTTCCTGCGTTTGATCCCAGAAATCCACGCCAAGATATCCCGGGGCCGGCCGCAGGCCGACTTGCTCAAACGTAGCCAGGGTTTGCTCCGTGGTGCTGTCTTTCGCCGGTGAGGCCGGCGCGCCCGCATAGCCTGCCTGAGCGATCTCGGCGAGCGCACGATCTGCATTCTCGCCCTGCCAGGTGATCTGGCCGCAGCCAATAAGAATATCCTTCATGGTTGCCTCGATTGTTAGCTTGGTTGGTGTAAGGTTGCTATACAGCCTGTTCGGCGTCTACGTAGGTGGGCACGCCCTCTTCCTCAAAGATGCGGTCAATTTCGGCGCGATCCGCGTCCGTAAGCCGCCAATCTGTAGCCGCTACGTTCTCTTCCAGTTCCGCTTCGTTGCGCATGCCGACAAGTGCCACAGTCACCGCGGGGTTACTCAACACCCAGGCGATGGCGAGCTGCGCAACCGAGTAGCCTAGATCCGCAGCAAATTCTTGCAGGCGTCTGGTGACGCGCAGCTCCTTGAGGAAGTCCTGATCCTGGAACAGCGGCAGGCCAAACGCCATTCCCTTGCTGCGCCAATCCCAGTCGACGAACGTAGTCGCCTCGTCGAAGGCGCCGGTGAGCAGCCCGAAACCCAACGAACCATAGGCCATGAAACCAATGCCGTGCTTATGGCAGTAGGGCAGCACAGCAGATTCCATGCGGCGGTCGTACAAATGGTAGCCAACCTGATTGGCGGTGAGATGCCCGGCGCGCTCGCATTCTTTCATCATAGGCACTGTGTAGTTCGACACGCCATACGCACGAATCTTGCCGTCTTGTTTCATATCCTCTAGTGCACCGACCACGTCGGCATAGGGCGTCTCGTGGTCGGGCCAATGGATGAGCAAGAGATCGATAACGTCCGTTCTCAGGCGTTCCAGACAGCCCTCCACGCGTTCGGTGATGTACGCCGGGTCCGAACTGCGTCCGGTGATCTTGTTCTGATCGTCAAACGTGAAGCCCACCTTGGTCACTAACACGACTTCGTTCCGTTGCGCACCCAGCGCCCTGCCCAGGATCTCCTCCGAATGAAACGGTCCATAGACTTCAGCCGTATCGAACAGGGTAATGCCGTAATCGATAGCGGTTTGAACTGCGCGGGTCGCCTCCTGCACATCGATGTGACCGTACATAGTGGTGCTCATTTCCCAGGTGCCAAACCCGAGCGCTGAACAAATCAGCTCGGAATCGCCAAATCGGCGCTGTTCCATGAGATATTCTCCTATGGGATGTTGGTGTGCGCGGGCGGACGAAGTCCCGCAGTTGTCTACTCTACACCGACTGCAGAGGAGGCGCCAATTGGGCCGCCCAACCTTTCGTCGGTTTGCGGCGTGCGGGGTACGATGTTACGATATGGCGCCGTTAGGTTGTAAGAGTCGGTCCTAGAAGTCCGAATCCCTTTGGCAAAGCTAGGTCGCACGTATCTGCGTGCGACTCTGTATTATGCGGTGCCGGCATTCGCACCGTCTAGTTCACCAAATTCGCCAACATGACCGCCGCAATCCGGCTAGTAAAGGTGGCCGGCATCACCGAGTTGTAACAGCAACGCCCATAGTACAGGAGAAACCCGCTAACATGGATGAAATCATCACTGCAGACACGAACACTGAGGTACGCCGGTCTCCCGAGGAGTTTAGCGGTTGGCAGAAACTAGTCACCCAATATCAACGACCGAGCATCCGTACGAGCACCTGGCAGGTGATCAATTCGTTTGGCGGTTACTTCTTGGGCTTGCTTCTGATGTACTTTAGCATGCGCGTCGGTTACTGGCTGACGTTTCTCTTGGCCTTTCCTACAGCGGGCTTCCTCGTGCGCATCTTTATCATCCAACATGACTGCGGGCACGGGTCGTTTTACGCCTCGCGCCGCGCCAACGACCGGGTTGGGGTCGCGTGTAGCCTCTTCACACTGACTGCATACAAATATTGGCGCAAGTCACATGCAATCCATCACGCACACCATGCGGAATTGGAGGAGCGTGGTACCGGAGACGTATGGCTACTGACGGTAGACGAATATTTGGAGGCTCCCTGGTGGAAGCGCATGGTCTATCGCGGTTTCCGTAGCCCGTTCTTCCTACTTGGCATCGCACCCGCGGGCCAGTTTATTTTCACGAATCGCATGCCGATCAGCGCGAAGGAATGGAAGAACGGCGAAAGAGCCTCGGTATGGTGGACGAACGTGGCGCTGCTCGTGCTATACGGGGGAATCGGTTTCTTGATCGGTTTCTGGACGCTTGCCCTCATCTTCCTGCCTGTTATCATCATTGCGGGTACGGTCGGCACTTGGATGTTCTACGTCCAGCACCAGTTTGAGCGCACGTACTGGGAGCATTCACCCGAGTGGAGCTATACGCTGGCAGCCATGGCCGGCAGTTCCTACTACAAATTGCCGCGCGTCCTACAGTGGTTCACAGGCAATATTGGCT
>JBJYWX010000504.1:0-2055 GCA_046259695.1 Promineifilaceae bacterium (SeqCode) | reverse complement strand
TTGGTTATACCTTGATGTATTATGCAACCGGCAGCAGTGCACTTGTCGAAGCGTTTCGTCTGAGCGGGTCGAGTCTGCTTACCCTGGGCTTCCAAAGCGAGCATAACAACTGGCAGCTGATTCTGGTGTTCAGCGAAGCGGCGATCGGCCTGGGCCTGGTCGCCCTGTTGATCGCCTACCTGCCAACGATGTACAGCGCCTTCTCGACGCGCGAAGAGTCGGTCAATTTGCTGGAGGTGCGCGCGGGGTCGCCGCCGACTGCCGTCGAATGGCTCCTGCGCTCCTATCGCAATGATATGCTCGGACGCATGAGTCACAGCCTTGAACCTTGGGAGCATTGGTTCGCCGAAGTTGAGGAATCACATACATCACTTCTGCCGCTTGTCTTCTTCCGCTCGCCGCAGCCGGATCGCTCCTGGATTACGGCCGCCGGGGCGGTGCTGGACACGGCAGCGATGATGATGACCGTGGTCGATTTTCCTTACGATGATATGCCGCTCAGATTAACCTCGCGAGCGGGCTACCTGGCGCTAAGGCGCATCGCCGATCTCTTTGACATCCAATATAACCCTGACCCGCACTTCCCCGAGGATCCTATCAGCATCAGCAGGGAAGAATTTGACGAGGCGTGCCGGCAGTTAGCGGAGGCGGGTATTCCGCTCTATGACGATCTCGACCTGGCCTGGCAGAAATTCGCGGGCTGGCGTATCAATTATGATTTCACCCTGATTTCGATTGCCGCGCTTATCCGGGCGCCTTATGCGCCCTGGTCGTCTGATCGTTCGGTACGTGGCATGAATCGGCTAAACATCTGGTAGCCGGAGGTAATTATGGGCCGTATGCGCGGTTGGCAAGCGGTACTCTCAAGCGAAGAAGGTCAGGAAGCGCCCCAAATTACGCGCGACGTTCTCATGCGTATCTGGGCTTATGCCGAACCCTACCGTTGGCAGGTGCTCGGATCCCTGATACTTATCCTGATCACGACCGGCATCGGCCTCGTTTCACCACAGCTTTTCCGCCTGATGATTGACCAGGCAATTCCGCAAGAAAACTCAACCATGATCACGCTTCTGGCGTTGGGAATGATGGTTATCCCGCTTCTGACAGGCATCATTGGCGTCTTTCAGCGACGGCTGAACGCGGCAATTGGGGAAGGGCTGATTTATGACCTGCGCCGCGATCTTTACGGCCATATGCAGAGCATGTCTTTGCGATTCTTCACGCAGACGCGCACCGGCGAACTCATGTCCCGGCTGAATAATGACGTCATGGGCGCCAAGGACGCGATCAGCGACACAACGGTGGACATCATCACTAATGTGATCCGCGTCATCGCCACACTGGCGATCATGCTGGCGATGGATTGGCGGCTGACGCTGCTGGCCATTATCGTCCTGCCATTCTTCATGCTGCCGGCGCGCCATTTCGCGGGAATCCTGCGCGATTTGCGGCGGCGCTCGATGGAATACAACGCCGAAATGAATGCCACGATGAATGAAACGCTGAACGTCAGCGGAGCGCTGCTGGTGAAGTTGTTTGGCCGGGAATCGATGGAGTACGAACATTTTAGCAGCCAGGCGAACGAAGTACGTCAGATCGGTATTAAGACGGCCGTTACCGGCCGCTGGTTTTTTATGATGCTTTCGGTCGTAACGGCCGTTGGTACGGCCCTGGTCTACCTGGTAGGCGGCCACATGGTCCTGGCCGGCACCTTTACCATTGGTACGATCGTTGCTTTCGGGGCCTATCTCGGCCAGCTCTACGGCCCGCTGCAAAGCCTGACAAACGCGCCGGTGGCTTTCGCGCAGAGTATGGTCAGCTTTGAACGTGTCTTTGAAGTGCTGGACCTTCCGGTTGAAATTCAGGAAGTGCCGGATGCGGTCGATCTCGGTCAGGTAGACGGCCGTATCGAGTTCCGTGACGTCTATTTTGATTACGATGCCCTGGATAAAGAAGGGAAAGTAGCCTCGCTGGAGTCTGTGGCCCGCTATGGCTGGCGAGCGGACAGCGAGGCGCTCCTGAAACGGGGTAAGCAGGCTTCCGATGAGGAGGTTG
>JBJYWX010000503.1:581-14709 GCA_046259695.1 Promineifilaceae bacterium (SeqCode) | reverse complement strand
CTGAGGTTGCCCAGGGTGTTAACCAGCGCCGCTTGATCGGGGATCTCTTCGACAGCTTCGTCAACTGCCATATTGCCGCTTGCTTCGCCGGCTGCCGCCGGGCCAGGCAGTTCGGCAATCAGGGCCATCGTCGCCTCCAGATCCGGCGCGACGCGCGCCTGGGTGGCCTGCTCATAAGCGTAACCGGCAGCCAGCAGCTGCGGTTCCGACAACCAGCGGCCGATGAAGACCGTTGCCTGGGGCGTGCCATCGCTCCCGTAGCCGGCTGGCACGCTGAGCGCCGGGTAGCCGGCCGGGGCGTAAAGCTGGGTGCCGTCGGAGATGAGAACATCGATATCGTGGTTCTCGAAAATGATGTCCAGGGCATTGCGCGCGCGGCCGTTCTCCTGCTGCTGTAGGCTGGCAAACTCCTCCTGGGTTATCGCTGTATTCTGCGATCCTTCCAGGTAGTTCTGCCCGTAGGGGGCACGGTTAGCCGGATCCTCGTTATTGAAGGCGATGATTTCTTCCAGGGAAGCCAACGGCGCCTCGTCGCCAAGATCGGCCAGGAAATCATTGATCGCCTGGTTGAAACCATATTCGAGCAGCGACTGAATGTCCGTGGGCGTCAGGAGCACCATCTCCGAATTGGGAACCTCGACCACGATAAGGCCGGCTGATTCCAACAGTTCTTTTTTAGCGTTCACTTCCTCCCCATTGCCGGCGAGCAGCTCCCTTAACTGCGCCTGCTGCTCCTCATCAGTGATCTCATTCTGGCTGAAAAAGGCTTGCAGCGCTTCTTCATTCCAGACCGGCAGCCCGACGCGCACGCCGGCGGCGCTTTCCGGGTTTAAGTACTGCGTAAAATCAACGCCGGCCAATTCGGCCGTGGCCGCAGTGGTGAAATCATTCTCGTCCGTGCCCGTCATGGCGCTCAGCAGCACGGCCACATCAGTCACGGTGCGGCCCATAGGTCCAGGCACGTCCTGGAAAGGCAGCAGGGGAATGACGTAATCGGTGCTGATCAGCCCTTTGGTGGGCTTCAAAGCCACCACAGAGTTAATACCCGCCGGCTGAATGATTGAGCCCTGCGTTTCCGTACCCACGCTGACGGCCGTCAGGTCGGCGGCCACGGCCACGGCCGAACCGCTGCTCGAACCATATGTCTCAAACGGCCCATAAGGGTTCTGTGTCTGCCCGCCATTGGCGCTGAAGCCGTTGGGCATGCAGGAATCCATGTAATTGGCCCACTCGGACATGTTGGCTTTGCCCAGAATGATCGCCCCGGCCGTGCGCAGCTGGCTGGCCAGGAAGGCGTCCCGGCTGGGATCCCAGTCCAGCATTGCCGCCGCGCCGGCGGCCGTGTGCAGGTCATCGCCTGTAGCAATATTGTCTTTCAACAGCACCGGGATGCCGTGCATGGCACCCCGCACGCTGCCCGCCGCCCGCTCCTCATCCAGCGTCTGGGCAATAGCCAGCGCATCGGGATTCAGCTCCAACACCGAATTGAGCTTATCGATGTCGTAGCGTTGGATACGCTCCAGGTAGTAAACCACCAGATCATAAGAAGACAGCTCGCCGCTTTCCAGCAGCGCCTGCAGTTCGGGAATGGTCTTGCCGCTGACCAGCGCCTCGCGCGCCGCGGCATCCTTTGCTGTGTAAGCCGCCAGGGCGTCAGCGAAGGGTGTAAGATCACGAGCCAGTTTGCCGGTGTAATCCGGTTCAGGGCGCGGGTACGGCAAATCAAAAAGCGGGCAGGAGACAGCAACGGTGTCGGCACCAGCGGCTGATGACGGCAGGAAAATCAGTTCCGAGCCATCCTCATTCAGGGTAAAGACCAGTGCGCCATTGTCAAAACGCCAGCTGGCTCCGGCCTGCAGAACGTCAACGAGCTGCAAAAGGGGATCTCCCGCTGCACAGGTAACGGCCGACAGATCAAACTCAAAGGTGATCTGGGCCTGGGCATCGGCGCTGAATGTCCCGTGTACCGGGCCGCAGGTGGGGGCGTCCAGGGTGGCCGTGCTATCTTTGGCCAGGGACAAGACATAGCCGGGCGGCATGTCCGCTACATCCGAGCCATTCTTGGTCTGCATCCACTGCCATTTTGAGGCGGTAAAGGAAGGTGATTGGTCCGCGATTGGCAGCAGCGTTAACGCCTGGAACGGTTGGAGGCCGCGGCCACTGAGAATGTTTTTCACGTTCAAGAGATCGTAGGCGCTGTAGGCGGCCGAGTTGGTCAGCCCGGCGACCGTGATTTGTTCATCGGGGTTGGTGTACCACAGAGATTGGAAACCGGCCGTTTGCCCCTCGTGCCCCCAATAGCCATCGCCCAAGTCCATCAGTCCAAGCCCAAACGGTGCACCGCCAATAGGGACAGCCATCTCGTTAAACGCCAGCATTTGGTCCAGAGAAGTGGGGTCCTGGAACAGCTCACCCGCAGCCAGGGCCTTCCCGTAAGTGGCCAAATCCGCGGCTGTCATGGCGATGCCGCCCGCGGCCCACCCTTGCGACACATTCCAATGGGTCGTGTTCAGGCGTGTGCCATCGTCCAACCACCAGTAACCCTGCGTGGTGATCTCGCCCTCTTGCGGCACGCCTTCGATGAAGACGGCCGTTTCCAGCCCCAGGGGATCAAAAATCCGCGCTTGGTAAAGCTCGCTTAGAGTCTGCCCGGACGCTTTTTCGGCGATCATGCCCAGCAAGATGTAGCCGGTGTTGCTGTACTTCCAGCTCTCACCCGGCGCAAAATCGGGCAAGCCGTTGTCGATGGCATACTGCACGAGTTCTTGCGGCGTATAGCCGGCTTCCAGTTTTTCAGGATTTGCCGCCGCTTCGCCGATGATCGGGTCGCCGTAATCCCAGATGCCGGAGGTATGCGCCGCCAGCTGCCGCAGCGTGATCTGCTCGCCGTTCGGGATCTGCGCCGCCAGTTCCGGCAGCCAATCGCTGAGCGAATCATCCAAGGAAAGAACGCCTTCCTCTTGCAGCTGCATGAGCACGGCCACAGTGAACGATTTGCTGTTGCTGCCGATTTCCAGGCGATCGTCGACCTGCATCGGCGTCCCATCTTCCAGGCTGCTTACGCCGGCGGCATTGAGATAACGGCCGTCCGGCGTATCCACCAATAGGACAAGCCCCGGCGCGGCACCTTCAGGATGGCCACCGTCGCTGTATACCTGGGAAAGCAGGAAGGCATCGAGCTGCTCGCTCAGGTCCGCCGGCAAGGTTCCCGGCGCTCGGGTATCCGGCGCCGCTTCCGTGGGCTCGCTTTGCGGCGTCTCAGCAGCCGCCTCTGCCGGTTCGGCGGTCACCGCAGGCAGTTCGGCCGTGGGCTCCAACGCCGGCGCAGAAGCCGCTTCGGAGACCTGTTCAGTGGCCGGAGTGGGCGTTTCAGATAGCGGTGTTTCCTGTGCCGTACCAGCATCTTCTCCTACGTCCTGGCAGGACGCGAGAAGTAAAAACGTGAGCAAAAATAGTAACAACGCGCGCTTTTTCATCTCCAACAAACTCCATCCTTTTACCGTCCCAGTGGGACTGAATTTCTTTCACAGCGTGAATCACGCTGGTCGCGCCTCTAGTTGCCGGATCAACTAAGATCCCTGGCGAGATCGCCGCTCTGATTCACCCAACCAGTGCGGGTTTTTTCCTCACACTGCTCTGCCGGCAGCCTACGGCGCGTAAACTGCACCGGTCACTTAGTCGCCCAGCGGATCACCAGGCAAGGAGAAATGGTGCTGCCGCGACTGCAAACAGGCAAGATCCACCGGCTTTTGCGGGTCGCGCAGAAACCCGATGCCGATCTGCGCCACGCAGCTGCCGGATCCCCACGTCTCATGCCCGGCTTGGGGCACGATCACTAGCGTGGCATTGCCCAACTGTTCGGCCAGGGCACGGCCATTTTCCGGCGGCGTCCGTGTATCGTATTCCCCTTGCAGGATGAGGGTAGGCACCGCACTGCTGACTGCCTCTCCATAGCTGGGATCAGGCTCGCCCATTGGGTAGTTCGCGCAGTTGCCGACTTCCGTGGCCAGCAAGCTGTCCGTGCTTCCCAGTGCAGGCATAGCCAGCGCATCACGCCGGGCTAATGCCGCTTGCACATCGCTGAAAGGCAGTTGCTCCAGACAGACCATCCCGGAAAGCAAAAAGTGGGCACTGTTTTTGGCACTGGCCTGGATGAGTAGATCAGCCGCCGCTTGGTCCGTCGCGGCGCCGCCGCTCACCATGTCTTGTAGCTGCTGCACATCCTCATCGCTCAGTTCGCCAATCGCTTCCAAGATGTCAGGCAGACTTTCCGAATCTGCAAGGACGCGCTCGGCGTTGGCTTTCATTCCGGCGCGCGGATCATCTCCCACTGCCCCGTCCAGAACGTCTTTGAGCGCCTTTATGCCGGTGAGCGGGTTGCTGCCCTGCAGTCCGGCTACCGAAATCTGCTGTATGAGATCAGTAACGGCCTGGGAAGTAGGCGATCCTTCTGGCGCGGCCGTACCCACTTCGCGGTTTAGAAGGGCCAGATAGGTCGTAGTTTCACCGGCTTCAAGTTCGGCGATCATCCGCGGCAGGGTGTTGGCGCGCGTTCCGCTCAGGTCAAGCAGCTGGTTTATCACATCCTGGGGTCCAATCTGCCGCTCACCTTCAACCAGCGGCTCAGACCGCAGTCGTTCGAGCAGCGCCGCCGTCCTGGCGGGAAGATCCGGGTAGGCCTCGCTGCAGGCGCCGTCGGCCGCACAGTTGGCGAAAAGCTGCATCACCATCTCATACGGCGCCACGGCCAGGTTGCTGAGGCGGTCAGCTGTAGGTGCAGAAGGCGAATCGAGCACCATACTGCGAATGGGCGCCTCCGGATGGCGGCGCACCGTCTCCAGCGCCAGCCGCGTACCGTAGGAAGTGCCGTGCAGGTTATAGCTTTCATACCCCAGGGCCTCCATTAAGCCCACCAGGTCGTTCGTGCTGTTGGCCGTATTGAACTGGGTTGGGTCGTATCCCGCGTTCCGAAAGGCTTCGTGACAGCGGCCGTTGATCGCGCCAACCGTTTCGCTGTACTGTGCCACATATTGGTCATAAGGAAGCGAGGCATCGCGGCTGTCGCCGCTGCTAACACTATCCACGAAGGCTTGTAGTTCGTCGCGTCCGAGCTGGTTACCTAGCAGTGTCACGCACTCCTCCAGGGCCAGGCGCTGGCCGAAGAGCGTCCCCCGCTGAGCCGGGAAGATGAGGTCGCGATCGTCGCGCAGGTCGCCGTAAAGCTGCCCGCCGGCAGCTAGAATGCCGCTCTGCCCCGGCCCGCCGGCTAGGTAGACGATCGGCGCTTCGCTCGCTTCCTTAGCGGCGAAGAGGCGCACAAAGGCGAGGTTGATCGTACCCGCCTGCGGATCGTCGTAATTCACCGGCACGGTATAGACGCCGCAGGCGTACGTTTCACCCTCAATTTCGCCGGAAATTGGCAGCGGGCAATCGATCTGCGTGATCGTGCCGGCTTCCGCTTCGATCGCGCTGATCTCCTTCTCCAGGCGGGCCAGCTCCGCCGCGCCGTTGTCCCCACCACGGCATGCAGCCAGCAAAAGCAGAAGCGGGATCAGGATCAAAAGAATGATGAGCAGTTGTTTCATGAGACAGGTCTACCCTGAGCAGTTATTGGTCAATGGCAATACTGAAACTTGTAAACTGCGCGCGGGCATCGCCATTTTCGCTGGCGCGGGCCATCACGCCGAAGTAGAGCGGGTCGTCATATTTGGAATCTTCTGCCGAACCGCCCAGCTCGTCATTATTAATCTTGAAAGTGAAATTGTGGCGCGAACTGTAGCGCACCGACCACTTATTCCAGTCTTCGGCATTGACGCCGTTGACAGTAACGCGTGTCCACTCCACCAGATCTTTGCCTTCTTCTACATTATTACCGTCGTGCCCGTCGACCCGCCGCAGGCGGTATTCGAGGTACTTCTCCCCGCCCTCATCACGAAAACGGACGCGGAACTCGTAATAATGGTTGAAGCAGCTGTCCGTATTGTCGCCCGGGCAGCCGCCGTCGTTCCAATCCGCGCCAAGGACAACGCCATACTGGTGCTTGTCTTTCGGATCATCTAGCTTGGCCCGGAACTCGATCACGTAAGGGCGGTTTGGGCCAAGGATTAGCGGCGAGGCTATCGCATAGGTCTCTTCCTTATCGACATCGAGCTCCAATATACCGCAGTGCCCATTGTCACAGCCGCTGTCATGATCCAGGTCGTACGATCCCCCTTTCTGCCAGCGCACCATCTTCCACGGTTCAATGCTGTTTTCAAAATCCGTCTCGTAAGATTCCGTCGGCACTACCGGGCTGGTAACGAACGGCAAATGCACGACCGTGCTTGCGTACGGCGATGCGGCAGCCGACCGGCTAAAAACGAGCAAAAGCAGCATGCAGGCCAGAAACCCGGCCGCCAGCAATCCCATCGGTCCATATACTTTCTTCATGGAAGCTCCTTTCTATGCGCGCTTGTACGCCCATAGTTTTGGGACGCCAATCGGCAAAGAACTAAGCTGCCGGCCTACAAGAAGCCGGCAGCTTTCCTTTGCTGCGCCCCGATCCAGTTATCGAGCGTAAAGATCAGCTCAGTCCATCAGAAAAACGAGGCAGGTCGCTTCGCCATTCTCCCGCCGTCCGGCCACTACCAGCCCCGACATCGCCTCGCCGTCGCCGATAGTATAGACGCGCAGATCGGCTACTTCCGGCGCGTCGTAACTCTGCGCCAAGGCCGCTTGGGCTGCCTGGGCGTCTTCGACGACGTCCAGGATCATAGTCACAGAATTGGCCGCGTCGCGATCGTCGATGCCCGTCAGTTCCTCGAGGATGTCGTGCTTGGTCCCCGTCTTGCGCGCGTACACTTCCTTCCAGGGCGCCACCCAGGTCTCCTCGCCCCATTCTTCCCATTTATCGCCCACGAAGTACTGGTAATACTTCTTAGCCAGTTCCTCTAGATCGCCCGTTTCGTCCACTTGCGCAAAGAACACTGCGCTGCCAAAGCCTGCCTGGCTCGGCGCACCGTACGCTTTCTCCAGCGCAAGCACATAGTCTGGTTTATCGACGTCACTTTTTTTCTGTTGTGTCATCTTGATTCCTTTAAAGAATCTTCCCGGAAACGTATCCGGCAGTTACCTTGTAAAGGCTCGTTTCCAGTTTCCGGGAAAATGGTCTAGTCGCTCAATACAGTCATTTGCGAAAGCGGCACGCCCAGGATCATGTAATTGGCATTGGCCCAGGCGGTCTGGCCATCGGGTAGAATGACCTGCACCCATGGCGAAGATGCCTCAACCGGGTTACGGTAGCCGGTTAGCTGCACCGCGGTACATTCGGCCAGCGTCTCCAGCACGGGGAAATCCACGGACGGCCCCGAACGGAAGTTAAGGCTGCTGGCGTTAACCGTGGCCCGGAAGCCGGTTGGTTCTACGCAGTTAGGAGCCGGCACCTCTGGCAAAGTGACCGGCGGCACGATTACCGGTTGGTTGGGTTCCTCACCCAGGTGGAGGTCAATCAAGGCATTACCTGCTTGCTCGAAGTATTCCACGCGCACGCTCGCCACGCCGCCGGGGTGGTAATAGCCTACAGTGCGCGTGCTGGTCGACTGCACGGCCCAATTGTCAATCACGAGCTGGTTGTTAACCCACAGCCGCGCGCCGTCATCGTTGGTCATCGTGATGAAATAGTTGCCGGGGCCCTCGTTCAACGTGCGCGTCCAGCGCACGGAGAAGTTATCGCTGTTGACCGTGCCCGGCGCCGGCGAACCGGTACCCCAGTTGAAGTTGAGATAGCGGTCATCACGCACCAGCACCGGCGAGCCGCTGAGCGAGGTGTTGTTGTAATACTCGCCCTTCCAGTTGGGGTAGAAGGCGCCGCCGCCGCTGCCCGATCCGCTTTCGGGCTGGATCAGATCCCAGTGGACCTTGGCCACGGCCGCCCCGCCCACTTCGTAATACTCCACCTTAACATCGTGCTCGCCGCCGCTGACATACAGGTCGCGGGTCATCGTGTGCTCCTGGCTGTCCGTCCAGGAATCGATGATCGCATTGCCATCGAGGAAGACGCGCATGCCGTCATCCATCGTGGCCGTGAAGCGATAGGTGCCGGGCGCGAAGTTCACGCGCCGGTTAAACTTGGCCGAGAAATTATCATCGTCGACATGACTGGCCGGTGAACCCTGGCCCCAGTCAAAGTTTACGGCACTATCGTGCCGCTCAACGACGGGATCGCCGCTAAAATGGGTGTTGTTCCAGAAGCGCGTGCGCCACTGGGAATCCTCGGCCGCTGCCGGCCGGGCCAGACCCAACGCAACAAAGGCCAGTAGGGGAATCAATAAAAGACGTGTTTTCTCAATGAGTTGACTTTGCATAGTAAACCTCCGATTGTGATTGATCATTCATCGCAGACTATAATCCGCATACCCTTGTCCTTTCGCGACGGCCGGTCAGCCCCGATGGCCGAAAGGCCGCGATCTCTTCGAACAGGGCAAGCCGCCATTGTCCGTATGGCGCCAAAAATAAGTGACGCCGCCGCCCATACGGCGGCGTTTACGCAGGGTGACGCGCCCGCGGCAAAAGGGGCAGCGCGCGAGCGGGGCTGCCTGCGCGCCGGCAATGAGTATTTCTCCGCTATCGGAGACGGCCTGTTTCATAACCGCAAAAGCGAATGCTTATTGGCTCAATCGCTGGCGGCAGATCCATCCGCCAGCGCTCGTTTAGCGACGGCCAAAAACAAGGTTGACTACGGCCAGCAGCGCCACGGCCCCCAGCACTGCCACAATAAAACTGGCTAGATTAAAGCCAGTAACGCCACTCCCACCAAACAGGCTCATCAGCCAGCCACCTATAGTCGCGCCGATTATGCCTACAACAATATTCATCAAACAGCCCTGCTGCTCGCTGCGCCCCGTTATCAAACTGGCTATCCAGCCAGCCAGCGCGCCAAAAATAATCCAGCTAATAATACCCACGTAAAACCTCTCTTTGGCAGCGCCTGCCTTCTCAACGAGCAAATACGGCCGCCTCAATATCCGCTAGCGAGCAATTCTGCAGGAGCACCTTATCCGCCCCGGCGGAACACAACAGGTTATGATGCCTCGCCGTCAGCGTCAGCACTAAGCTGCGCACATGGGGAAATTGCCCCTTTATGCGCGCCAGAAGAGCCAGCCGCTCAGCAAGAGGGATATTGGCGTCAATGAGCACCGCATCCACCTGCTCGCTCTCCAGATAATCATACGCTGACAGGGCTCCATTCGCTTCCGCAACTGAGGTGTCCGGTAGAGATTGCAGTATACTGTATAAGGTGTTATGCATGATTCCAGGTTGGGATACAAGCAGTACCGATTTCTGGTTTAGCAGCATGAGCAACCTTGGAATAGACAAGCGCGGCTTCTCATTGGGTTGTTTTTCGCCTTCATTAATGAAAAACTCGCCTGATAGTATAGTAAACTCCAGCAGAGAGGCATCAGATAATAGGATGATCACGCCTTGTACATCAGGCGTAGTCCAAATGGATGAGTTCGCATCGCACAGCAAGAGTCCTTTGCCTGTTCGCTCGGCCAGGTAATCGTCTATGCTCCCGTTTGAGGTTCTTTTCAGCGGCTATGCCATTATCGGCCTGATTCTGGTCATTATTGGCGCTAATATGGCGCTTTATCTGCTGCGCCTGCCTACAAAATCGGACGCAACCCGCGCTTTTAGCGCTTTTTCTGTTCTGATCGCCCTCTCCGGCCTGGCGACCATCCTCACCAATTCGCTGGTTTACTGGCGCGAACTTTTCGCACCGTGGCAGGATACCTGGATTGTGCTTTCCGGCGTGGCGCTCACTATCTTCGCTTACAGCCTGCCGCGATTCGAACGGTCGCGCGCCGCCGGCATGGCCCTCGCAGTTGTCACTGTACCCGCTCTGCTGGCCCTGTTTTACACCCTGCTCATTAACTATCGCTTTCTCACCCAGTGGAACCCCGCCCTCGAGGTGAACGACACTTTTTACTTGCTCCTTCCACTTAGCATCATGCTTGTTCTGCTCATCTTTCTTTCGCGTTCACTGCAGCTCTCCGCCAGGGCCGCAAGCGGGGCAACGGCGGGCAACTCACGCTCCATGGTGCGGCGACTCATACATCCTGTTGGCGAGGAGGCGCAGACCTTGCGCAATCTGGCGCTGGCACTTTCGCTTGCTTTTCTTCCCGCCCTGCAGCTATTGACCGGTATGGCCGGACCCTATGGCTACGTGATATCAAATATAGGGGCCCTCCTGGCAGTTCTCGCCGTCTCCCTGGTTTATCTCAATTTTGCGCCGGAGATCGAAAGTTTTATGGCCAGGCTGGTGGGCATCACCTTGGCGGCCGTTTTGCTCATCATCGGCGTATTCAGCACCATTGACGTCTACGTCTTCTACCCCATCCTGACCGAGGCGCAGACCAGTACGCTCGTTTTCGACTGGTTGCTGCTCATTCTGGTCGCGAGTGCTGTTGTCCGGTTCATTTTCCCCTCCTTTTACCGGCGCGCTCTAGTACGGCCGCTGCACGATTTGCTGTTCGTCATCAAACAGGTGAATCAAGGTGATTTTGAGAGCGTGGCTCCCATCCGTTCCCAGGATGAAATTGGTGTTGTGGCGAACGCGTTCAACGAGCTGACGCGCTCGCTGAGGAGATCGCAGCAAGAACAGGAAGCGCTCTTTGATCGCCTGCAGGCCTCTCACGCAGAATTGGAAAGACGCGTAAGCGATCGCACGCGCGAGTTATCGACATTTACCGATCTGACTATGCTGCCGGGCAGCTATGACGATATGTCTCACCTCCTACAGCCTGCGCTTAACCGCATTATGGAGATCGGCCTCTGCCAGGCACTCTGTGTACATCTGCTGGCCGCTGATGGAGATTCGATGACGCTTGTCGCCCAGCGCAGCCTGCCGCCGGACGCTGCCGCTGCCATGGAGAACGTGCCCTTGCTGCCGCCCTTCACCGCAAGGATACGACAGATCGACAATCCGCTGCTGGCCAACCCCCTGCCCGCCAACACCTTCCTGCCCCGGCAGCTCCATGTGGCGCCCTATGAAAGTTATGTTGGCAGTCCGCTGGCTGCGGGCCAAGACGTGCACGGTTGGCTGAGTTGTTACCGCCGCGAAAGCGAGGCGTTTGACGTTAATGAAATTTCGCTGCTGGTTGCCCTGGCGCGTACGCTGGGCGTCATTGTGGAAAACCACTATCTGCACCAGCGTGTGCAGGCGGTCGCTGTGTATGAAGAACGGCAGCGCCTGGCCCGCGACCTGCACGATTCGGTGACGCAGCTCGTATACAGCATGACGCTTTTTACCCGCTCGGCGCAGGAAGCACTTGAAGACGAAGAATGGGACCGCCTGGCGCATAACCTCGCCTACATGGCGGATACGGCAAGGGAGGCTCTGCGCGAAATGCGTTTCTTGCTGTTTGAGCTGCAGCCTCCCGCACTGGAGGAAGAGGGGTTGGCCAAGGCGCTGCAAGCGCGCCTTGAGATGGTCGAGCGGCGCATAGGCATCAGCGTTGATTGCCAGGTAGATGAATCGCTGGTAAGTTCCGCAGAATTGGCCCGCGAGCTCTATCTCGTGGCCACGGAAGCCCTGAACAATATGCTCAAACATGCCGATGCCGATCGGGTCAGCCTTGTTATTGCCCGCGACAATGGCTCTGTGCGCCTATCCGTGCTGGATGACGGCCGTGGCTTTCATCCCGCGCAGGTTTCGAGTGGTATGGGAATCAAGAATATGCGCCAGCGGATCGAAGCCCTGGGCGGTTTGCTGGAGATCCATTCCACGCCCGGTGCCGGGACACGCATTGTGGCCACAGTACCCGCCGTGGAGTGATAGGGGGCACATTGAATCGGTTGAGCGCTTGGAGCCTTAAGTAAATGGATGAGCTCATTCGTATCTTACTGGTCGATGACCACCCGGTGGTTCGCCAGGGGCTGTCGGCGATGCTTGTCCCGCGCAACGGCATGCAGGTAATTGGCGAAGCGGGCAACGGCCATGACGCAATCGACCTGGCGGCCGAGCTGCGGCCGGATGTGATCATCATGGATCTGGTTATGCCGGGTACCGGCGGCGCGGAAGCCACGGCCCGCATCATGGAAGAAGACCCATCCGCGCGCATCTTGATCCTCACCAGCTTTGGCGAGCAGGCCGGGCTCATCGAGGCGCTGCAGGCCGGCGCCGCCGGCTGCTTGGTCAAAGACTCCACGCCGGACGATTTGCTGCACGCCATCCACAGCGTGCACCGCGGCCAGATCGTCATTCCCCAGGACCTGGTTAACAAGATATTGAACCGGCAGCCTGTTGTGGGAGCCCAGACATCGATCCTCACAGATCGTGAACGCGAGGTGGCGCTCCTGGTCGCGCAAGGCCTTTCCAACAAAGCGATCGCCGATAAACTGGTGGTCAGCAGCAACACCGTGCGCAGCCATGTCAGCAGCATCCTCGCAAAGCTGGCGCTGGACAACCGCACCCAAATCGCCGTGCGGCTGCGGGATGAAAAAGATCCCTCGTCGTTAGCACCTCCTGAAACTTGAGCCACCTGCCATCGTAACCGCCGATGGCTATCCCATTATCATGCGGGCTCCGCAACGAACTCCATTGTACGCGAGAGAGGTATGTGGTCTGCACGCGATCGCGATGGTGACTCACTCCAGGAAATATCATCTAGAATTGCGATATGTGGGATAGTATTGGTCTTCCACTGCCAATCTTAATCGCCATCCTGGTTGTTCTTCTGAGCATCGTCATGGCCGCCGTCCGGAGCAAGATCAGCAGATCCGCACAGGCGCTGCTTGTTATTCTGCTCATCGGCGCGGCCTTAAGACTGCGCTGGATCGAACAACCTTATATCGATTATTTCTCCTGGCGCCAATCGGACGTGGCCATGATCGCCGGAAACTACCTGAGATCAAATGCCAACATCTTCTACCCGGCTATTAACTGGTCAGGCCCACAACCGGGCTATGTGGGGTTTGAGTTTCAGACTGTATCCTATTTGGCCATGCTCCTCTATCGCGTCTTTGGCCAGCAAGACTGGATCGGCCGTTGCATCGCCATAGCCTTTGGCGTGTGCGGCATCTTTGCTCTTTATAAACTGGTCGCCTTGGCCTGGAATCAGAACCTGGCTCTATTGACGGCCGCCTTGATGGCCATCCTGCCCGCCAGCGTCTTCATTGAAAGATCTTTCTTGCCCGATCCAGCCATGGTTGCCCTGATGACTGCCAGCTTGTGGCTCTTGGTACGCTATCTACAAAGTGACAAGCTTTTCTTCCTTATCTTCTCACTCCTGTTAGGAGCTTTAGGTGCTCTGACCAAGATAACGGGGCTCATCATGGACCTGCCTGCTCTGTACATCCTGGTCGTATTGTTACCCAAGAAGCCGGACAAACAAAAACGTTTGGCGGTCATTATGTTGTCAGGCTTACTCATTCTCACCGTGGTAACCCTTTATTATCTGTGGGCCTGGCGATTGGCCATTTTGTATCCACCACATCATTTCTCAGGAAGGGGCAATTGGCTCTGGGATACGTCGTTGTCCACCTGGTTGGCCGAGCAATACTTCATCCCCACGCTCTTTAGAATTTCTAGAAGCTTATTGTGGACCCTTCCTGTTCTGCTGCTGACAACAACCGGCTTTTGCTATCTTCTCAGCTATGCCTCGGTAAATCGCCACAGAAATGATGCCCTTTTCAATTTTGAACTTCCTTGGCTGTTTCATTGGTGGCTGGCTGCCTGTGCCCTCCTTTATCTTATCGGGGCCCTTGAGGTGATAAAAAATCCCTGGAATTTGCATCTTGTAACGCCGGCCATCGCCGCCCTTTCAGCACTCGCCCTGGCTGCCATATTTAGGGTTGTACAGCGGCGCACTTGGCCGCCGGCAGCCGTGGCCGCTACCATCGCGTTCCTACTGCTCCTTTGGGGATTGGGCGCTCGCCAGAATCTTAGCTGGCTTTACAAGGCCCAGGCGTATGAGGATTATCTACTCGGCCGCAGATTACAAGAGTTATCGGAACCGGATGACCTCGTAGTAACTATCAATCACATCTTGGGCAATCCCACAGCGATTTACTACAGCCAAAGACGAGGCTGGGTATTCCCTACCTTCACCCCAGGGGTCTGGTTGGCGCTGAAAAGCCCTGATGACTAAAA
>JBJYWX010000503.1:0-571 GCA_046259695.1 Promineifilaceae bacterium (SeqCode) | reverse complement strand
TATATTGCCAAAAAATAGTTGGCATCCTGGGCACACCGACAATTAGTAGTTTTGCCGCTTTCCCATTTTTGGAGGAAAGCTGCTGTTCCAATGCCCAGCTACTCTTGCGTTGCACAGATTGCCTTGCCCTGCAGCAGCCCTGATGACGAAAATGAAGCACTTACTATTGAAGAACTGGCCAGACTTCGGGGTGAAGGTGCGCGCTGGCTGGGCATCGACCCAAGAAAATGGGAACAGCTGCGCCAAGAAAACCCCAAATTGTCAGCCTACATCGAAAACAACACCAGCCTGGTAGAGGAGCGCGAGCAGCATCTGATCTATCAATTTGATGACAATTGATCTGGACCATCAAGCGTCCGCCATACAAAGAGCCCGGCTGCAAACGAAACCGGGCTTTTTACCTGCGGGCCCTATCCCTCAACGCACCGCCTGCACTAGCTCCTCTTTGCGGGGCAGCCCGTTTACGCGATAGATCAGCTGGCCGTCGCCGTCAAACACCAGCGTCGTCGGCACGACGCTAACCCCGTAACGGCCGCCAACCTCCCGGCCCACATCGCTTAGCAGGCTCAGG
>JBJYWX010000502.1:32180-44685 GCA_046259695.1 Promineifilaceae bacterium (SeqCode) | reverse complement strand
TAATCCCAGCTTTGTCGGTCGCAGGCAGCAGCACAAGAACTTTCTGGCTCAAACGGCCCTCGCGTTCACCCCGCAGTCCAGCAATGAATGTGCAGGATTAGTTCTCCTGCAGAACAACGACTTTCATTTCCGTTTTATCGTTACCCAGGAGGATGAGTCCTTTGTTCTGCGCCTGATTAGACGCACAGCAGGAGATGAAGAAATCCTGGCCCAGCGAACGTTCAGCTCGGGATTAGTCCACCTGAGAGTTGCAGCACACGAACAGGATTATGGTTTCTATGCGGCTACGTCGCCGGCGGAATGGCAGCCAATCGCTGAGGCTGTAGACGGCCGTATTCTAAGTACGCCTGTAGCTGGAGGTTTTGTTGGTTGTTACATCGGCATGTATGCCAGCAGCAATGGTCAGCCAAGTACAAACCGGGCTTACTTCGACTCGTTTGACTACCGCAGCTTGGATGAAGATGGATAGGTTGGGAAGAAAAAGCATAAAAAATCTCTTCCCTAACTGATTGCTTTTATCACAGCAGCATCCCTGGCGAACAGGAAGGAATGGCCGGACGGTCGCTTTTTCGCTTTGCGAGACCCAGCTTGGCGTTTACGACGAGAGATTGGGTTACGCCGTCAAACCCGGGCCGGTGGAAGTGAGGGCGGGTAGTTCATCAGCAAACCTGCCGCTCGGCGGCATAGTTGAGATCAGCGGCCCGGCCAGGGCGGCGGGCGCGGACAAGGTGTTCTTCAGCCGGGTGCAAATCAGCCCGTAGGGGCAGCCCACAAGGGGCGTCGCTATAGACGGCCGCCCGTCGCCTGGTTGCAGTCAATTGATTCCCGATAGCCCCAGCCCTCCGGCCAGTTGAGGTGGATACGCCGGCAGCGCACGGCCACCAGGGCGCAGCCCGCCGCGCGTGGAGAGCGCACCAGGTCCAGATCAGCAGGCGCCTGCGCCAGGTCACAGACCTCCGCCTCCCCTTCCAACTGCCAGCGCGGCGTCGTGACGACTACGGCCGGTTCCGATTCGAGATTAAAGAGGATGTCCGAATACGACGGGACCAGGAAATACATCGTTAGCCCGCCGGCTTGGCAAGGGAAAAAACCTGCCTGAATACCGCCGGGCCCACTCGACGAGAGGGTAGCTTCATCTACATTCTCTAGAGCATTTTGCACGCGTAACCGTAAAGATTCCAGCATAACCGCAGTCTAGAACCGGCAGGGCGAGTTGTCATCTAACCAAAGTTGTGATTGTGGCCGTCTAGCTGATCAGGTTAAGCTGGCGCGCGCGCACAAGCGCTTGCGTGCGGCTGCGCACGTCCAGTTTGCTGAAGATATGGTTGACATGGCCCTTGACAGTACCGACGCTGATATGCAGGTCAGCGGCGATTTGGCGGTTGGAGTAGCCGCAGGCAATCAAGGACAGAATTTCTTGTTCGCGCTCCGTCAGCGCATCGATCAGGGGCCACTCGCTCAGCGCGGACGCCTGGCCGACGGGCAAAAGGCCCAGCAAGCGGTCCACGTACTGGGGAGAATGGGGGCGGACCTGGTAAAGCAGCGGGGCCAGCGCACGGCCGTTCTCGACAAACACGTGGATGTACCCTTCCGGTTTGGCCAGTTCCAGAGCCTGGATCACCGTTTCCCCGGCCATTTCTTTCTGGCCCTGAGCGGCATAGGCAAGCGCCCGCAGCACAAGGGCCTCCGTTTGCAGGCGAACGCGCCCAGACGCTTTTAGCACGGGCCACATTCCCGCAAGTAATTCCAGCACTTTGTCGAAGCGCCGTTGGGCCAGCCAGACGCGGGCCAGCAGCAGGTCGGCGGATTGGGCCAGCAGCGGGGCGAACAAGGGGCCTTCGCGGCGGCGTTCGGCCATCTCGCCTGCCCAGGCTACTGCCGGGGCGAGGTTGCCCCAGCTCAACTCGCAGCGTACCTGCTGCATGACGACTGAAGCGGTAACGCCGGCCGAAGAAAGGGCATCGGCCGTTTCCACGGCCAGGCCAAGGGCATGCAGCGCCTCTTCCTGATCGCCCCGGGCAACGCTAACGGCGGCCAGTTTCAGATACCCATCGACCAACCCAAGCAGCATATGACCCGACTGCGCCAGGTCAATCTCCTGCCGCGCGTAGTCAAGCGCCTTGTCCAGATCGTACCATTCCAGAAAGAGATCGCTAAGATAGCCGAAGATTTCCCCGGCCAAAATGAGTGGTTCGTAACCAGCTGCCTGGGCGTTCTGGCGCAGCCGTTCATACGCCTCCCAGGCCTGGTGCAGGCGCCCCTGCAACACGCGAATGCTGGCAATGCGGTAGAGCGGGAGCTGGGCCATGATGGCGTTGCCGAGAGCCGCGAATTGGCGCTGCCCCTGGGTATAGGCCTCAATGGCCGCGTCAAATAGGCCCTGGCTGCGATAGGCATTGCCTAGAGCCTGGTAAGCCGCTGCCAGACTGAGGTAATCTTCGCTGTCTATCAGGGTCAGGGCCTCATTAGCCCAGGCGACGCTTTGATCGAGACGGCCGTAGAGTGAAGCATAGACGGCGCGCACGGCCAGGATCTCACCCTTGAATGCCGGTTCGCCGGCTGGCGGCCCGCTTCCTATTTCACTGATTATCTGATCCAGAGCGGTTTCGCCGATTTCATACACGCGGCACCAGGCCGTAGCCAGGCGCAGGCGCGGCGTTACGTAGGCGGTAGGCACGGCGGACAGCCATTTCTGCAGTGAAACCAACAGGCCGTCAGCCAGGAAAGCCTTATATGTGCGCGTGAGGAGCGCAGCCATTAGTTCATAGTCACCAGCGGCCGAGGCATTACGCAAGGCATCTTGCGTGAGGCCCTGCGCCTCGTACCAGCGCGCGGCCCGCCGGTGGCACTCGCGCTGCGCAGATTCATCCAGGCCGGCGCGCAGCAGTTCGGCAAATAAGGGGTGGTAGCGATACCACTGCCCGCCGGCATCAAGCGCGGTGATGAAATAGTTATCGGCAACCAGTTTTTGAAGAAGGTCAGCCGCACCGGCTGTGCCCGTGACGGCGGTGCAGAGCGGCGCGCAAAACTGGCGCAGCACGGCCGTTTGCTGCAGGAATTCGCGCATTTCGCTCGTCTGGTGGCGCAGGACTTCTTCCACCAGGTAAGCAAAAATATGCTGCTTGATCCCGGCATAGGATTGCCGCAGCTGCAGCACGCCGTCCGGATTCCCATAGCGCAAATAGAGCGCCGCTAACTGTAAGCCGGCCGCCCAGCCTTCCGTCTCCTCCAGTAATAACTGCAGGTCGGCGGGTAGGAGCTGTAGGTCCATCACTTCGGCAATGAAGGAAGTGACTTCTGGCTGCGTCAGCCGCAGCTCGGCCGCCCTCAGCTCAACGAGCCGCCCTTCTACGCGCAGCCGCGCCAGCGACAGCGGCGGGTCCGCCCGTGTCAGCAGCACGACCTGCAGCTGCGGCGGCTGGTGGCGCAGCAGATAGTCCAGGCTCTTGTGGATCAGGCCATTATAGATCCAATGATAATCGTCAATGACGAGGAGCAGGGGCCTGTCTGCAGCACAGTAAGCGGCGAGGTCGTTGACGAGTTCGGTAACGGCCGTGTCCAGCGCCTGCCGGGGAAGCGTAGACAGAACGGCCAGCGAACGTTGGCCAAACCCGCTGTCTACTCCTTGCAAGGCGGCGATGAGATAGCGCCAGAAAAGGACCGGATCGTTGTCTTGTTCGTCTACTGTGAGCCATGCCACGGGCGCGGTCTGCCGGCCGGCCCAATCGGCCACGAGCGTAGTTTTCCCGAACCCGGCCGGCGCCGCCACCAGGGTGAGGCACCCGTTGGGCCGCGCCTGGAGCTGTCTGGTGAGGCGGGTGCGCGCGAGCAGGGTCGGGGTATAGCCTGGGACGCGCAGTTTCGTGTGCAGCAGCGGCCGATCTGTGCTGGCATTGAGTGGTAAAGCGGCAAAAAAGGGCGGCTCTTCAGCGCCCGGCAGGTCATTTAGCATAGAGATTCCCGATGTAGACCCTATTAAACCAGGATATATGATACGGGAATCCTGTTGGCCACGATAGTGACAAATGTCACGCGCAGAATGTGATCTTTACCATAGGATCAGTGAGGAACCATATCATAGGGGCGGTTGTTCTGGACGGCCGACTGGCCTGGAATTTCTTCCTCACTCAGCATAGCGGGCGACCTAAACAGCTCGCCGCCATACCTGACGACTACCATGACCATCACGATCCAGAGAACGGCGGCAAAAAGCGCCTTCCAAAGCAAGCCTTCTTCAACGGATGTTACGGGCCCAACCACGCCCAGCGTGCCGCTGTAGAAAGCATGCATAATTTGCATCAGCGGCAGGCTGCCGCTGTTTCGATAGACCCACACCATCAGGACGCGATAGGCGGTCAGCGGCAAAAGCCAGTAAATGATAAAAGTGGGCAGCCAATAGAGGCCAAAGGTGGCGTGATTGCCCCAGAAGTCAGCCATCATGTGCCAGCAGGCCCACAGTGTGCCCAGGATAAGACCGCTGGCCAGGGGGCTGTATCGTGACAAAAGCCTCGGCAGGGCGAAACCGCTCCAGCCTATTTCTTCGAAGAATCCGGCCAAAAGCCCGGCGACGATGCCAAAGCCGAGATTGGCCAGCGTCAGGTGAGGTCGATAAATCGGGGAGACAAGGGCACTTAGTATCAGGAGGGTAGTTGTGGACAGGATGGGGACAAGAAGGACAGCGACCGCGCCCCACTGCCATGGGAAACGGTAATCTTTTATTCGCCAAAAAAGGGCGCGCAGCCCAGGCCGCCCATCGTAGTAAGCCGTGAGCAGTATGCCGGATAGGCTGGGGCCGGCAAGCATGAATAGGAACATCAGCAGCAGTTCAGGCATGCCGATGTTTGACGGCTCAAATCCTTTCAGCGCGGCAATGAACAGGCAGCCGCCCCAGGCAATGGTGTACGCCAGCATGAAATAAAGCGGCACAGCATATTGTTGTTTTTTTGTTGTTGTCACTGCGGTTCCTATTCCTTGATCGCTGCAGCAGTCTATTGGAACCACTGCATGGTGGGCCACATCTCCGCCCACGGATGGCGCGGTTCCTGGCAGACAAAGATCGTCGTATGGCGGGTGCTTTCCTCATTATGCACGCCGTAGCGATTGGTCACATGCCCTGCCACCTGGCATTTGGCAAAGTAGCGCTGTGCATACTGCCCATCAAAGCCCACTACAATGACCGTTTCCGGCGCCGGGTCCCCATAACCTCGCGCCCAAAGGCTGTTAGCACCGCTGATCACGCGCGGCAAATCATATTCCTGGCTGTACAGATCGAGAGCGCCGGCTTCGCCGTAGTTTCCGGCCAGGATTACCGTGGCGGCGCGCTGCTCAACGGGCAATTCGGCATAAATTTCCGCCACCTGCTCCGCCAGGTCAGGCCAGCCAATCATTTCCGCTGCGGTGGCGTTAACGTTGATGGCCATATCCCAGAGCAGCGAGTTGGCAGGGACCACCGGTTTGCTTGTCACAATAGCGAGAAGCGCGCCGATCAAAAGTACCACGGCAATCCCGCCTTGTATCCCCTTCGCTTTGCGGCCGGGAAGCGATTGGATCCAGCTTTCCAGCCAGGCCGACCCGGCCGCCAGCAGCACAGGGTAAGCCGGGGCCAGGTAATACGAGCGCCCCCGGCTGATGAGCAATAGGGCAAAAGTTACGATGTACATCCAGGCCAATGGCCGGAACGGTTTGCCGGCAGGCGTAAAGAGCAGGAAGGCAAGCCCGGCTAGCCAGAGAGGCAGCACAAAAGGATTGGCCGTCACGTAGAGCTGATCGGGAAGATAGCTGTCCGCGCGTCCCCATGCCAGATCGCGGGCGTGGATGGCGTTTAGGAAGTCGATCGAAATAAAATCATGCTGCATTTGCCAGAGCAAGTTTGGCAGGAAGATAAGTATAGCCAGGCCGGCGCCGGCCCACAGCCAGGGCGAGCGTAAATAACGCCGGGCCGAGGTGATCAGGATCGCCACAACCAGACCGACGACGAAGAAGATCATGGTGTACTTGGTCATCATGCCCAGGCCGATGGCCGCGCCCATGCCCAACCACCAGCGGGGATCGTCTGTTCGCAGCAGGCGGACGGTGCAGAAAGAGAGCAGCACCCACCACAAATAATCAAAGGACATGTACTGGATTAGGGTTCCGGTAGTGAGCGCGATAGGAGCAATGGCCGCAGCTACAGCTGCGATGACCTGGGCCCAACGGCCGCCGCCAAAATCACGCGCCATCAGGCCGGTCAGGACCACGACCATGCCCTGTGCCAGCGCGGGGAACAATCGCAGCCCAACCAATGAACTGCCAAACAGTTCTAGGCCAATCCGGGCAATGAACGGCGTGATGGGCGGATAGGCCACATAGCCCCAGGCGAGCTGGCGGGCATTCATCAGGATGTCAAGCTCATCGCGATGGAAGCCATACTGGCCGTTGGTCAGGATATGGAAAAGCGCAACCGCACTTCCAAGGAGCAGCAACAGCATGTTGTCGCTGATACGGTAGGCAGTAAACGCGCCGCTGTCGCTTTCATATGTAAGAGATTTATTGGCGGACTGTTGTGGCTGCATGACTTAACCCTGTTCAGATGGTGTCCATGGAGCAAATCACACGCTCAAAACGATAGGGCAACCCGGCCTAAACCAAGCCTATCGCTTTACTGCGCACATGCTAGCAGAAGGAGGCGCCCGCTACCTCTAACTTAGGTTATGATTTGCCGGCCGCCTTGCGCCGGCGCCGCAGCCTAGACGCTATCAAGGAACGCAAATGAGCGTAGAACGGCCGCTCATAACTTTAGTTAGGCGACGGCCGGAACGACAATCGACTATTCTTGCGATTGATAGTAACTGTCAGGCCGGTTCTGGCTGTCTGGCCCTCATTCCTGTAGGCATTATGGAGATTTTTTTATGACGACCCAAGCCGCACCTTTGTCCGGAGAAGTTCCCAGGCGTCGCCCGCGCCGCCAACAGATTGCTGTTGCTCTCGCCGCCCTGCTCGTCCTGGCAGTGCTCGCGGTCTTTACCAACCTGCTCATCCTTTGGCCTTGGATGCGAACATGGGGAGCGACAGAGGCTGAAAGCAGCGCCAGCCTGCCGGGCGACGAGATCGTAGCGAACGCCAACATGCGCACCACCAAGGCAATCACGATAAACGCGCCGCCCGAGGCGATATATCCATGGCTGCTGCAAATCGGTGTAGACCGCGGCGGCATGTACAGCTATGACTGGCTGGAGAACCTATTCGGCCTGAAGGTACATACCGTCGACCGGATTGTGCCCGCCTTCCAGGAGGTACAGGTAGGCGACTTCTGGCGCTTCACGCCTAAGGCGTACGTCTTGAATCCCGGCCCGGGTCTGTATGTGCAGGCGCTGCTAAAAAACGAGGCGGTCCTGCTGTGCTTCGGCATGGAGGGCCAGCGGGAAGAGGCGTGTATCGACTCCTGGCAGTTTGTATTGGTGCCGCAGGCAGACGGCTCGACGCGCCTCTTACTGCGATCCAACATGGCGATGAAGCCGGAGCTGCCCATCAAGCTGACCTACGCCATGCAATTCATTATGGAGCGGCGCATGCTGTTGACGCTGCGCGAGCTGGCAGAGCAAAATTTCAGCGGTGCCTGATATGAAGGAAGTCGGCCTGCCGCAGCAAACCACGGTGAAAGGCAGAGAGCATGCATGGTACCGCCCCCTGGCGGCGGCAGGCGCCGCCGCGCTGGCAGGTTTGCTGGCGGCGCTGTTCATGCCGCGCGGCCCGGCAACAGCTGGGCAGGCGTTTTTCGTTCTCTTTTCCAGCCTGGCGGTGGGCCTGGCGGTGGGATTCATCATGGGCAGCCGCTGGGCGTTACTGCTGGCGCCCGCGGCTTATATCACGGCGGTAGAAGTGGCGCGCCTTCACCTGGTCGGGCCGACAGTGGACGCGCCGCGCCTGGACAATACTTTCGGTGTCCTGGCCTTTATCCTGGGACGCGGCTTTTTTGGCCTGACAGCGCTGCTGCCTATGTGCCTGGGCGTGGAAGTTGGCATACGCCTGGCCCGCGACAGCGGAGACGCGAGCAGCCGCCTGGCCCGCGTTAGGCGCTGGCTGCCAGCCGCGGTGCTGGCCGTGGTGACGCTCGGCCTGATCGTGCTGCTCGCGTGGCCCGCCGGCACGCCGCCGATTCTGGACGAAGACGGCCGTGTTGTGCCGGGCAGCATCGCTGAATTGACAATGATTGAGGTAAACGGCGGTGAGCAGGCCTTGATGATTCGTGGTTACGACACCGACAAACCAGTTTTGCTCTATCTTAGCGGCGGGCCCGGCCAGAGCAGCCTGCCCTGGCCGCGGGTTGTGTTTGAGGATTTGTCACGCTCATTTGTCATTGTGGGCTGGGACCAGCGCGGCGCGGGCAAGTCATATGCCGCACTCGATCCGGCGGCCACGCTGACCGTGGAACGGATGGTCGCCGATACGGTCGCGGTCACGGATTATCTGCGGCAGCGCTTTGATGAGGACAAGATCTACTTGCTTGGTGAATCATGGGGCACCACGCTGGCGGTGCTGGCCGCGCAGCAGCGGCCCGATCTGTACCACGCCGTTATTGGCAGCGGCCAGATGGTCAGCCAGACGGAAACGGACAGGCGGCTCTATCACGATGTGCTGGCTTACGCGGAGCAGACCGGTGATGAAGCTTTGTCGCAGAAGATGCTGGCTTTCGGCGAACCGCCCTATTCAGACTTATATGCTTATGCCTTTGTGATGGGCTACTACGAGAAGCTTTACAAGCCTTATTCGCCGTCCCAGGCTTTTAAGGAGAAGGCCGAACGGGCCAGGCTGGGACCGTGGAATGTATTGGGCAGCGAGTATAACTTTGTGGAGAAAGTAAACGTCTTTCGCGGCTTCCTGGATACGGCCGCCATTTTGTACCCACAGCTCAAGGACATCGATTTTCGCGTGGACGTGCCGGAGCTGGCGGTGCCTATTTATGTACTGGACGGCACGGCCGAACTGTCCGCACGGCGCGATCTGGCCCTGGAATGGTTCGATCAGGTGAGCGCCCCCCGAAAACGACTTTTTGCTCTGGAGAACGCGGCCCACGCGCCGGCGTTTGAGCAGTTCGAGGCCTTCACCCGGATCATGAATGAAACGATTTTGCCGGAAACTTACGAGAAGTGAGCGGCGAGGCGGCAGTTAAATAACGGGACACCTGGGAAAGGAGCACATCATGGAAAAAGTTTCATCCAATTACCTTTTGGGTTCGACCGCGGCCTGGACGGCCAGCGTGCGGGCCCTGGAAAGCAGGCGCGAGGCCCCCCTGTTTAATGATCCCTGGGCGGAGCCATTAGCCGGTGAGGAAGGGATGGCCTGGATCGAAACGCGTCCGACGGACAGCGTGCTGCCCATCGTGATTCGCACGCGCTACTTCGACGATTTCTTGCAGCGCGTTACACGAGAGCGGGCCATAAAGCAGGTCGGGCTGCTGGCGGCGGGGCTGGACACGCGGGCATACCGGCTTTCCTGGCCAGATGGTACGACCATTTACGAAGTCGACCGGCCGCCCATATTGGAGCGTAAGGAAGAAATTCTGGACGAGGTCAATGCGCAGGCCACCTGCGTGCGCCGGGCAGTCGCCGCCGATCTGGCGTCAGACTGGCCGGAAGCGCTGGCGCTGGCCGGTTTTGACCCTCGTGACGCGACGGTCTGGCTGCTGGAGGGCATCCTGTTTTATCTGGCCAATGAAACAATCGATTCTATCCTGCATACGGTAACCGGCCTTTCCGCACCCGGCAGCTTATTAGGGTTCGACATCATGAACGACCTGGTGTTGACATCCCCTTATACGCGCAAATGGGTAGAGATGCAGGCGGAGTTGGGCGCACCCTGGATAGGCACCATGAACGATCCTCAGGATTATTTACAGCGCCTAGGTTGGGAAGCATACCTGACGCAGGCCGGCGCCGAGGATGCCAACTTTGGCCGCTGGCAGCTGCCAGTTCTACCCACTCTGCTGCCCGGCGCGCCGCACAACTGGTATGTAACGGCCGTTTTTACGCCGGATCGTACCTTTAGTTAGGCGACATCGCTCCTGGCGGCGATGTATGCTGCGAAAGATGGACTTTGAATGGTTTAGGAGAGCCGGCCAGCGTGCCGGCCGGGAGTGACTATCATGCAAAACAAGGGAACGGTGCAGCTAGAAGATTCTGATCAAAGTACGCGGAATTTACGCCGCGAGGAACGCCTGGAAAGGCGCGCGGCGCGGCGTGCCGATCGGCAGTCCGGCGGGCTGGGCTGGATGGTTGGCCTTTTTCTGATCGCCATTGGGACGCTCTACTTACTGCAGGAGTTTGATCTCTTGCCGGGCCTGGCAAACTGGTGGGCGTTGTTCATGCTGCTTCCCGCGGCAGGCACGCTGTCCGCAGCGATAGGCGCTTACCGCCGTAACGGCGGCCAATGGACGGGCGAAGTCATCGGCCTGCTGTTGGGCACGCTTTTGTTTGCAGCCATGACAGCCATTTTCCTCTTCGGATTGGATTACGGCTGGTTCGTGCCCTTATTCCTAATCGCCGCCGGCATGCTGCTGCTGGCGAGACCGATGCTCTCTCGTGATAAGTTGAACTAATCAGACAAGGAGAAAGACCATGCGCCAGCGGGCGATAGTATTCATAGTCTTATGCGTTAGCCTCGTGCTTTTCTTTGCTACATCGTGCACCGCACTTCTGGAGCGTGCCGGAGACGTCAAGGCCGTTGCCGGGTCAGGGAATGTGGTCAGCGAGACGCGTGAAGTCAGCGGGTTCAATGCCGTTTCTTTACGCGGCATGGGCAGGGTGATCATCGACCAGAATGGCAGCGAATCACTGCGCATCTCCGCCGATGATAATTTCCTGCCGTACGTGAAAACAGAGGTCAGGGGCAATACGCTCTATATTGAGACGCGGGATGATGCAGAGCAGGTTGTTTTTACCGATGCGGGCGACCTGACGTTCTATATCAGCGCCGCCGCGCTCGATTCGATCGAACTGGCTGGGGCGGGCAGCATCGAAGTCAACGATCTGGATACGGAAAGTTGGGATGTGAGCGTGCCCGGGGCGGGCAGCATTACGGTTAACGGCCGTACGAGCGAACAGACGGTCGATCTGCGGGGCGCGGGCAGCTATAACGCCGAGGATTTGGAGAGCCAGGATGCAACTATTCGCAGCTATGGCGCCGGCTCGGTTGTTGTCCGTGTGAGCGACTCTTTGGACGTGACTATAGAGGGTCTGGGCAGCGTGGAATACATCGGTAATCCCACAGTGACGCAGGATATCCAGGGCCTGGGAAAGGTAAGCCAGCGGCAGTAGGTCACCTTAAAAGCCGCTGCTGCAATTTCACTGAGCCGCGCCGCGAGAGCTTAAACTTCTGTCATTAAGGTCCCAAACGTGTTGGGAGAGTTCACTATGGGTGCATTGTCTAAAGTCGCCCGTCATGACTGGCCACATGTAAGACTCTACTATCTGGATTGGCTGCGGGTCATCGCTGTTTTTGGCGTCTTCCTCTTTCACGCCGTTCACCCATTCGATGCCCTGCCCTGGCATATCAAGAACAGCGAACAGAGTACGGCCGTTACACTCTTCATCGCTTTCATGTTCCCGTGGGGTATGCCGTTCTTCTTCTTGCTTGCGGGCGCCGGCAGCTGGTTTGCCCTGCGCCGGCGGAGCGGTGGAGAATTTGTGCGCGAGCGCTTCAATCGCCTCCTCCTGCCTTTTTTCGTGGGATCGATCCTGTTGATGCCGGTCATGCTCTATTTCGAGTGGCTGCACAAAGTTTCATATGGGCAGCTGACCGGTACCTACGCCCATTTTCTGCTCGATCGTAACGTTGGCTTTACACCAATCTGGTTTGGTGCATTGGGCTACCACCTGTGGTTTCTGGGATTCCTGTTCTGCTTCTCTATTCTAGGCTTACCCCTCTTCATGTGGCTGCAGAAAGAGAGCGGCCGGCGCCTTATTAGCCACCTCGCCCAAACTGCCTCGCACCGTGGCGGGCTCCTGGTTTGGATTATACCCCTGGCAGCCATCCGACTCAGCCTTCATCCATTTTTTCCTGAAGAACATAATTGGGCTGACTTCTTTTTTCTTTTTTCATTTTTTGTTCTCGGTTACGTCCTCTATGCCGACCAGCGATTCTTGGTAGCAGTCCGTCGAGATTGGCGCCTCCACCTGGGGTTGGGGATCGCGGCGCTCGTATGCGCCCTGCTGCTGGGTGCGTATACCGGCGAGCTTAATGTGATGGCGCCCCCGCGCAGTATCTTTGATATCCTATTTTGGATACTCGTGGCTGTTGACAGCTGGTGCATGCCCTTGTTTGTCCTCTTCATAGGGATGCGCTACCTGGAATTCACGAACGCGTACTTGGCGTATGGCAAAGACGCCATTATGCCGTTCTTCGTGTTTCACCAGCCGGTGATCATCTTCCTGGCGTATTTCGCCGTTCAATGGCAGGCGAGTCTGGCCGTTAAGCTGCTATTTGTCGTCATGGGTTCTTTTTGCTTGACGCTGGGCATCTATCACTTCCT
>JBJYWX010000502.1:0-32170 GCA_046259695.1 Promineifilaceae bacterium (SeqCode) | reverse complement strand
GACACCTACCGGCCCCATCGCAGCCTCCTCCGCTCCATCCGTCGCAGCGCCTGGCTCAGCCGGTTATTCGGCATGAAGGCAATCTATGCCGTCAGAAGTGGCCCGCTCCATTCTTGAAGTCGCCTGCGAAAATGGAGGTTCAAAAGCACACCGTTGACGATCAGCACCAGCTAGTCGACGCTGATGGCCCCAACCGCGAAGCGATCCTGCTTATTTAGCCATACAAAACAGATATAAAGATCAGGGAAACCAAAACCAGGGCAGGCCGCCCCAGTCCAGTTTGGGCGCTCTTGCTAGATGGCTTTGTTTTCGCCGGCATAAGCCTGGGCCGAGGGCGATAAGCGGCCGACGATAGCCGGCGCCTCCTGGATCAACTCGTCGTTTTCGAGGGCCGCGACCATGAAGAGGGCAAAATCGATGCGCCGCGTCAAGTTGCTGGCCAGGATCGGATCGCCGACGTGCCGGCTCCAAACAGGCAGGCCCTGGCTCTCCCCTTCTTCCAGGTCGCTGCCGCGCACCACGGTCCACTTCTTGTCGCTGGCAAAGATGCGCCGCGCCGCCTCTTCCTGGTCGGTGATGTCCACAGTCCCGGCCAGCCGGCCGAACAGCTTGCCGATCGCCACCTGCGCCTTGAGGCTTGTTGAATAGCGATCCTGGCCGTCACGGCTGATATGCCAGCCGGTGGAGAAGATGAGGCGGGCATCCGGCTCGGCATAGTCCAGCACCGCCTGCGCCGTGCCCGACGAATAATCGCGCCCAAAAGGCACGAGCACGGTGAGGACGCCATCGCAGCCGGTCACCGCTTGTTCGATCACCGCGCGGTCGTTGGTCGCGCCGGGCACAATCGTGATGCGATCTTTGAAAGCATCCAGCTTGGCCACGCTACTTTGGCGGCAGACGCCTACGACTTCGTAACCGCGATCCAGAGCATGTTGGATCATATACTGGCCGAGCTTGCCCGAAGCGCCGACGATGCAGACTTTTTTGATACTCATGAAGCAGCCTCCTGGTAACTGTGAGTAAACAAGTATTCGTTGTTAAGACAAGCAGCAGCGCGGCAGAAGCACCCTGCTGCGCCGCCACTCACCCATTTCCCGTCTGTTGGTGGCTTTGCCGGCCGCCTAGGCCATTGGCGCCGGAAACAGATGCTCTTCCCGGCTAAGTGGCGTCGAAACGGCGTCCAGGAAGCGTGTATAAGGGGGAATAAAGGAATTATCTACGGTGAAGATAAACGAAAGCGGCTCAGCGGGCAATTCGATCCACAGATGGGTAACGGCGGCATGCCTGGTATCGCTCTGCCAGCGATAACCCGTGATTTTTTGCAGCGGTATGTAAGTGGTCTCTTTGGCGTAATGCGCCTGCCATTTATACTTATAATCCTGGCCGCGTGTGACGATTTTCAGCTCCCGCCCGTCGCTCCAATGCAGCGATTCCAACAGTATCTTGCCGACGGCACGATAGAGGATGCTGTTCAGTCCGTGCGGCTCGGTGGAAGCGATTGGCGTGTTCACCTGCGCCGCCAACAGGCAAAGCTGCGGCTCGCCTAAATCTGTTTTGAGAAGCAGGCCTCTAAAGTAATAGCTCAGGCCTTGAACATGGCCGGGAAACCCTTCCAATGCGGGCAGACGATGGGGCGCGGTGCAGTAGCGCTCGCGAATAAGCGCCACCATGCGCTGCATCAAATTCCCGGAGACGGTATTGAACGGCAGCTCGAAGGTTTGGTCCCGAAGGCCAATTTGCACCATGCCTTTCAGCAACTTTTCACCATAGCGCAGGAACTGGATGTCTCCATACAAAAAAGTGTGCTCCGCCGCTGTATCGCCCATTCTTTGCAGGATGACCAGGTCTTTATCGTAGAGCGAAATCAGGAAATCATAGAGGTTCATGCCCGGCCGGGCGCTGCGGGTATCGATCTTGCGCGGGATCTTGAGACTAAGCAGGGGCGCTTCCTGCCTGGTTAGGTAAGGCACAAAAAGTGGGGATGGGGGATCCGCGGCCGAGATCTCTATTACCCACGGGCCAAAGTGGTCGACTTCAAGATCTCTCATAGGCTAATTGTAACAGAAATGACCTTGCTTTTGGGCGCGATACGCCGTGATATGCCTGTATCGTACGCTTGTTGCGGTCACGGGCGCCGGTCTATTTTGCGCTGCCATTTTGATTAATCCCGATGACGATCTTGCCGCGGGCGTGTTTGTTCTCGTAGGTGCGGAAGGCGTCGGCCGTTTCCTGCAGCGGATAGACGGCGTCGATCACGGGCCTGACTTTGCCGGCCTCCAACAGCTCCTTCAAAAGCAGCAAATCTTCCTGGCTTTGTTCGAGGTCAACGACGTAGCTCTTTTGCCGCGCTTTATCATTGCCGCGCCTGTGCCACATGGCCTGGAAAAGCTGGCGCATCGTGCCGCCGGCCTTTAGCGCTGGATGATCGGCAGGTAAAGAGAAAGTTCGTCCGGCACCGGGTTTGGCGGGCCTTGCGGTCCTTCATAGAAGTAAATGCGCCCCTGCGAAGAATTGGCGCCAACGTCGGCGTCATAGGCGCCTACCAGGGCCCTATGGCCGTCCAAGGCAACCCCTAGACCGAAGCGGCCGCCTGGGGTCCGTGGATCCGGCAGCAGCTTCTGCTCCTGCTGCCAACTGTTTCCCAGGCGGCGGAAGACGTACGCCGCCCCGTGCTGGTTTTGCCGGCTGACGACAGCCAGCGGCGCCGATACCAACAGCGTGTCGCCGCCTAATGCTAAGTCCAGCCCGAAGAATTCCTGGCTGCCGCCGTCACTGGCAACCAGTTTCTGCATCTCGGTCCAGGTACCGCCAACCCGGGTGAATATGTAGGCCGAGCCCTGATTGGCGTGATTACCCACATTGTCCGATGGGGCGCCGCTGACGATGGTAGTGCCGTCGATGGCCACCGATTCGCCGAATCTGTCACTTAGGCCGCCATCGCTGGCCGTCAGCTTCTGCTTCTGGCTCCACACGCCGCCGGCGCGGGTGAAGACATAAGCCGCGCCCTGGTCATCAGCGCCGTTCACGGTGGCGCCAAAGGCGCCGGCGACAATCGTGCCCCCATCCAGGTCAAGATAGTGGCCGAGGTAATCGTCCACAGCGCCGTCGTTCGCGATCAGCTTCTGCTGCTGGCTCCACACGCCGCCGCTGCGCGTGAAAACGTAGAGCGCCCCCTGGTTGCTCTTGCCGTTCACGTCAGCGTTGGACGAGCCTATGGCCAGCGTATTGCCATCAAGGGCCAGGCCTATGCCAAAGCCGTCAAATTTGGCGCCATCGCTGGCGGTGAGCTTCTGCCCTTCGCTCCACACACTACCGGTGCGGGTAAAGATATAAACCGCGCCCTGGCCCTGGTTAGAGCCAATCGAGGCGGCGGGGCTGCTAATGGCGGCGGTGTCGCCCTGCAGGGTCACAATGCCAAATTGGTCAGCGATAGCAGCATCGGCGGGCGTCAGGCGCTGCTGCTGGACCCAGATCGGCCCGTTGCGCAAAAAGATATAGGCGGCGCCGGATTGAACTACGCCGTTGGCCTCCTTGAAGGGCGCCCCGGCCAGCGCCGTATCTCCCTCGACAGCTACCGAGGCGCCAAAATTGTCAATGCTGGCGCCGTCACTGGTGACGTTGTTCCCCAGGGGCAGCCAGGGGACCGGACCGCGCGTGCTAAAATAGACCTTGCCGGCGTTTGAAATCGCTTCAGGATCGGCGGCCGGCGCGCCGGCGACGACCGTATCAGCATCCAGTGCCAGCGCGAAGCCGAAGATATCGTCGTCCTCCCCGTTGCGCGGCGTCAGTTTCTGCTGCTGGCTCCAGGTCGTCCCTTCGCGCGTAAAAAGATAGGCGGCGCCTTGATCAACCCCGTTTACTGTGGCGCCGGGGGCACCGGCCAGGGCCGAATCGCCGAACACAGCGACGCTAAAGCCGAGAATATCATCTTGGGCCCCGTCGTCCGCGACGAGCTTCTGCTGCTGACTCCAGACAGTGCCGGTGCGTGTAAAGACGTAAGCCGCCCCCTGGTTTGAATGGCCACCCGCATTCGCGCCGATGGCCCCGACGATGGCCGTGTCTTCAAACAGATCTACGTCATAGCCAAACTGGTCGGTTGCGGCGCCGTCATCGGCGATCAGCTTCTGCTGCTCGCTCCAAACACCGCCATTGCGCACAAAGATGTAGGCAGCACCCTGTTGGGCCTGGCCGTTGACTTTCGCGTCGCGCGCCGCGGCAATGAGCGTCGTGCCGTCAAGCGTCAGCTTGCGGCCCAGCTGATCGCCGCCAGCGCCGTCCGCGGCGGAAAGTTTCTTGGCCTGGCTCCAGGTCCCGCCGGCGCGGGCGAAAATGTAGACCGCACCTTGATCTGCTGCCCCGTCGATATTGGCCAGGCTGGCGCCTATAGCCAGGTTATTGCCGGAAAGAGCCACGGCGACGCCGAACTGGTCGGAGGCCGCGCCATCATCGGCAAGCAGCTTCTGTCCTTGCGCCCAGGTTCCCCCGCTGCGAGTAAAGGTGTAGACTGCGCCTTTGCCCCCACCGCCTAGCGGCGCGCCGACGGCCGCGGTATTTCCTTCTACGGTGACAGCAGTGCCGAAATATTCAAAGGCGGCGCCATCTTCGGCAACCAGTTTCTGCTGCTGAGACCAGTCGCCGTCCGTGCCGCGCACGAAGACGTAAGCGGCGCCTTGATTCAATTTGCCATTCACATTGGCTGAATAGGCGCCGACGACGGCCGTATTGCCTTCCACGGCAACCGCATAACCCAGCAAATTTTCTTCCGCAGCGTCCAGCGCCGCGTAGGGCTGCGGCTCTTCAAAATTACGCCCTTGGGGCGGCGTCTCTTCAACGACCGCCATCTTATCCAGGAGCCCTTCGCTAACGAGGAAGGCACGCGCTGCGTTGCCCTCCAGCCGCTGCGCCGGGGCGGCACGTGTCGCGCGTGCATCGCTGAGCGCTAAAACAGAAACGACCAACAGGAAAATGGCAATAACCGGGAATAGCCTTCGCGCCATGGTGCCCTCCGCAACCAGACTCTTACTAAGCGTTATTCATATGATATGATACTGGCCGCGCAGACATTGTAAAAGGCAGGCACGCGGTTGTCAAACGAGCCGGCGCAGGCAGCGAGCTTTTCCAAAGTCCTGCCACGCCGGTCAGAATCTATATCGCCGACCGATCGCCAGGGCTATCGCTTCTCTAAACCAGGGGCACTATAACGGACAGTGCCTGGGGGATTAGGCGCGCATCCAGCGGCCACGGGTCTTCCACGTCGCCGCCGTCGCCATGGATAGGCAGCGGCCGATCGGTTTCTACGCCCACCGTCTCGCGGGCACGAAAGACGGTGAAGAGGTCGGATTGGGCTTGTGAACCGCGAGACATGGCGGAGAGAACTTCGAGATAATCACCCGCAGAATGGGCATTGATAGCGACGACATCCAGCAGACCATCATCCGGTGCGATGTCCTCGCCCCAGCGCAGGCCAAATACGCCGACCTCAGCCAAATTAGCCAGCACCAGTTCTGAGGCCTCCAACGCATGTCGCCGGCCGTCTACGATGATATCGAAATGGTGCGGCTGCCAGCCGGAAGCCTCTCTAACCGCCGTCAAGAGGTAAGCCAGGGTCCCGAGCTTGTTTTTTTGCTCGGAGGTTGTCTCTTGCATGGTGAGCGCCTCTAACCCAACGCCGACCTGGAGAAAATAATGGCGATCGTTGATACGAATGGCATCAATGGTCCGTGTCGCGCCAGGGTCGATCAGCAAACGGCATGCCTCTTCAATGTCCTCAGGAATACCCAGGGCGGCGGCGATAGCGTTGCCGGTACCAGCAGGAATAATACCTAGAGGCAAATCAAAGTTGACGGCGCAACTGCCCACCTTAGATACGGTACCATCACCGCCAGCGGCAGCAATCCATTGATACGTATGATCACGCCTGGCGCTGCTCACTCTCTCGCACAACGACATATCATCCTCGAGTTCGAGAAGATCAAAACCCCGATCTCCCAGCACGTCGCGCAACTGCGTCCGCAATTGTTTGGCTTCACCATCACCGGCGGAGGGATTGAGCACTATCAGCCCCTCGGCAATACGTTGGCTATTGTCAGGCATATGAATCTTCCTGTTCGCTGCTATACAAACGCTATTTATTGAGCGACCTGTTACTCAAAGCCGCATATTTTGCCGTCCTCAAATTTGAATACGACCTGGTGCGGCAACTCTACACTGGTGCTGTTGCTGGCTAGCGTCTCTTGTCTGATTGTGTAGCGACAGAGGACGTCAGCGCCGCGGGCTGCCAGACTGCATTGTCGTCAGGCCGGATGCTACTGCCGAATCGCCGGGCGTAGATCTCGGTAAACTCCGCGCCGAGAAAAAGTATTTGGGCGGAGAAATAGACCCACAACAAGAGCGCCATCAATGAACCGGCAGCGCCATAACTGGATGTCGGGTCGCTGTATTCGAAGTAAAGACTAAGGCCAGCAATTCCCACGCTCAAAAGCAGAGCGGTGACAAGGGCGCCAATGCCCACGTCGCGCCACGCGATCTGCGCGTTGGGAATTGTCTTGAACAAAGCGGCAATAAGCAGGGTATAGAGGACAAAAGAAACGAATAGGGTGAGTACGCGGGCCCAGCCAAATGAGAATGGTAGAAATGTATTGAGGGATTGGCCCAACGCCGTTACCAGGGTATTGGCCAATAAGAGGGCGATAAGTAACACGCCGAGCGCGATGATGACCAGGAATGCAAAGGCGCGCTGCTTTATCACTGCGAATATGCCCTGCGCTGGATCGGGCTGTACGCCCCAAATCGTGTTCAGGGCGTCCTGCAGTTGGACAAGAACGCCTGAGGCGCTGAAGAAAAGGATAGCAACACTTGCAAGCGCGGTCAGGGTGAGCGTCTGCGGTCGATCGGCCGTTTCGAGAATGGCCGCCAAGGCATTTTGGACCTGCGGACCGGCGATCGTTCCTGCTTCGCCCAGGACAACCTGTCGCGCATGACGCGCACCGATCACCTGGCTGGCGATGGTAATGGCCAATGTGAGCAGTGAAGGAAGCGAAAGCACGGCGAAAAAGGCCAGAGCGGCAGCCAGGCGCGACACTTTGTCTTCCTGCCACTGTTGAAATGTCTTCCTGGCCAGGTCCAACGATTCTTTAGCATATTGTTTCATAAATGGATATTGTTTGCGGCCGGCGGCGCTGCCGGTATGTCCGTTTATCAGATCCTGTATCGTGTCCTAGCATACTCGTTTTTACTCCGTCAAGATCTGTCTTTAGAACCAAGAAACCGGGTGTCTTTTAGCACCCGGTTTCCAATTCGCTTACTGGGATAAGAATCCCAGCGGTTATTTCAGTTATGAGGAAATAGGCTGGCGCTCAAGGTAGGCGTCAACTTCGTGCTCGGCCTGCTCGCGATCATAACCATACCGTTCCTGGATACGGCCGACCAGCTTGTCATACTCGCCCTCGATGACATCCATATCATCATTCGTGAGCTTGCCCCACTGCTTCTGGACTTCACCGCGAAACTGTTTCCAATTACCTTTCAGAATATCGGTATTCATGTCTTTTCTCCTTGTCTAGTCTGGTGCCTTTGCCGCCGGTCAAACCTAACGAAAAGGCTGGATGAATAATACGATTGCCAGTATAGGATCTTTGTGGCTGTCGCTCATGTGCCGCGGTCACAAAAAAGGGATACAGCCGTAGATATAGTCGCCCCTTGCTTACCGCTCGTCTGCTTCGTCGGCCGATCGCGGATCGAGCTCCCACCGGTGGCGATCGCGGGCTTCCAATTTATCGCCCGTATGCAGCGGCTCGCCTTCTTCATAGGTGAGGCCGGCGGCCTCGCCGAGTTCATCAACAACATCTTGATCGGGGGTCGCGACAGTGCCGCCTACCGTCTCTTCGCCAACATCCGCCTGATCCCAGGCGGCATCAACGTCTCCGCCGGATAATATGGGCGATTCGGAGTTATGCTCGCGCAGCTTCTCCGCCAGGGGGCTGTCTTCATCCGGCAAGACTTCCCAGGCTTTGAACTGAGCCTCGATCTCTTCTTCGATCGCGGACCAGTCGGCCGCGCCTGCTTCGTCGCCTTCGGGCGCGGCGCTGAGCGAAAGGCGCGCCACTGGTTCGGTTCTCGAACTTTCCATGTTTGTTTGCCGGTCGGAAGCGTAGCGGATGGGCGTATTGCGCAGTAGACCGAGGCGGCGAATGCGAGATATGGTTTGCAGAAGCGTTTTTATCGCGTCTTTGCCGCGCGCCTGGAGCGTGACACTGCCCCCATCGCGCAAATCGCTGACAATGATGTTAATCAATGCCGTTGTATTCGAAACGGCCGTGACAGTTAATGGTTCCATGATCTTTGTCCTTAGAAATAAATGGCCGGCCTAGAGCGCAGCGCCGGCCAACGGCTGCTGCTGCATCGAAAAGAGGGATGCGGCCTCATGCCGGTTACGAACCTCCAGTTTAGATAAAATATTGTGAACGTGGTTCTTGACGGTGCCGTATTCAATGACAAGTGAATCTGCAATCTCTTGGTTGGTGCAGCCATCCGTGATGAGTGAAAGCACTTCATTTTCACGTGAGGTCAGCTCGCCCAACTGTGTCTGGTGCGCGGCCATGAAGGCGGCCGGCGTTTCCAGGCCGGCTAATTGGGCCAGCCGATCCATCATGGCCGCAGCAACGGCAGGCGAAACGATTGCCCGCTCTTCACGGACTGCTTGCAGCTTGCCGACCATGTCATCGATCGACTCATCTCGCAGGATATAGCCTGACGCGCCTGCTTCGACAAAGCGAATAATAAGATCGGGATCTTCGTTTAGGCCCATCACCAGGATCTTGATTTCCGGATGCGTATCGCGCACCGCTTCAACAACTTTAAATGGATCGGCCTGTCCTAATTCCGTGCCCAGGATCAGGAGATTGGCATGCGGCAGAAGGAAATCAAGCTCCTCCCTGGTTGTAGCGCCACCTACCACATAGACGTCGTTTATGCCGTCCAACGCGCTGCGTAAGGAATCGCAAACGAATCGGGATGAATGAGCAATCAGGACGCGAAACATGGGCCGTGTCTCCTTTTTTTCTTGGTAGTAAACTTGTTCTTTCTCTATCAGGCGCCGGCCTGCTGGTGGAAGGTGCCAAGCCCGGCGCCTGTTTATATCTCCAGTATGCAACGGGAGCGCGACCGGCGGTATGGGGAGTGGTCCTACTTTTTGTGGGGAAATACCCTACCTTCCGGGACAAACCTTAGGAAGAGAAGCGCTGCGCGCTCGCGTGCCGGTGGTATTAGAGGGAAAGGCGGCCTTCATGCGCGGCGCGCACGGCAGGAATAAGATTGCTGGTTGCTTCCTGTTTCAGTACGTAGCCGGAAGCGCCACTTTCGCGGGCTTGCTGCACCAGGGCGGTGCTGTAATGCATAGAAAGGATGATAATGCTCGTACTGCTGTTGGACTTATGGATCTCGCCGGCAGCGCGAATGCCGTCCAGTTCAGGCATGACTACGTCCAGGATGATCACGTCGGGGTGCGTTTCTTCCGCGAGGCGGACCGCCTCACGGCCGTTGGCAGCGGTCCCGACCACCTCCAGATCATCCTCGCGCTTCAGCAGCGCCGAAATACTGCGGCGTACAATGTCGTGGTCATCGGCAATCACTACGCGTATACGCTTGTCAGCCATAGTTGTATTGTGTCACAGAGGATGGCTCTTCCGTATGGGGGTATTCCCTACCAACGCTACTCATCAAGCAAAATCAATCCCTGCTTGATCGCCTCCTGTATCAGCGAAGCCAAATCATTCACTTCCAACTTGCTCATCACGTTGGCGCGATGCTTTTCCACCGTCTTGACGCTGATGTCCAGGATACCGGCTATGGCCGTATTGGTATGGCCCTCGGCGACCAGGTGCAGCACCTCGCGCTCCCGCGGCGTCAATAGGTCGGCGGCGCTGGTGGCCTGCTCATCGGGTGGCGACAAAAGCATGGTCATCACGGAGCTGGAGATGGTGGGGCTGAGAAACATCTGGCCCTGGCTGGCGGCACGAATGGCAAGCAGCAACTCTTCACTAACGGCGTCCTTGAGCAGGTATCCCTTCACGCCGCGGCGGATGAGCTGCTGCACCATTGTGGTATCGTCATGCACGGAAAGAATGATGACCTGAGGCGCCGGATTCATGGCCAGGATACGCTCGGCGGCCTGGTCGCCGCTGAGCCGCGGCATGGAAAGATCGAGCACGACCACGTCGGGATTGTGCGTCTGGGCAAGTTCGACCGCTTCCTGGCCGGTGGCGGCCTCTCCGACGACCTCCACCTCGCCACTTTGGGCCAGCAGGGCACAGATACCCTGGCGCACAAGATGGTGATCTTCAGCTACTACAACGCGAATCATGTTTCTTCCGTCTCCAAAGGCACTACGGCCGTCAGCCGTGTTCCGGCGCCCTCGGTAGAGACGATATCCAGGAAGCCATCCACCATTTCGAGTCGTTCCAGCATACCGACCAGGCCCGTTCCCTGCGGCAGTACATTGGCCTCCCAATCAGGCGGGATAAACCCCCGCCCATCGTCTTCTACATAGAGCTTTATTGTATCCGAACCCGCCTCCAGCTTCACTTCGACGCTGCTGGCCGCGGCGTGTTTGGCCACATTAGTGAGCGCTTCCTGGGCGAAGCGATAGAGGGACAAAGCCGGCAGGGGCTGCAGCACGGGCACATCCTGACCTTCGTAAATTACAGCCAATGAAGTATGTCTGCTGAAATCTTCGCAAAGGCCGCGCAGCGCGGCGTCCAGGCCGTAGGCGTCCAGGCCTGGGGGGCGCAGGTTATGCGAAATGCGCCGCAGGTTAGTGAGTGTATCATTTGCCAACTGTACCAATTCCTGCAGATTTGCGTCAGTCTCATCCAGCTCCGCGGGCAGCTGCGCCCGGGTCAGCTCCAGGCCTATTTTTAGCGCGGTCAGCGCCTGACCCGCTTCATCGTGCAGTTCACGTGAAATCCGGGTCCTTTCCTCTTCCTGCGCCTGCACCACACGACGCGCCATACGGCGGATGCGCTTGCCCTGCCGCTCGGCCCGTTCTCTGGCCCGCCGTTGTTCCGCATAAAGACGTGCATTGTCAATGGCGATGCCGGCCTGAATGCCCAGCATCTTTAAGAGATGCTCATCATCACTGGTAAAGGTGTTCGGCGTCGCGCACTGTACGCTGATTGTGCCCAGCCGGCGGTGCCGGCTCTCGACCAGAGCTACGAGCAGGGCGTGGGCCTGCGTGTTCTGGTCTACCGGCAGGCGGCGCGGATCGCTTTGCACATCGGCAATATTAACCAGCTCGCCCGTGGTAATAACCTGCCCGGCGATACCCTGTCCGGGCAAAATGGTGTATTCGCCCGCGCCGATTTGGAGCCCGGCGCTGGCCACCAGCTCCAGCCGCTCGCTGTTTGGCTGCAGCAGGTGGATCGCGGTCCAGTCAGCATGGCTAATAATTTCCTGCATGCTTTCCACGATGAGCTGCAACACCTGGTCAAGCTCCAGCACGCCGACCATGGCGTTGGTGATATTTCCGAGCGCATCCGTCTCATTCAACCTGCGGCGCAGTTCCATCTCCGCCTGTTTTAACTCGGTCATATCCTGGATCGTGCCATACAACTTGATGATCTGGCCTGCTTCGGAGTAAATGGGCCGGCCGTGGGCATGCACGATACGTATCTCGCCGTCAGGGCGGACGAGGCGGTAGAAGAGATCAAAATAACGGCCGTTTTGACTGGCATCCTGTATCTTTTCCTGTACCTGCGCAAGGTCGTCCGGGTGTACGTGCCGCAAGAATCCCTCATAGGTGGCATCGAAGGCTGTTCGATCCACACCATAGATGCGATACATTTCGGCCGACAAGGTCATCGCATCGCGCGTTATATCCCACTCCCAATGGGCCACGTGCGCCGTGCGCTGCGCCTCGTCCAGCTGGGCCCGGCTGCGCTGCAGGCGCTGGTATGTGCGCTCACGCTCGACGGCCATGCCGAGCAAGGCGCCGGCATGGTAGATCACGGATGTCATTTCCTCGTCAGGCGCGCCGGAATACGGTGAAAAGAACTCCAGCACGGCCATAATCTGGTCCCCCATTACGACCGGAAAGGCAAAATAGGCGCGGATGCCGCCCTCGTCAACCGGAAGCTGGCGCACAAAACTGGTGTCCTGACGTACATCCAGCACCGTAACATCCTTACCCTGGGCGATGACGCGCCCGATAGTTCCCACGCCCGGCAAAAACGTCGTCTGTTCACTCAAGGCGCGAAACGCGTCGAAGCGGCCCTCTTCGGCCACGAACCAAATGCCGCTGGAGATGAGCACCTTCTGCGTATCAGACCAGATATAGACATGGCCCAACGGCCAATCCATAAAGTCACATATGTAGCTCAGGACCTGGCGGAATGCGTATTCGCTCGTCTTAGCCTCGGCCACAGAGAGGGAAATCGCCTGCAGCAGGTCCAGCATCTTTTTCTCGCGCTCAGCGGCGGGAGCAAGCGCGGGATTTTGGTTGGCATTCATAGTTTTCCTTGCTACCACTTTTAGCACCAGGGACGGCAACATCATTTTAACCGGTTTCGGTGGCAAACTGGCGATTTATTATGTTGGCGGGTCTTTCGCGCAAGAAAGTAGGGCTAAGCCTGGCACCTCAGTAGGGTGATCACCCATATGGTGGACTGCCTATTTCCCCTAGGATGGAACTAGCTACAAACACGGAGGTGACAAGATGGCCGAATATCATGCTGTCGATGATGACATAGCTGTTTTACAGGCCGAATCCGCACCCATGGTGGAAGAAACGGCCGAGGTCTCACCTGTGACGGAGACGGAGCAGGCGCGCAGGCGTGAGGCACAGCGCATCTCGGAAAGGACAAGGAACTGGTATCGCAGGCGTTACGGCGCTAATTATGGCCAATCTGCCTTTCAGCTTGCGACGCTGCTGCTGGAAATTCTAATTGCTTTTCGGGTTTTTCTGAAATTGATCGACGCGAATCCGGACAGCGGTTTTGCCTGGTTTGTCTACGGCATAACCGCGCCTTTTCTGGCTCCGTTTAACGGGCTGACCAGTACGCCGCAAGTGCATGGCTCGGTGCTAGAAATTCCTTCCCTCATCGCCATGGTTGTTTACCTCATTCTCTTCTGGCTCATTCTTAGAGCGTGGCGGCTTGTCGCCGCTTGGTAAAAAACGCACGCGCCAGCGCAGCAATCAGCAACAAAAACAAGGAGATAGGCACATGTACGAAAGAAATACCAGCAACAATCAAGGTCGCGGATGCCGGCTCAGTATGGGCCGCATCCTGATAGCCCTGGTTATTGTGGGCGCGTCACTGGCTACTTATTTCGCCTCCAGCGAATTCAATCCGGTCACGCAGGAAACCCAACAGGTCGCGCTGTCGCAGGAGCAAGAAATTGCCCTGGGTTTACAAGCAGTGCCTGAGATGGAGCAGATGCACGGCGGGCTGCTGCGCGATGAAGCCGTGCAAGCCTATGTAGATGACATCTGCAGCAAATTGATACGTGGGAGCGCACTGGGCGAGACTGACTGGCCCTTTGAATGCCACGTATTAGCCGATACGCAGACGATTAACGCCTTCGCGCTGCCCGGCGGGCAGGTGTTTATTACCGCAGGGTTGTTCAACCAGCTAGAGACAGAAGGGCAGCTTGCCAGTGTCCTGGCGCATGAAATGGGCCATGTCGTGGCCCGGCACGCGGCGGAACAGCTGGCCGAGCAGCAGCTAGCCCAGGGGTTGACCGGGGCCGCCGCCATGGCCGCCTACGATCCACAAAACCCGAACAGTGGGCTGACAGCCAGGCAGTTATCGGCCTTGGTGGCCAACCTGGTGACGTTGAAATACGGCCGTGACGATGAACTACAGTCCGATGAATTGGGTGTGCGCTTCCTGGTCGATACGGGCTACGACCCGCGGGCCATGGAGCAGTTAATGGGAATCCTTTCGACGACCGGCCCTTCCAGCCAGCCCCCGGAGTTTTTTAGCACCCATCCTAACTCGCAGGACCGTATTGCCCGCATCCGGGAGGCCATCCAGGCAGTCTATCCAGACGGCATACCCGCAGGCCTTGTGAGCTAGCTGTACCCGATTTTATATCCGAGCGTGTGTCCAAGCCTATTCGGGCGCGGCAAAAAAGCCGCTATGGTTAAACCGTCTTATTGAAATTTCCAAATTCCAACTCAGACAGTTTTGGTTCTTGATCTTATAAAAGGAGTAAAAAAGACATGATAGTGAATCTCGTATTATGGATAGTTCTCGGGGCCGCCGCGGGCTGGATTGCCAGCATGATCATGGGTAGTGACGCCCAGATGGGCGCCGTAGCGAACATCATTGTTGGCATTCTGGGCGCTGTTGTCGGCGGCTTTTTGTTTAACCTGGTCGGTCTTACCGGCGACACCGGTTTCAACATCTGGACGTTGATTGTGGCCATTGTTGGGGCCGTTGTACTGTTGTTCCTAGTAGGAATGGTACGCCGCGCCGCATAAAAGACGCAATACGTGCCTAATGGCCTGGCCCTCATGCTTTTGGCACGAGGGTCATTTGTTTGTGTGCCGGGGCTTCTCATATGACAGGAACAGAAAAACAACCCGTAATCGCCACAGAGCGTCTGACCAAAACTTTCGGCCAGGAAACGGCCGTGGCCGAGCTAACCCTCTCCCTCCCCGAGGGCATCATTTTTGGCTTTATTGGTCCGAGCGGTTGCGGCAAGACAACCAGCATACGCCTTCTGCTTGGGATCTACGCTCCGGACAGCGGCGAGGCAACCATATTTGAACGAGCGCCCCACCAGTTTCGGCGCCAGGAGAAAGAGCAGATCGGCTATATGCCGCAGCAGTTCGTACTCTATCCAGAATTGAGCGTTTGGGAGAACTTAAACTTTGCCGCATCCTTGTATGGTGAACCGGTGCGCCGCAAGGCACGGCTGCAGGAACTGCTGGAACTTGTGGAAATGACTGGTCACGAAAACAAGAAAGTACGCGATTTGTCCGGAGGCATGCAGCGCCGGCTGAGTCTAGCGTGTGCCCTGGTGCACAACCCGCAGTTGATTTTTCTCGATGAGCCGACTGCGGGCATTGATCCCGTATTGCGGCGCAAATTCTGGGACTATTTTCGGACGCTGCGTGAAGAAGGGCGCACCCTGTTTGTGACCACACAATATGTGGGCGAAGCGGCCTATTGTGACCGTGTTGGCGTCATGGCAAATGGGCGCCTGCTTATGATCGATACGCCGGAGGGGCTGCGCCGGCGTGCTCTGGGCGGCGAAATTATCCATTTATACACGGCAGAATTTCTAGCAGGTAAGCAGCTCATCAGTCTGCGGGAGCAAGATTTTGTCTTGGCCGGCAAGGTCAAACATATAGATAACCGGGGACTGGAGATTGTGGTGGACGACGCCGGCGTCGCTCTGCCAGAGCTGATTGCCTGGTGCGAACGTGAAGATATCGCCATCGAATCAGCAAGCGAATATCTACCTATGTTTGATGATGTCTTTGTAACTTTGTTAGAAACGGGGGAACGGGCCGATGATTCGATGGTTTAATCAGCTTACCGGCGCGATCTGGCGGGCAATTGTGCGCACATTTGCCTTCATCAGCAAGGAAATGCGGCTGATCCTGCACCAACCACGCCTGGTCTTTTCCCTTATCTTGGGACCATTTTTGATTTTGCTGCTGTTTGGTATCGGTTATCAAGAATCGCCGCGCACACTGCGCACGCTCTTTGTAGTTCCCCAGGACAGTGAGATTGAGGAGTATGTGCGCGCTTATGCCGAGTCGCTCAGTCCGGGGATTGCTTTTGAGGGCATCACCGATGATGCAGACGATGCCGATCGGCAGTTACGCACGCGCGCCGTGGACCTGGTAGTGGTCACGCCGGGCGACCCGGCAGTCTACTGGAAGAATAATGAGCCTGCCAGACTGTCTCTCTATCATTTTGAGATTGATCCACTCGAGTCACAATACATCCAGATAATCGGCCAGCAGTACGCGCAAGTGATAAACCAGGAGCTCTTGCGGCAAGCGATTAGCGAGGGACAGCAAGAAGCGTCTAAATGGCATGATGAACTGCAGCGAGCAAAATCCCATGCTACCACCGTGCGCCGCGCTTTATCTGCAGGTAATGAGGCGGGGGCGCAGCGCGCGGCCGGCGATCTGCAGCAGGATCTGTCTCTCCTTTCCGTGGGTATGGGATCCGGTTTGGCCATTTTGGGGGCATTGGAGCAAACCACGGGCGAGACCAGCATGGCCGACACCATGCTGCAGCAGATAGACACCATCCAATCCAGCGTGAACGAGGAGTTGTCCAATCCCACTAACTATTCCGATTTGGAAGGAAGTGTAACCTCGGCCGCCGAAGTAGAATCCTCGCTAGAAGAAGTAGACAAACTATTGTCGTCATTTCAAGACATGAATCCGTCCGTCATGGTGGCCCCGTTCGAGAGTGAGACATTGTCGATTGCGCAGGTTGCGCTGCAACCTATGTACTTTTACGTGCCCGGGGTGATTGCCCTGCTGCTGCAGCATCTGGCCATTACTCTGGCCGGTCTGAGTATCGTGCGCGAAAAGCTGGGCGGCGCGATGGAACTGATCAGGGCGGCCCCCGCTTCGGCGCTGGAAATGCTGTTGGGTAAATACGCCGGCTATCTGCTGCTTACAGGCGCGCTGGCACTGGTTCTTACCGGCTTGATCGTGTGGGGGCTGGGTGTGCCGCAGCTGGGTGCCTGGACCGCTTATATTGCTATAATCATAGCGTTGTTATTGGCCTCGCTGGGCATCGGTTTTCATATTTCTTTATCCGCACGCAGTAACAGCCAGGCCATTCAATATGCCATGCTCATCCTATTAGCCTCGATTTTTTTCAGCGGCTTCTTTATGCCGCTCTATCGGCTTATTACACCGGTGCACATAGTCTCCTGGACTCTGCCGGCCACTTACGGCACCGTATTGCTGCAAGAAGTAATGCTGCGCGGCAGGACACCGAGCTTTTTGCTATTAGGCACCTTATTTGGCATTGCGGGCCTGTTGCTTATAGGGGCCTGGGTGCGCCTGCGCCGGCAATTGTCGGCAAATTAGCCACTATGCGCGAGATTGAAGTTCCCGATATTCCTTTACGCCAGATCGTGTGGTGGACAGTGGGCGTGCTGGCCGTGGCCGTCTTTTTCTGGCTGATCCTGCGTTTCCAGAACGTCTTGATATGGCTGTTGGCAGCAATTATTCTGAGTATAGGGTTGGATCGGCTGGTGCGGCGCGCGGGAAAAATCGGTATTCCGCGTCCGCTCACGCTGCTGCTTATTTTCGCGCTGCTCGTTTTATTGATCCTGCTCTTCTTATGGTTTGCGCTGCCTACGGTCACCAGCCAGGGCACTGCTATCAGCGCGACCCTCGGTGAGGGGTACACGTTGCTGCTTGACCAACTCAAGCAGATGGACAACATTGTTCTGCACCGGGTGCTGCTCGTTCTGCCCGATAATCTACCGGGCCTGATCCAGGCCGCCGGCGATAGCGCTGAAACAACGGCCGAAGTGGATTTATCCACTATCCTGTCGCAGTCGCGCGCGTTATTTCAAAGTGTTTTTGCCATCATCTCCGTCGTGCTGCTGGCCGTCTTTTGGACGCTCGATGGGGAGCATATTCGCCGGAAAGCGATGCTCCTTGTCCCGATTGAGAAGCGCGGTGAAGTCCGCGAAGTTTTGGAAGATATCAATCACCGCCTTGGCAGTTACCTGGTCGGGCAGGCGATATTGTGTCTCAGTATTGGTACCCTGGCCTTGATCGCCTATTTGCTCATCGGCCTGCCTAACGCGCTTATTCTGGCGATCTTTGCCGGCTTTATGGAAGCGATTCCGGTCGTAGGCCCGATAATTAGCACCATACCGGCAGTCATCATCGGGCTGACCATATCACCCACCACGGCATTGTGGGTCGTCATTGCCATGGCGATCATCCAGCAGCTTGAGAACAACCTGCTCGTGCCGCGCGTCATGAAACGGGCCATAGGGGTAAGCCCGCTGGTCACTATCCTGGCCTTGCTCGGTTTCGGCAGTCTCTTCGGCATCTTAGGGGCGCTCGTCGCCCTGCCGGTTGCCGCGGTTGTACAGCTGCTGCTAGATCGCTACTTGCTGGCCGGTGAAATGGAGGAGGTCGCCGACGAGGGGCGGGACCGGCTCAGCCGGATGCGTTACGATACGAACGAATTGGTGAGTGATCTGCGTGGCTATATCCGCCATAAAGTGTCGGAACCCAGCGCGCAAGCGGACGCCCTGGAAGACGAGCTAGAGGCAATCGCCCTGGAGCTGGAAAGCTTCCTGGCGTCGCAGGAGCAGGCGGCACAATGAAGCGGATCATGCTCTACACGGCCGTTGTCCTGACTACGGTTGCCGGTTTCTATCTCTTGTGGCAGTTCCGGCTCATCCTTTTGCTGCTCGTTCTCTCGTTATCGGTCGCCGCTTTATTCCGGCCGTTCATCGAGGCGCTCATACAACGAGGCGCGCCGCGCGGCGTTGCGCCGCTGCTTGTCTATCTGATCGTCGCTGGCGGCTTCCTTGTCTTTATCTTGATGGCGGGCGATGCCCTGATGGCGGAACTAAACGAAGCGGCCAATAACTTTGTCATCGAATACGAGCTTCTGCACCGCAGATGGGCAGACGGTCTTGCCTGGCAGCAAGCGATCGTTGGGCAGCTGCCGCTGCCTTTTGCGCTGGAAAACGTGCGGGAAATGGACATCGGTGAGATGCTACCTTCCATCATGAATGTCACCACCGGCGCAGCCGGGCTGATCGCCGGCGTCCTGCTCGTGCTGGCCCTCGGCCTTTATTGGAGCGTTGACCAGGTCCGATTTGAACGTCTCTGGCTCTCTTTATTGCCGGCGCGGCGGCGAGCCATCGCCCGCGACAGCTGGCGCGATATGGAGGCGACTATCGGCAGTTATCTGCGCAGCCAGGTCGCGCAGAGCCTGCTGGCCGCGATGGCCTTGGGCACAGTCGCCTGGCTGACCGGCTTTCCCTATCCCATCCTACTGGCATTTGCCGGTGCGCTGGGCGCGTTTATACCGCTGTTTGGCGGCGTGCTCGCCGTCCTGGCCGCCCTGGCGCTGGGCAGCCTGCAAAGCAGCGGGATGGCTATTGCCGCGGCTCTCTATACAGGCGTGGTCTTCATTGTTTTGGAACTACTGGTTGAGCCGCGCTTATGGCCACGAGAAAGGCGCAGCATGCTGCTGGTGCTGCTGGTCATTATTCCGATGGTGGAAGCATTCGGGCTGTGGGGCCTGCTGGCGGCGCCGCTGCTGGCCGCAGTGGCAGAAACGATCATTCGCCACGGCTATGGCCTGATAATCGCCAGGAACCGTGATGAGCTGGACCTGGAAGAGCTCGCCGCACGCTACCGCCTGTTAAGCGATCAGATTGACCTGATGGAGGATGGGGACCTGGCGCCGGAGCTGCGCAGCCTGAACGAGCGGCTGTCAGCCCTGCTGGCTAGCTCGCAAACTCTAGCCGGCGATAAATAGGCCGCGGAAAAACGCGGATAGTGGATTAGGCGGGTAGAAACCGCGTTATTGGCCCAAACTCGGTTTCTTTTTGTTCTTTTTCATTGCTTAAGCCGGCTGTTCCGCTGCTGCTAAAACGGGCTGCTGCTGTTCTGGCGACTCATCTACCAACCGGGCGCGGTATTCAGCCACGACATCCGGGGGCGCGAGGCGTATAAAGGTGGAGAGACCAATGAGCAGCAGCCCAAGATCGTCCAACTGGCCGACCACGGGCAAGAAGCCAGGAATAAGATCCAGCGGGGAAAGCAGATAAAGAATAATCAGCACGGGCAAGACCTTAAGCGGCAGAGGCACACGGCCGTCGCGCAGAAGCTGCCAGCCCACGCGCATCTCGTACCAGGTTTTTCGCCAAAAATTCGGGTTGACAAGGCTTGGTATCCATCTCATGGCCCAGAGCATCGTTTTGTTCACCTTTGCGCCGCATCCGGCACGCTATTTCTTGCAGTATCGTTTACAAGCATACGGCAGCCTGCGCAGCGGGCCCTGTATCCGGAAATAGATTATGCCAGCGAGAAGGTTATAAAAAAGCTATATCTCTGCCGCCGGCGTCTGACCTTCCCCGGCGCCGGGGCTCTGTATCTAAAACTATATCCATGGCCCATATCGCTGCCTATAGAGCAGGGCGGCGGTAAACCGTACACTATAAGCAGCAAATTCAAGAAGGAACAGATGAACGTGTACGCGTCGAGGGGAAACCGAAGATGAGAATGAATGGAACACAGGCTGCAGCGAACTCCGTCGCCGGCAGCAACGGCCGTTTCGTTAATCACGACTACCCGCTGGCGGGTAAGGTCGCCGTCCTATTCGGAGAGAATACGCCGGCGGTACGCCGCATGATCCCGGCCCTAGCCGGGCGCGGCAGCGATATCGCCGTGGTCTGCAGCCGGGCCTCGTTTGCGCCGCTGGCGCCGCTGGGCGCAGGCGTGCAATCGGCCGGCCGCCGCCTGGTTTTTGTAGATAAAGCGCTGCAAGAAACGGCCGGGGGCGACCAAACTATAGCGGCTGTCCTGTCCAAACTCGGCCGTATCGACGTCTTGATCGATCTGTCGGTGCAGGGGGCGAGTGGGCGGAGCAGCGGGGGACACTCACTCATTAATTAACCGGTGTGAGCCATCGCGCCTGGCTCCGCCCAGGTTGCATTTTCAACCAACAAGCTGCAAACTTGTCCCAGCACTTACTGCCGAGAATTTAGAACGGAGTGGCTATGGGACGCATGCGCGGTTGGGGATCGGTCATATCAGGTGAAGAAACAAGGGAAGCGCCGAAGCTGACGCGCGACCTGCTGCTGCGTATCTGGGGCTACGCCAAGCCGTACTGGTGGCTGGTGGCCGGATCGCTGTTCACCATCCTGCTGACCACGGGCATCGGCCTGCTCTCACCGCAGCTTTTCCGGCTGATGATCGACGATGCCATCCCCGAAGGCAACACGAGGATGATCACGCTGCTGGCGCTGGGCATGATGGCCGTGCCGCTGCTGAGCGGCATTATTGGCGTTTTCCAGCGGCGGATGAACGCCACGATCGGCGAAGGGCTGATCTACGACCTACGGTGCGACCTGTACGCCCATATGCAGAGCATGTCCCTGCGCTTCTTCACCCAAACGCGCACGGGGGAGCTGATGTCGCGCCTGAACAACGACGTTATGGGCGCGCAGACGGCAATCAATGACACCACGGTGAGCATTATCACGGATGTGGTTAAGGTCGTGGCCACGCTGGCAATTATGCTGGCAATGGATTGGCGGCTGACGCTGCTGGCGCTGGCCGTGCTGCCGCTGTTTATGCTGCCGGCGCGCCATTTTGCCAACGTCCTGCGCGATCTGCGGCGCGACTCGCTGGAAATTAACGCAGAGATGAACTCCACGATGAACGAAACGTTGAACGTGAGCGGGGCGCTGCTGGTGAAGCTGTTCGGCCGGGAGCAGATGGAACTCGACAAGTTCAGCGACCAGGCGCGCGACGTACACGACATCGGCATCAAAACGGCGGTCACCGGGCGCTGGTTCTTCATGCTGCTTTCCATGGTCACGGCGATCGGCACGGCGCTCGTTTATCTTATCGGCGGGCACATGGTCGTTGCCGGCGCCTTTACCATCGGCACCATCGTCGCCTTTGGCGCCTACCTCGGGCAGATTTACGGACCCATCCAGAGCCTGGCTAACGCGCCGGTCTCTTTTGCGCAAAGCATGGTCAGTTTTGAGCGCGTTTTTGAGGTACTCGACCTGCCGGTGGAGATCCAGGAGGCGCCGGACGCGATCGACCTGGGCGAGGCCGAGGGGCGCATCGAGTTTCGCGATGTTTCCTTTGATTACGACGCGCTGGAACGCGAGGGCGAAGTAGCCACGCTGGAATCGGTAGCACGCTACGGGCGCGGGGCCGACAGCGAGGCGCTCTTAAAGCGGGGCAAGGACGCGCAAAAAGAGGACGAAGCGGAGCAAGCGGCGGACCAGATCGGGCCGCGCATCCCGGACCGGCGCTGGGCGCTGGAAGATGTCAGTTTCCTGATTGAGCCCGGCCAACTGGCGGCGCTGGTGGGGCCCAGCGGGTCAGGCAAATCGACTATTACCTACCTCATCCCGCGCCTTTACGATCCCACCCTGGGCACCGTCGGCGTCGACAATATCGATATCAAGCAGGTGACCCTGGAGTCGCTGGCGGAGAACATCGGCATGGTGACGCAGGAGACGTATCTCTTTTACGACACGATCCGCGCCAACCTGCTCTATGCCAATCCGGAGGCGACGAACGCGCAAGTGGTCGAGGCGGCCAAGGCGGCCAATATCCACGATTTCATCATGAGCCTGGCCGACGGCTACGACACGGTCGTCGGCGAGCGCGGCTACCGCCTCAGCGGCGGCGAGCGCCAACGCATCGCCATCGCGCGCGTGATCCTGATGGACCCGCGCATCCTGGTGCTCGATGAGGCGACCTCGGCGCTGGACTCTATTTCCGAGGCGCTGGTGCAGGAAGCGCTGCAGCGGGTAATGGCCGGGCGCACGAGCCTGGTAATCGCGCACCGCCTGAGCACGATTCTTTCGGCGGACACGATTCTGGTCATGCAGCTCGGGCACCTGGTCGAGCAGGGCAGGCATGAAGAGCTGCTGGCCCAGGGCGGACTCTACGCGGAGCTGTACGAAACGCAGTTTAAGACGGCCGTGGGGGAGTTTTAGGCCAATGGTCGTTGCAAGCAGTCTTGTGACTGCCAAAAGCAAATCAATGGCAAGCTCGTGCCAAGGAGGCACGCATAGAGACGAGTCAGCTTAGGTTTGCGCTGCCATGGCATAGGCAGGGCATGCGCTATGGCCCGCCTACCTACGTATCCCCATTAGACTACGGGTAGGAAAGTATCGATGGAAAGCGAACTCCTAGAAGCAACGCGTTCACCGAGTCAGGCGGATAGTTACCCGCCCTACCCGCCCGGCGTGGTCGATCAGTTCCTGGCCTGGGTCGATCGCCTGCCCTTTCCCGCCTGGCTTTGCTATCTGCTGCTCCTGGCAGCGCTGATCATCTTCTTCAACGGCCTGGCCTGGATCGACGGTTCCCTTCGTTTTCCGACGTTTGATCTTTATCGCTCTTCGGTCCCAGTTTACCCCGTGGCTTCCCTGGCCCTTATACACTATTTGAATGGGGTTGCACTGCGCGCGCTGGCTGATTTCCGCCCTGTGCTTGGCGTAGGAGATGCGGAATACCAGCAGCTCGCTTACAAGCTGGTGACGCTGCCGCGGCGTGGGACGCGGGTCACCCTGGCGCTGTCGCTCTTGTTCACGGCCGCGTATATCTACTATACGCCTTACCTGGTTGCCCTGTTTGGTTCATCCCCTCTGGTGGCTATCGCTGAATCGGCCGTCTACGCTTTTACTTTCGGGATGATTGCCGTGTTTATCTACCACATTATGCGGCAGTTACGCTTGGTCAGCCTGATCCATGCCAGCGCTACCGAGATCAATCTGTTCCAACGGACGCCGCTTTATGCCTTCTCCAAACTCACTGCTCAAACCGGTATCAGCCTTTTGCTGATGAATTACTTTGGGGTATTAACGGACCCGGCCACCTTCGAGAATATTGCCCTGTTTGCCCTGACTATCGCAGCGTCGCTTGTCGCTCTACTCTGTTTCATTCTTCCCCTGCGCGGCATGCACAATCAGATTGTCGCGGAGAAGAACCGGCTCCGGGCTGAATGCAGCGCCCGGCTGGAAGCAACCATAGAGGAGCTATTCGCTCGCGCCGACGCGCAAGAGCTGGCAGAGGTTGATGGGCTGCACCAATTGATGGCGAGCCTGGGCGCGATCTGTGAGCGCATCGAGAAGATCCCGACCTGGCCCTGGGAACCGGGAACCTTCATGTCCTTTCTCACCGTGTTTATTTTGCCGTTTGTGGCTGAACTGCTCCTTATGATCGCCGGCCGGTTCGGGCTTTTTGACCGCCTTTTCCCATGATAGTCGCCAGTCGCGACGTCTTGCTCGACAACGAGTTTCCTGAGGTTCAGACGAGGCGACCACCCTGGAAACGGCCGCCCGTTTCGGCGGCGGCAGCCGCTTCACCTTCAATGATCACATCGAGTTTCCCTACAGTCCCATCGGATCGATCATCGGCTGGTTCGCGGCGCGCACGGCCAGGGAAACCGGCAAGGAAGTCCTGGCCAACTTAAAACGGCTCACCGAGGCGGACGCGCGCGGCGCGCAGTAGGCGTTGAAAATACGTCGCCGCGGGCGGCAGACGGACCAAACCAACAGCTCACCATGGGCGGCGTTTGGCGGTGGATCAGGCGCCGCCCGGGCTGGCGACTGCCGGTGACCGGGCAGCGCGCTTATCCAGCAGCAGGTAGGTCGTCATTTGCCCTTTGCCCTTCACCGCGATCGGGCCTCGCGCTTCGAACTCGTAGCGGCCTGCCAGCTCATCGCGCACCGCCTGCGTGACTTGAATCTGGTTAGACAGCCCATTGGACTCCATGCGGCTGGCGACATTGACCGCGTCGCCCCACAGGTCGTAGATGAACTTCTGGCGGCCGATAACCCCCGCCACCACCGGCCCGGTGTTGATGCCCACGCGAATGCGCAGCGGCCGCCCATCCCAAGCTTTGTGCCGGTCCATCTCGGCCACGATATCCAGGGCAAAGGCTGCCACCGCCGCGCAGTGATCGTTGCGGGGTTGGGGCAGCCCGCCGGCGACCATATAGGCGTCGCCAATGGTCTTGATCTTTTCCAGCCCATGCCTGGCCGCCAGCAGGTCAAATTCGGAGAAGATTTCGTTCAGCTTGCACACCACGTCTACGGCGTTTGCCTCGGCCGACAGGGCGGTAAAATCCACGATGTCGGCAAAGAGCACGGTAACTTCCTTAAAGCCGTCGGCGATGGTGGAGGGATCTTCTTTCAGCCGCTCGGCAATGGAGCCGGGCAGGATATTTAGCAGCAGGTTGTCGGCCTTCCGCCGGTAGCGCTCGATCTGGTTAAAGAGGTAAAGGCCCGATCCGGTGATGAGCAGGCCCATCAGCACGATGTTGACGGTGGCATCGTTGCCTACGAAGCCCGGCGACAGGCCAGGCGCGAGGCTTTCGATTTGCGGTTGGCGCAATCCGGAGACGGCCACCAGAAGAATAAAATAGGCCACGGTCAGCAGGACATAGCGGCGCGAGGTGAACAGCACGGCGAAGACCAAGTTGATGATCGTCCACTGGATAATCTGCAGGCCCGAAGCGTATCCTCCAATGAGATTGTGCGCGACCACGGTGCAGGTGATGGAAAAGAGGATCACGACAAAAGCGATCGTTTCGAAACGCTGGGGGAAGGCAATCCCCAGCGCCAGGGCGGCGGCCAGGCCGGCAGCCATAACAGCATAGACTTGGCCTACTTCGCCGAGGCCTATGGCGGCGTAGCGCAAAGCGTTGACGGCCGTGCTTATCGAAGCAATCAGGAGGATGGTTGTGCCTAGTACGCGCTGCGAGCGGCGCGTCTCGCTCTCACCGGGCTGGGCAAGGCGCGCCCAGAACCGGTCGTAATACTGCCTAACCATGATAAACTCCTTACGGTCCGCGGTCAGAATGGAGGGGGTCGCTGCGGTTTTAGGTTCAGAGTGGGTTCTCTTTTTGAATATAGCCTGTCCAGGACGCTCTGTGCAAACGGCTGGCGGCGCGGTTTGCACTACAATGATGCGCAGACAATCTTTTTACGGCTGTGGCCCCTTGCTTGCCGCGAAGCAAGGCGGCCAGGCCATGGAGAATCGCCAATGAGCAAGAACCGCATGGAAGCCTTCAGCGACGGCGTGCTGGCCATTATCATCACGATCATGGTCCTGGAACTGGCTGTGCCGCAGGAGCCGACGCTGGACGCGCTGCTGCCGGTGGCCCCGGTCTTCCTGAGTTACGTGCTCAGTTTTATCTTCCTGGGCATTTACTGGAGCAACCACCACCACCTGCTGCAAGCCGTGCGAACGGTAGACGGCCGGATCCTCTGGGCCAATCTGCACCTGCTCTTCTGGCTGTCGCTGGTGCCGTTCACCACGGCTTGGATGGGCGAAAATAACTTCGCCGCGCTGCCGGTGGCCCTCTACGGCGCCAACCTGCTGCTGGCGGCGATCGCCTACTACCTGCTCACGCGGACGCTCATCGCCCGCCAAGGGGACGATTCCGTCCTGGCGCGCGCCGTGGGTCGCGATGTTAAAGGGGCCATATCTACCCTTATTTACCTGGTGGCTCTGCCGCTGGCCTTTGCCAACCGCTGGCTGTCCGTAGCGCTCTATGTGCTGGTAGCCGTGATGTGGCTGGTGCCTGACCGGCGCATCGAGGACACACTGGGGCGCTGATACTTTGATGAGAACTTGCGCAGTACAGGCGGTCTTCTAATCCCATTCTTACGGACATTTGTTAGCGTGGAGAATTGGACGGCGAAAGTTTTTTCGCGGTCATAGTTGAACAAAGGAGAAAACAATGTCAGCAACCAAAGTGAAAGAAATGGAACAGGTGAACATTGGCCTGGATAGCGATAGTGTGAGTGCCGTTAACGAGCGCCTGAATACGCTTCTGGCCGACGAGCAGGTGCTGTACACCAAGACCCGGAACTTTCATTGGAATATGACCGGCATGGAATTTATGCAGCTGCACGAGATGCTGGATCAGCATTATAACAGCCTGCAGGAGATGTCTGACCAGATCGCCGAGCGCTCACGGATGCTGGGCGCGCACCCGCTGGGCAGCATGGCCCAGTTCCTGGAAAAGACGCGCCTGACGGAAGAAGGCGACCCGACGCTCGACGCCGCGGCGATGCTGGAGATCCTGGTCGAGGATCACGAGGCTATCATCCGCTCCCTGCGCGAAGATATCGACGTCACGAGTGAAGAATTAGGCGACGAGGGCACGACCGACCTGTTCATCGGCCTCATGCGCGAACACGAGAAGATGGGCTGGATGCTGCGCGCTTTCCTCGAGTAAACAACAGTATTTATAAAGATTAAAACGGCGGCCGTTCCAAAGCGAACTGCCGCCGTTTTTGTTTATTGAGAAACCGAGTTTCTTAGGAAGACTCGGTTTTTAAAGGGTTTCTTGGGAAAAACTCGGTTTCTAGGGTTTCTAGAATTACCCATACCAATCCAGCACGCGCAGGGCGCGCAGCGTGATCCAGCGGCTGGGACGGCCCTCTTCCTCACCCATCTCGAGCGGCATATCGCCGGGGTACCGGGTACCGAGCAGCCACCGGCCGTCCGCGCCGCGCTTGGAAACCAGCAGGTCAATCGCCCCGGCGACCCGCTCATCGGGCGGCACGCCGGCACTGCGCAAATATTCCAGCCCGCGCAGCACGTCGTAATGCCACCAGGTCGGGAAGGCGAAAGATGTCCAGTCAGTATTGCCTTTGCGGTCGTGGGCGATCACTTCGCCGGTCGAGCGCCGCCGGAAGAGCCGGCGCTCGAGCAGGTATGCCTCTCCGCGGCGGCGGGCCGCGGCCACCTCCGGCCTCGCGCCGCCGGCCTGTTCATAAGCAAGCAGTGCCTCCAGCACGCAGATCGTGGTATTAAACGAGGAGCGCGTGGAGTTGAAAGGCGCCTCGCAGTTCCAACCGCCGTCGGGGAGTTGTTCGCCCAGCAGCCGGTCCAAAATGCCGCGCACATCCTGGCCGAAATAGGCGCCAACGGCCGCGACCTGGCCGTTGATACACGGCTCCAGCTCGCCGGCAAAGAAGCCGTTGTTGTCGCATTCGGCAGGGCCACAGCCGCGCCACGTCACCCGGTCGCGCACCAGGCCCAGCGCCCGGCGCGCCTGGTCGCTTGCCGGATCCAAGCCAAAGTCGCGCAGCAGCGTCAGGACGTGCATCGTGGAGTCCCAGCCGCGGTTCCATGCCGCGCCGCCCCAGGTACCGTCCCCGGCCTGTTGGGCCAGCAGCCGCGCGCCCCAGCCTTCGGCCGCCACCTTTGCCCGCTCGGCGGTGACCTGACTGGCGGGCGCGCCGGTCAGGTCGCGCATTACCTGCCAGCGGATCGCCGGGTCGGCATTGAGCAGCCAGCGCAGGAGTTCGGGGCTCGCTTGCGCGCTCACAAGTCGATAGCGGGCAGGCCGTTCATGCCCAGGATGAGCGAAATCTCGCCGCCGTGAAACAGATCATGTTCCAGCACATGGTAGATCACCCAACTGCGCGATACGTCGTAGATCTCGCCCTGCCATTCATCGGGGAATATTTGCGCGCGGTCGGCCGGTGTCCAGCGGACCAGGCGCGATGCGATGAAGGCCCAGGTAGCTTCCAGGCCGGACACCAGTTCGGCCGCGCTGCGCGACGGCGATTCACGCCGGCCCCATTCCATGTAGGCTTCCATTTGCGCATCTTCGTCCTGCAGCGTGCCGCTGAACCAGCCGGCACGAGTAGCAATAATATGCTGCACGAGCTGCTCCACGGGCCACATGTGGACCGCGGGCTGCAGCGAGAGTTGTTCGGCCGACAGCGGCGCGACGGCACCGCGCAGCTTCTCGTCAAAGCCGCGCCAATTCTCATAAATAACTTCTAGTGTTGGCTGTGAATCTGCTTGCATCTTTTTCCTTTGTTTGCTGTTTGTGGACACATTGTAGCGTGCCAAAAGAGTCAATCACATTCGTTCATCATTGCCCGGCCCAAATTCGTAGGGGCGCGGCGATTGGGTGTGGCCATTGTCTGACATCGAATCATTACCTGCCAATCGCCGCACATGATGCCGGGCACGCGGGCGTCGCAGGCCGGGGCAATGGCCATTCGCGTTCCAAAGGCCATTCCGCCTGCGGCGCCCCTACGTGGAATTTTGCGGCCGGGCGTTTTGCTGGGTGCGCTTTGGCGTACAATACGGGCGGTCAATAAATTTACCAGACGCCCTAAACGGACGTCCCACCACAAGACAAGCGGACAAACAACATGGATACCATCAGCAGCTATCTTATCGGACAACTTCTGGACCACGGCGTGCGCCATGTTTTCGGCGTGCCTGGGGATTACGTGCTGGGCTTCTACAAGGCGCTGGAAGAGAGCCCGCTGGCCGTGATCAACACCTGCGATGAACAGGGAGCCGGCTTTGCCGCGGACGCCTACGCCCGTTTCAACGGCCTGGGCGTGGTCTGCATCACCTACGGCGTGGGCGGCTTGAAGGTGGCTAACACGACAGCACAGGCCTACGCCGAAAAATCGCCGGTGGTCGTGATCAGCGGCGCGCCGGGCATAAAGGAGCGGGTCAGCCACGCCCTGCTGCACCACAAGGTGCGCCGCTTCGACACGCAGCTCAGGGTATTCGAAGAACTGACCGCGGCCTCGGCCGTCCTGCATGATCCCCAAACCGCCCCGGACGATATCGAGCGCCTGATCGAAACGGCGCTGCGCACGAAACGGCCGGTCTACCTGGAGCTGCCGCGCGACATGGTCAACGCCCCGGTGACGCCGGACCGGCGGCGGGCCGCAGAACAACGGGGCGGCGATGCGGCCGTGCTGCAGGAAGCGGTTAGCGAGGCGGCGGCGCTGATCAACCGGGCGCAGAGGCCGGTGATTATCGCCGGGGTGGAGCTGCAGCGCTTCGGCCTGGGGGACCAGCTGCTGGCGCTGCTGGAAAAGAGCGGCCTGCCGCTGGCGGCGACGATCCTCAGCAAATCAATCGTGCGCGAGGACCACCCTCAGTACCTGGGCGTCTACGAGGGGGCGATGGGGCGCGAAGCGGTGATCGACTTTATCGAGTCCAGCGACTGCCTGATCCTGCTGGGCGTTTTTATGAGCGACGTCAATCTGGGCATTTTCACCGCCCACCTGGACCAGGACAAAACGATCTCGGCCACCAGCGAAGGCATCTCCGTGCGCCATCACGCTTACCAGGGGCCGGCGCTGGAAGATTTCCTGGCGGCGCTGACGGAGGCCGTAGACGGCCGAGCAGTGCCGGCCGATATGCCGCACCCGCCCCTGCCGCCGGCGTGCGTGCCCGTGCCGGACAAGCCGGTCACCGTGGACTATTTATTCCAGCGCCTGGACGCTTTTTTGCAGGACAGCACGGCGGTGATCGCCGATCCGGGGGACGCGATGTTCGCCGCGATTGACCTGACCATCCACTGCGCCTCGGAATTCAGCTCGCCCGCCTATTACACCTCGCTGGGTTACGCCGTGCCGGCGGCGCTGGGCGTGCAGCTTGCGCGGCCGGAGTTACGGCCGCTGGTGCTGGTTGGCGACGGGGCGTTCCAGATGACGGGCATGGAGCTCTCCACCATTGCCCGCTTCGGCCTGGACCCGATCATCCTGCTGCTCAACAACGGCGGTTACGGCACAGAACGGCCGATGCTGGACGGGGCCTTTAACGATGTGCTGCCCTGGCATTACAGCCGCATTCCGGAGGTGCTGGGCGCGGGCCGGGGGTTTGACGTGCGCAGCGAGGACGATCTGGAGGAAGCGTTACTGGCCGCCCAGGCCCATCGCGGCAGTTTCTGCCTGTTGGATATTCACCTCGCTGCGGGGGACAGGTCGCAGGCGCTGGAGCGGCTGACGAAGGCGCTGGCGGAGCGGGTGAAGGGCGGGTAGGGAATGAGCAATTGTCAATTGATCATTCTCTCGCTGCCGCACTTCGAAAAGCTCTGCCACTTGCCACCTGCGACTTGCACCACTTCGTAATACAATCTTTAAGCTTTTTTATGTAAGCTATTCGGGCACACTTTTTGAGCAGGAGGAGTATGACCCCCGAAGAACGCGCCCGGGAAACGATCGACGAGCTGCTGCGGCACGCGGGCTGGGACGTGCAGGACCGCACGGCCATGAACCTGTTCCAGCCCAACATCCCCGGCGTCGCCGTGCGCGAAGCGCCGCTCAAGACGGGCTTCGCGGACTACCTGCTCTTCGTTGACGGCAAAGCGCTGGGCGTGATCGAGGCCAAAAAAGAAGGTACGCCCCTGGCCGGCGTGGAAGCGCAGTCGGCCCGCTACAGCGCCGGCCTGCAGCCGCCCATGCAGGCCTGGCGGCCGTCCGAGCCCCTGCCTTTCCTCTACGAAAGCACCGGCGTCGAGAGCTACTTCACCAACAAACTTGATCCGCAGCCGCGCAGCCGCCCCGTTTTCGCCTTTCACCGCCCCGAAACCTTGCGCCAGTGGGTGCAGGAGGAGGAAACGCTGCGCGCCCGCCTGGGGCAAATGCCCACGCTGGGAACGGAAGGGCTGTGGGCGCCGCAGGTGGCGGCGATCAATAACCTGGAAGATTCGCTGGGACGCAACCGCCCGCGCGCCTTGATCCAGATGGCCACCGGCAGCGGCAAAACTTTCACCGCGGTCAACTTCATTTACCGCCTGATCAAGCACGCCGGCGCCCGGCGCGTGCTGTTCCTGGTCGACCGCACCAATCTGGGCCTACAGGCGGAGACGGAATTTCGCCAGTTCCAGACGCCGGAAGGGCGCAAATTCGCTGAGCTGTACAATATCCGCCACCTGACCAGCAACGCCATCGATGTGCAGCGCGACGTCAACCGCGTCTACATCAGCACCGTGCAGCGCCTTTACGCCATGCTTAAGGATGAGGAGCTGGACGAGGAAATCGAAGCCGTCTCGCTCTACGAAGCGGAAGAGAAAGGCGCCCTGGCCAAGACCCCGCGCACCGTCTCTTACCGCGGCGTGCTGCCCATCGAATTCTTCGACTTCATCGTCATCGACGAGTGCCACCGCTCTATCTACACTGTCTGGCGGCAGGTGCTGGATTATTTCGACGCTTTCTATATCGGCCTCACGGCCACGCCCGGCAAACAGACCGTGGGTTTCTTCGACCAGAACCTGGTCATGGAGTACGGCCACGAACACGCCGTGGCCGACGGCATTAACGTCCCCGGCGAGGTCTACACCATCCGCACGCGCATCGGCGAGGCGGGCAGCTCGGTGGAGGCCGGCTACTACGTGGGCAAGCTGGACAAACGCAGCCGCCAGGAGCGCCAGGAGCTGCTGGATGAAACGCTGACCTACGAAGGGCGGCAGTTGGACCGCGATGTCGTCTCCCCCAGCCAGATTCGCACCGTGATCCGCCACTTTCGCGACGCCCTCTTCAGCGAACTGTTCCCCGGCCGATCGGACGGCATCGTGCCCAAGACGCTGATCTTCGCCAAGGACGACAGCCACGCCGAGAATATCGTGCGCATCGCCCGCGAGGAGTTCGACAAGGGCAACGACTTCTGCCAGAAGATCAC
>JBJYWX010000501.1:0-12565 GCA_046259695.1 Promineifilaceae bacterium (SeqCode) | reverse complement strand
CCAGATAGCCGCCGCGGTCTTCGAAGCGCCTTCTTTCGCAAGCGATCTCATGGGCGTCGGGCAAGACGCGGCCGATGAGGATATCGAACGCGCCCCCGACAAGATCTCGATACTTCGCCAACGACGCTCGGTCGACCGGCGTCGCCGCCCTCGTAGTGCCTGGATCCGCGCAGGTGAAAGCGCAGGACCAGGGAGTGCGGCCAGCTACCGTCGGTCAGGGTAACCGTGGCGCCGCCGATGCCGGTGTCGCTGAATACCTCAACCGTTGCGCCATCCTCCGTATTTTCAACCGTGACCTGGGAAGAGGCTGCATTGCTCGAAACATTATAGGTGGGTGTGCTAGGACCGAGAGCGGCACAGCCTGCCGCAGCCAAGGCGCCACACAGCCAAAGGGCAATCAGGAAACAGTTGCGCGCTGTCTTGGTGTCAACAGCTTGGCGTATGCCGGACATGCCCCTATTCTAGCACGCCGGCGTAAAAACACCCCTCGTATTAGGCGCGATATGGCCGGCTCTGGCTGGGTTTACTTGGCCCGATTACGCTGCCGCGCACTGATCGTGAACAGCGCGATGCCCAGCAGCAGCCCGCTAAGGGCGAATGCGGCAGAACGGCCGGCAGCCTGGCCATGTGCCGGCAAATTGGGCCGCTCAAGTACAGGCGCTTCAGCAGCCGGCAGAACCTCAAGGGGCTCCATTTTGCTGACTCCGGCAAGCGGATCCGGCGCAATCTCCCACGACCATTCGCCTGCGGCCGGAATGGTTATCTCGGCCACAAACAGGCCAAGCTCGTCGCCGCGCTCGGCCGGAAAGCTGATCGCCTCGCCGCTCTCTTTGCTTGTCAGCGTAATCTCCGGCTCCAGGGAAACAGTTCTTCCATCGCCCCAGGTGAGCTCATGAACGGCGTGATTACCATGCTGCCAGACCATGAACTCTATCATGGTCGGCCGCTCGGCGTAGAACTTTTCCGGCATGTCGATTACGCCGACCGTGGCCCAGCCCCCGGCACATACCGGTAAGGCCCAGAGCAAGGCAAGCAGCCCAGGCAACAACGCAGCGAGCATTTTTCGTTTCAACATCTGTCAACTCCTTTGTCCGGCGGGTTTACTCCTTATTCCCCGCCCGGTGCGCAAAGGTTCCCAATTCGCGTCGTTTTCTCGAAAATAGGCGTTTTCATTCGATCAATGTCGCCAAAGCCCGTGCTTCCTGAAGAGTCAGTTCGCCTTCCAGACGATAGGTCACATCTTCATCGCTCCATATCAGTACATTGGAGTCTATTGTCACCTGCTGATCGACCTGAGCGTTATCTAAATCGAATGGGTGTGGCCCCGCGATCCAGATCGCCGGACGGCCGTTTACATTCGTTTCGGTTACCTGCTCCCCAGCAGCCCACTTGATAGCGAAGCCGGGGATTTCGATTACCGTCAGCACTAACTGCGGTCGTGACCCTTTGGGCCACCACACGTAAGACAAAATTGGCTCGCGATAAAGCAAATTCTGGCCAAATACAGCATTGGGCGCTCCAAGTTCCGGCGGGAAACGGGGCGCACCCCTTCTCAACTGGCTCTGCGCCTCATCGGGCGACAGTTCCTGCCCCAAGTCGAGGATAGAAAGGGGCTGCAGCGTGGGGACGGCTGTCGATTCGGTCCCTTCATTGATTCTTATTTCTATAGCCCCGATACGCAGCAGGTCAAGGAGGGCAGCGCGCACGGATGGGATGCTGGCCGCGGCCAGCAGAACCACCAGCAGTCCAAGGGCCACGCCAACAGCCCACCGTCCAGGGAATGGACGCCGTATCGGCCCACTGCCAGCTTGACGCCAGGCAGCGGCGATGTCCGGTGTTGCTGGAAAAGCAAAATCCTGGGCCGTTTCCTGCACATGTACAGCAATCTCCGGCAGATCAGTCCCACTCATCGGCTAGCTCCGGGTACTTGTTTAAGATTATGCCGCGCAGCTTCTGCAGCGCGCGATGGGTACGCGATTTGATCGTTCCGGGAGCGACGGAAAGCGTTTCGGCCGTTTCCAATTCGCTCATTTCCAGAAAATAGCGCAGATAGATGACTTCCTGCATCGCCTGCGGCAAATGCTGCACCGCCTCCCACAAAAGCTGCGCGTTCGCGCGACCGGCCAGCGGCCGTGCCGCCGTGTGTTCAACGTTAGCCTGCCAATAGCGGCGCATGGCATTCAAATAGCGGCCGATGCTGCGCTGGCGGTTGCGGGCCATATTGGCCGTGATGCCTAGCAGCCAAGGCCGCAGCGGGCGCGCCGCGTCATACTGATCCAGTTTCTTATAGGCACGGATAAACGCGCCTTGGGCCACGTCCTGGGCATCGTCAGCGTCACCAATAATCAGGTAGGCCAGGCGAAAGACCGCTTCCTGGTGCTGCTGGATCAGCGCTTCCCAGGCAGTTTCGTCCCCGTTTCTGGCGGCGGCGGCCAGCCCGGCTTCTTTGTCAGGCGTATCAAGCAGTGCCATCTACCAGTTATATACCGCTCAGGGCCAAATGGTTCCGGATTGGTTAGAAATTGCCCATAGAAGGCGATGCAGATCAGCGCAAGATAGGCAGGTAGACGCGGGTGGGTTGGACCTCAACCGGGGCGCTGTACATGGATGTTTCGCCCCAGCTTGTTCTCACCGTTAATTTGACTTCATAAGTGCCAGTCTGCGCATAGACGTGAACAGGGTCGGTTTCGGTTACCGGTGGACTGCCGTCACCAAAATCCCAACTGAGGGCCAACGGCTGCGGGCCATGGGAACTATTGTGGAAGTGGACCGCCTGCCCGATCGCCACGGGGCTGTCACTGTAGAAGCCAGCACTTAAGGGCTGCGGTGCCAGATCGATAATCAATGGGTCACGTGCGGCAAATCGATGCAGATTTGGTGCAAAAAGCGCTGGCGGGTTCGTGAGCCGGTAGTCAAGCGCCGCCGGCTCATCGGCGTTGACATGCCAGTTTTGGGCCATCGCCACCCTGGGCAGCAGGCCGCTGGTACAAAAGGCGTAGCTAAGGTTACCCGCCTCGCTATCCTGGACCGCGTTATAGGCTCCGGGCTCGCCGGCCAGACGCTGCAGCCCAGTAGCCGACAATATGCCCGGCGGCTCTTCAAGGGCAAAACTATTCAGATCGCCGAGGAGCAGAAGTTCTCCGTTGATCTGGCCAAGCAAATCCTGCACCCAGTTTGCCAGGGCCAGCGCGGCTAGGCGGCGCAGCTCATCATTGCAGCCGCTGTCTTCCTCGGGAGCGCCTTTGGCACAATTGTCTCGCCGCGGGAATTGGGATACGACGATGGTGAGTTCCTCGCCCGTAGTCCATACCTTGAAGGTTTGGCCAAGCGGCGGCGGCACCTGCGTGGCAAATGGAGGCGTTGAACTGCCAAGGGGATCATTTAGAGGCGCCACCAGGTCCTCCCGGTAGAGGAAGACAGCCCTGCTTTCTATAGGGCTTGCCATAGATGGCCCGAGAACGATCGCGGCGAACTGTTGGCCGTGCGGCATTTTGCTATTGACACCAGTAAGTAAGTCTTGAATAGCACTTCCGCTGCCGGATCCGTCATTCTCTACTTCAGTGAGCCCGATAATAGTGGCCTCGCTGGCCGAAATAGCGGCAGCTAGTTTTTCTTTCTGGCGTGCATACTCCGCGGGCGAGGCTGCTCCCTGCCCGGGCAGGAATCCGCTTCCATGGCCGTCGCCATTCAAGAAACCACCGCTGTTGATCAGGCTAACGCGCACGCGCCCCGGAAGAAGCGGCGGCAGTTCAGGTCGCGGATTTTTTTGCTGAATGGCAAATGGCAGCACCGGCTGCAGTCGATACGCTCCTCCGCTGTTTTGCAGTACACCGGTGATGCCGGCAATCATGTCACCGAGCCGTGGCGCTGCCTCGGGTACCGAAGGTGTGCCATGGCGGCCGTCATCAAGCGTGAGCCGCTGACGTTCGTTCTGCATGGCTATTTGCTGGGCTGTTTCACCGGGCGGCGCCAATTCTGTTGGCGCGAATAACCTTTCGGCAGCGAGCTCGAGAATGCCGCTGCTGCCCCAGCTATCGCTGCCGCTGATAACCAGCGATTGCGCGAAAGTTAGCAGCATCCCCTCCAGTGCTTCCCAATCGTGATTTTCACCAACGGGCAGTTCAACGGCCAGTGGCTCTATATTCTGGGCGTGCTCACAGAGCTGCCATTGGTCCACAGGTACGAGGCTGGTCATGCCATCCCATTCTGTCACGGTACCTTGTAAGCGCAGTAGGTCTCCCTCCTCAACCTGGAGTTGGCTGTCGCCACCGGCCACGAACAGTGCTTCGGCCGTGCGCGGGTCACCATCCTCTCGCTCGGGCGGCGCCTGTAAAAAGAAGCCCTCTGGAGCGCCAGTCTCTTGGAAGTTCCCGGTCACGATGCCTTCAACCACCACACCCATCGTTCCCGATAGCGGGCTCGTTGAACCGCTGCCCTGGATCTCGTGAAGCGGGAGAGCTGGATCGCCGCAGGCTCCGAAAAGCGGCTTGCCCGTGCTGAAGCGCCACGCCACCGATTCGGCCGGCGGATCGGGATAGCCATCAAGGTCGCTGACCAAATTGGCGTGAATGGCGGCCAGGCAGCTATCATAAGCAGGCAGCGCTGCTGCTATTGTGTATGCTTGGGGACCGCCCTTCGTCGTAAGCGTCACCGCACCGGCGTTTTCGCAGTGCATGGTGATCCAACCGTCCTGGACGGATACGGGTTCATCAAAATCGACGGCCAACGTGCTGTCCAGGGGGACGTCGATCGAGCCGTCCTGCGGCCCTACTGCAACAATGCGCGGCGGCATGTCCGGAATACAGTTATTGGCCGCACCTGGGGTGGGCAGGTTTTGCAAAAAGCCGCCGCTCTGCCGCTGGCTACCACCGCAACGCTGGTTGGAGTCGACTGTCGCGTCTCGCCACTGCCCCTCATTCAGGGCCTGTTCATCATCAAGGAGCAGGTAAAGTAGATTGGTTCCGGGATCATCGTCGGTATGGTAGACGACCGCGTCCAACAACCCGTCCGATTGCGGCTGGCCGCGTTCATTTTCCTCGTAATCGGCCTTGACAAAGAGCGCTGCAGCGTCGGGTCCATTTTGGATGGTGCCAGCCGGTAGGTTCACACCATCGCCGGCGACGCTGCTTGCGCCAATGAGGAGGTAGCCATCCTTATTGGTCCGGTAGCCGGCCAGATCGATACGGCGATAGCTGGTGCCATCTCGGCCGTTAACCAGAACTAGCTGCAGCCCATCCAGCGCGGTATTGCCTGCACCGCCATCGTACAGCTCAATGAATTCGGCTGTATCGATCCCAGCCGTGTCACTGTCCAGCTCATTGATTACCATGTGCCGCGCCAGAGGCGGCACGGTAATGGTGAAAGACCAAGCGATGTCATTCTGCAGGTGATCAGGGGGATCCAGGAGATCCTTGTCGGTCACAGCGCCGGCGACAACACGCACGCTGCAGCGTTCGCCATACACGGCTGGCGTGAGGGCCCGAAATGTGAATGTCAGCGGACCGCCGCTGGCCGTCAAAGGATGGCTGCCGCTTGTCTCACACTGCATCAGGACACCATCGGCCGCTATGGCTACCGCTTCACTGAAGCTAGCAGTGATCACCACATTCCGGTCTATGGCAGAAGCGCCGGCCGCGGGTGTATGGCCAGTCACTGCCGGGGCTGCATCGATCAGGCAGAAGTTGACCACGCCAGGTGTAGGTGTGTTAGCCAGAAACGTGCCTGTGCGCCGTTGTTCGCCGCTGCCATTTGGGCAGCGCTGCAGGGCATGCTGTTCTCTGGCGCCGCGACTGCCTTCGTAGACGATTTCTTCACCGGGCAGCAGCAACGAAAGCAGCCCGGCGCTCTCATTCGTCGCTTCGCCGTAAACGACGGCATCGAGAAGGTTATTCGTTGTAGCGGCGGTGCCGCTTGGGAACGAGGATGCCGGTGCCGCGAACAGCGCGACAGCATCTGGCCCATTTTGCAGGCTTCCTGCGGCGATTGCCAGGCCGGCACTGGCTACGATTTCGCTCCCGATGACAAAGTACCCATGCTCATCCGTCAGGTAGCCGGTGAGGTCGATGGTCTTGTACGAGAGGGCATCGCGCCCATTAAAAAAAACGAGGGCCAGGCCATCAAGTGGGGTACCGCCGGCGCCGCCATCATACAGCTCTATGAATTCGGCCGTGTCGATCCCGGGCGTGTCACTATCCAGCTCGTTGATCAGCAAATGCATGGCCGGCAGCGTGTGGAAGGAGAGTACCGTGTCCTCAACAGGCGTGTCTGGGGGATCGGCTTCGTCAAGATCATGAACACCTGCCGCATGTACTGTCAGTTCACACGTTTCGCTGTATCCTAAAAGCGTCCGCGGTGTGACCTTGACGGCAGTCTCAGCTAAGGTCAACGCAAGGTCATGCGTCCCGCTCCTGCTGCATACTAGTTGAATCCCACCTGTGTCAAGCGAAACCGGCTCACTGAAGGTAATGGTCATTCCGGCGGTGACATCGACATCACGCGCGCCGGCTGAAGGCGTTGTGCCAATAACCTGCGGCGCCAGGTCGTTGTTGCAGTGATTCACTGCCTTTGGAGTGGGCAGGAATAGAGCATAGCTGCTGGTTCGCCGCCGGTCACCGCTCCCGTTAGGGCAGCGCTGCAAGGATAAAAAGTCAGCCAAATCGCTGTCGTCCTCATCTGCTGGTACCTCACCAGGAAGCAGCAGCGCCAATAGTGCAGGATTGATTGACGCGGGCCGGCCATAAACCAGGGCGTCCAAGAGATTGGTCGTCGTAACGGCCGTGCCCACGGGCAGGGAATGAGCCGGCGCGGCATATAGAGCTACGGCATCATTCCCGCTTTGCAAAAGAGCATCGTCGATGAAGATATCGGCTGCCGGGAAGTAACGGCTGGCCAGCAACAGATAGCCCTGCTCATCAGTGTGGTGGCCGCCTAGATCAAAGCTCTTGTAGACACGGCCGTCATGCCCACTGAACAGAGCCAGCGCCAACCCGTCCAGGTTCGTGTTCCCGCGGCCGCCATCATAGAGTTCAACGAACTGTGCCCGGTACAGAGGCATGATCGCGTCCAGTTCATTGATTACGAGAAAGTCGGCCGGCAGCATTGTGTAAGCGGCCTGCCAATCAGCCGCCGGCTCGTCGGGCGGGTCTAAGCCATCGTGGTCTCGCACGCCCCCTGCACTAATGGCAAGGATGCAGGTTTCGCCAAACACGGGCACGACCGTGGGCGTAACTGTGTAGATAACTGGCCCGCCACCCAGTGTGGGCGAGATCGGACCCGAACGCAGGCAGTCCAGACGCACTGCATCTGGGCTGACCGTTACCGGTTCGCTAAATGTTATAGAGTACGTAGTTGTCAGAGGTAAGCCGGCTGCCCCCGGTGAGGGATATGCCTCCAGGATAGAGGGTGGCTCGTCGTCGGGCGCTTCTTCCAGCGATGTGGCGGCAGAAGCAATATTGTGCAGAAAGGCGGCAAGGATGAATAACGCCAGAGAAACGGCCGCCAGAAACAACAATAACCTGAAAGGCGACTTGGCGCGTGACAAATTCCCCTCCTGTGGGACCACCGCCAATTTCATCACGCTTCGTGCTGTGCAAACGAGCAGGCCTGGAGCAGTGAATGACTTGTGAAAATAATAACAAACAGCGCTCCCGGGCGCAAACATTGGCAGTTAAGGTCACAGGCGAGATGGGGCCGGCAGTCACTGCCGCCGGCAGCCGTTTGCGATTTTGTTAGGGTTAGTCAAGCTCCCGACAGCCACCTGGTTCAATAGCAACAGGATCGACCGTCCGCGTAGCCGGCTGCCAGAGGTAGACCGCGCGGCCGGGGTAGGCAGAAATCAGACACGCGTTCTCCTCTGCGCCCAGATCACGGGCATAGATGATGCGCCCGTCCAGCCAGGGGGTGTTGCCGCTGAAGAAACGGCCGTAATCCCACCACGCCTCTCCCGGCACCAGCACTAAGGCCCGTCCATCTATTTCCGCCTCGACCAGTGCAAGGTCGTCGCCACTGATGAAGTTATACCCTTCGAGATTGCTGAGCGCCCCTGGCCAATAAAAGAGCAGCGCGCCCAGCAGCAGCAAGGCCAGCACGGCCGCCGTGCCCCCTTTGCTGGTGCTAGCAGCGAGCGCCTGTACGCCGCGCGCCGTGAGCAGCAATAGAGCCGGCAGCGCGGCGAAATAATAGCGCGGGCCATACATGATGCCCGTAGTCCAATAGAGGACGTAGATGGCCAAAATGGTGAGCCCTGTTAACAAGAGGAGCCAGTCGTAACGGGAAGGCCGGATGAGCAAGAAAGGCAACCAGCAGAAGGCAAGGGCAAACAGAGGATACCAGCCAAAGAGCTGGTTAGTGAGGGCTTCGAAATTTTGCTCCGAATTGAACAGGCCGCGGGCCAGATCGTGTCCACGCGGCGGCTGATCAGGATCGGTGTACCAGGTGACAGTTTCGCCGTCTTCAAACGCGGTCAGGTGGAAAGCATTTTGACGCTCGCCCACATCTTCACCAAAACCGGGGTGGTCAAATGGCCGTCCCAGGAGGCGCGGATCATCCCACGGTGAACCGGTCAGCGCCGCCTGGTAGGCCAATTGTCCTAACAGAAACGGCACTGCTGCTGCTACTGCCAGCGCGCCCTGGCGCAGGAGAAACCGGCCTGCTTCATGCCGCGCACTGGTCCAGACAGTGAGCAGCCAAAGTGCCGGGAGGTAGGAGAGGCCGATGGCCACGGCCGTGATCTGTCTTGTGAGCAGCAGCATACCCAGACTTATGCCGGTTACGACCGCCCACCGGATGCGGTAAGGCGCGCGGAGCGCCAGAGTCCAGCCCACCATGGTGGCCAGCACCCAGACCAATTCGGCCGTGTGTACCATCATGCTGCCGGAAAGAATGACAAAGAACGGCGAGGCCAGCGCCAGAGCCGCTGCCAGCAGCCCCGTGCGTTGTCGATAGAGCAGCGTACCCAAACGATAGAGCAGGGCCGGGACCAAAATGACAAGCCAGGGATTAGCCAGCCAGGGCGCGCCGATGAGGACGGCCGGTACGAGAAGGGCTGGATAGCCGGGAGGATACTGGCCAAACCACTTACCTCCGCTGACCATTAGGAATTCCTGCACAAAAGCGTCGGGCTTGACCGGCGCTGGAGCCCACAAGGAGCGACCGGCAAATGTTTGTGCCTGGAATAGAAAGGTTATGGAATCCTGCACGTGCGGCACCATCTGCAGGCGGTCAATGGCAATAAAAATGGTGATGCCGAAAAGGGCGATCATAAGGGGCAGCAGATAAAGCGCCGGATGCAAATGAAGGTGACTGGCCAGGTTGCCGGCGCGCGTTTGCCAGAAAGCTGTACGCGTCAGCCATTGGCTTAAATGCGATAAGACGGCAGCGACCACAATGAGAGCCAGTGCACCGGAGAAAGTTACAAGAACCTGTCTTAACAGTGATTGCAGTTGGGCAATTAACGGCTTCTGGTAAGGAACGCCGCCAATGCCTTCGGCACGCTTCCCATCGCGCCAATGCCACCATGAACCTTGGCGATTTTCACTGTCAACAAGGAAAATATAGCCGTCATTTTTTTGGGGCTGCAGGAACACGATGCCGGCTAATTCATTGTCGGGACGGCGAACGCTGGCGCTTATTTGGTAGTCGCTGGAAGTAGGTGCAGGCCAGCTTTGCAGCGTGCCCGTTCGGCCGATCTGGCTGCTCCTGCTGCTGGGCACCTGTAATTCAATAGGCGCTTTCTGCCCCTCTGCGGAGAGGAGTATCACTTGTTCCCATGCTGCAGACGGCACAAAGAAGTCGAGCGGCCGCTCGAGAAAGCGCGTCATTGGCGGCGTCTGGGTTAAATAAATGCCGATCCGGCCGCCCTCTATGTCAGGGCAAGCGATCCTGCTGCTGCGTGCACCGAATTCGGCCGTGCAAAGGCCATGGCTGACATCCACGCTGAAAGGGGCGCTATCTTGCAGTGTCCAGACATAGAGCAACAGTAGAATCGCGGTAACTAGAACCAGTTTGTAGGGCAACAAACGGTGGCGAGACATGGGAACGTTTTGGCCAATCGCGTTCGGCCGCCAGGAGCCACGGATTAGCCGGCCCCTGCATGCGCTTATCCTGGTTTGTTGCTTTCCCTTTCTGTGCGGATCATGCGCGTTATTCCGCGGCGAAGAGGCGGTGCATGGTTACTTCCGGGGGGCAAAAGAAACGGACCGGTATGCCGGATGAGCCGGTCCCGGAGGATGTATATCCCTGCGTATGATAGAAACGCCAAGGGCCGTAAATCATCTCTCTGGGGCAGTTGGCATTGTTCAGCAGGGGGCGGCGGCCGGGTAGGCAAATCTGGCCAGCATGCGTATGGCCGCACAGGACCAGATCATAGCCGGCTGCCGCCGCTTGGCGGTAGATTTCCGGAGAATGGGCTAGCAAAATGGATACCGCTTTAGGGGGGATGCTGTCTCCAGCCTTCTGTAAATTATCGGTTTCGTAGAAATGGGGATCATCCACGCCGGAGACGAAAATATGCTCACCGTCGCGCGTGAAACGTACCGTTTCATTGAGCAGGAAGGGCAGGCCCATTTCCTCGGCCGGCGGTACGAATTCCAAGAAGTCATGATTGCCCAAGATAGCGTAAGTTGGCTGTTTCAGATAAGGAATGATCTTGCCCAGCTCCGCCAGGGCATCGTCGTGCGTGCCGTTTGTGCGCCAGCGATAATCCCCGGTGATGGCGCCCATGTCGTACTCCAGGTGCGCAATGCGCTCAATAACCGCTTCGGCCAGGCCGGGGGCAATGTCAATGTGCAGGTCACTGATCTGGAGAATCGTAAAACCATTGAAAGCGCGTGGCAGGCCGGGTATATAGACTACGTTCTCCACGACCTGGATGTCCAGCACGTTTTTCAGCCCGATCTTGTCCAGACCGCCCAGGCGCAGGCCAGCGTTAAGGACATCAAATACCCAATCAGCGTTTTCGATGTGAAACAAGGTGCGGCCACGGCCGAACACATCACCGGCATTGTTCATCTCAATCGTATTGCGCTGGCGAAAATGAGTTTCACCGACACGTTGCAATAAGGTACGCGGGACGGCGCCATTGGCGTTTGGCTTTGCCCGCTGGCGCATTACTTCTTTCGTATTGATTGTCATTGGTTTGCTCCGACGTCATATTCTACACGGCCAGGCACGGCCGTGCTCAATGTCTAATGCACGATAAACCGGCGCTGACTTTGTCGTGCAGTGTGGGAAACTGGCTAGAATAGCAAGATGCTAGCTTGAGATGTGAGGTAGAAAAACGGCACCGCTCGCACAGGCTGGAGTGCCCGGCGTGTTAAGTGCTTCTTTGCCCAGGTACTCCCCGGAACCGAAGATGATGCCCTCGCACACGTTATCGATAATACCAAGCGAGTTGTCGATGATGCCTCCATTGGAGATCTGCCCGGTATTTTCCAGGTGCCCGCGATTGTCGACCACCGCGGACGGACGGACGGTGAAAATGGCGAGGTTATTCACCCTGCTGCCCCTTCTCGTGAGCATATCGCCAAGCAGGTCGGTAATACCCTCGTTGTGAAATTCACCAAGAACGGTCAAACTGCCCGTCACTCGCAGATAGGCGCTGTCACTGACGAGCAGCACGTCGCCGGCAGTGATTGTCAGGGAATCAACCACGCAAATGCCCAGGGCGCTGAACGTTCCGCCCACGGCCTCGCAGCTGGCCTGGTCTTCAATAACTATGTCGTCGGCAAAAGCAGCGCTGGGCAGTACCAAGAGTAGTAGCAGAGCGGTGGCGAAGAGCGCGCGCTGGATGTGTGTATGAGCCATCTGGTTAAACATGAGCGTTTTACCCTCCGTGATGGTGCATTCGTTCAAACGCATTGTCACTAAACCGTCCGAGCTTGTCAATAGCCCAGCCCGCAAGAAAGAGGTGCCCGCCGTGAAAAAAGCCGGGCTCCTTGTGGAACCCGGCTTCCAGTTGGTCCATAAGGGCGGCGCTTTGCGCTGCCCAGAGGGCCGGCATTGCTACTCTGGACTACTTCTAACGCCGGCCGCGTCCACGACCGCCGCCGCGATTATTGCTGCGACCGCCGCTGCGTGGCTTGTCGTTGGCCTGCGCTTCTTCCAGCGTCCAACCTTCAAGCACGGCCTGGCGTGAAAGACGGATCTTGCCTTCGGGCGTTACATCGGTGATCATCACCATGATTTCGTCGCCCAATTTGACCACGTCCTCGGCGCTGCGCACGTGTTCTGTCGAAAGCTGCGAGATGTGGCACATGCCATCTACGCCGGGGGCGTATTCCACGAAGACGCCAAAGTCAGTAACGCGCACAACCTTGCCCGTGAAAATTTCACCCTGGTCCGGTTCCCGAGTAAGCGCTTCGATCTGGGCCAAAGCCGCTTCAGCTTTCTCACCATCTACTCCGGCAACGAAAACGGTGCCGTCTTCCTGGATATCAATAGAGACCTCGTATGTTTCCTCGAGACCGCGGATGGTTGCGCCACCCTTACCGATCACCGCGCCAATCTTGTCGGGATCAATGTGAATGGTCAGCATACGCGGGGCATAGAGACTCATCTGATCGCGCGG
>JBJYWX010000500.1:0-5916 GCA_046259695.1 Promineifilaceae bacterium (SeqCode) | reverse complement strand
GGGGCATTATACAACGGCTAGATTATCGCCGGAAGCACGTTGCATCACGGCCGTGAGGATGCGCTGGCTAGTAGGCTCGCCGGGCGATATGCGGGCGTGGTGTCTGGCCGATAATATCACATTGTCGGAAAGGGAATTATGGAAGAATCCTGGGTGGCCAATATGCTCGAGAAGATTCGCTCAGGCGCAGAGGCAGCAGGTCACACGTTGGGCGAATGGCGCTCTGAAGAGGAAGGGCGGTTTTTCGCTTCGTGTGACCGTTGCGCTGGTAGAGTTGACTTACACATCAGCGAAGGTCGGGTTTCGCTCATTGGAGAGATGCATTGATGAGCGCGGACGTTTGTACGGCCGATGATCCTGAGCGGATGCGGGCGATTGAACGGGCTCAGGCTGAGGCCTTGGCCGGCGTAGTTGCCTGTTTGATGGAGAAACGGACGGCGAGACTGAGCAAATTGGAAGAAGAGTAGGCGATGGCGGAGTCTGGCGCGAACAAGGTGATGTTGGAGATTGCGGTGGAGGCGGCGTTTGGGGGACATGAGCTGAGTGGGTTTGAAAAGGTGGACGCCGCGACCGGCTTGCCGGATGGTTTTGAAGCAAAATGCCGGCGCTGCGGCCGGTCGGCTTGGGTGGGAGAACAGGGTTTAGCTTACAGTCTGTTGGAGCACGTTTGTCCTGCATGACTTTTGTCCAATTGGATAGGTGACATTTGGGACTATTGTCGGGTGCGAACGGCCGTCGCGCGGTGAGGGCAAGTCGCTTGCCGCATTGGCCAGACAATGCGGTTCCCCGCAGGATAGGTGTGAAGCAGCGCCCGCACAAGTGAGTGCGAGCGCTGCCTTGGCCGAAGTACTTTAACTCTCCAGCATGAGACTCTTGACGGTATAGTCGGCGTGGGTCTCTTTAACGAAGGTGCGAAAGGTTTCGCCCTCGACGAGATGGCGGGTGCCCCGGATGGTGACCGGCGACTTCAAAAGTTGGTAGTGACGCTCCGCCGGGTAGGAGACGCGGCCGTCAGGTCCGGTGGTCTTGCGGGTGCGGCCGTAGTAGAAGTAAGGCACGTGCCAGTAAAAGAGCACGTTGGCAAGCGGGAAGGGATTGGCCGGATCGAAGGGATGGTAGTGCGGCCGAGTGACACCATCTTTAGTTTCGGTGTAGACATCCGAGGGCTGAACGGGCGGGTACCAGAGACCTTGTTTATAGGGCCAGGTGTGCCCGGGCGGCTGTGCGTTCTCAAGCGCGGGATCAGCCATCATGTATTCCTGAAGGCCTTTGGTGTACGTTTCGCCGGTGAGATATTCAAAATCAGCGATGGTGCGGGGCACGATGTCGGGGCGCGGCACAATGGAGAGGGTGTAGCCCTGGCTGCCTGTGGGGGCCACATAAGGCACGCCGATTTCGTCCGGTCTTGGATTCCACTTGGTCCAGACCCACTGGCCAGCGGCGTCGATCTCCGCCTGCGCGGAACCGTTGCGCAGGGGGTGGCGCGCCGCGGCATCGAAAACTTTGATGAACATGGCCGGCTCGGCCGTTGTGGGTTCGGACACTTGAGGATAGCTCAGGTCATCAGCCTCGGGATTTACCGCTTGGCGGTGAGAGCGCCAGGAAACATCCTGCTGCCACTGGAAACCGGATACGGATTGGCCGCCCTCCGGCATTTGGCCGGTCCTCTGGGCGGCTATGAACTGCCACTCCTGGGAGGGATCGGGCGGCAAGGGCGAAGGTACGCGATCGGCCTGGCTAACAGAAGGTGGAAGCGGGACTATTGCGGACAAAGCGCACGGCGTCTTCCTTTGGCTGGCAACGATGCTGCTCGGACGGACACCGCAGAGGCTGCTGCCCGCGGGCAATGAGCCGGAGCCTACACGCCTGCTCGCGCAGTGGCTGGCGTGGAATTTGGGACAGCGCTGGCGGGGAGCGGATGGCTTTGATTATATGGCCGCGCTGGCGGAACTGAGCCTGCCGGTGTTTATGATCGCCGGCGGGAATGACAGGATAGCACCGGCCGCGGGCTGCCGTAAATTTTTCGATGCCCTTGGCAGCACAGACAAGACATGGCTGCTGGGCGCGGAGACGGCCGGCTTTAGCAAGGATTTCAGCCACGGGGAGCTGGTGATTGGGCGTGAGGCGCGAGCGGAAATTTTTCCCAGGGTGAGAGAGTGGTTGAGAGAGCGGAATAGCTAGTGCGGAGTGTATGGCGTCAGAGACTGTGGGACAGATCAGTAGTTAGGAATGAAGGGGGGTTTTTCCCGTCCGGTAAAATGTCTACCTTGTAGGATGACATGCCGAGAAAACGCAGTTTGTGATGGCGATGGTATCAGGCCGCCCGCTGTGCCCCTACGGCTGGTGATAGGGACGGCCGTATGCAGGCGGGAGAGGGATCCCTCGGCTGCGCTCGGGACGACAGGTGCGCTCGGGATGACTTCGCCAATAGAACCCGGTCGTTTTTCCTTACTTGAAGACAATGCGCTTACACAAGATTTTTGCTCCCGCGCACAAAAACAAATTATATTGACTTGGCCCTTCCAGATTCAATAGCGCACAACAATTTGGCCTGTTGAAAATGTGGCACCGACGACCTATATGGATCGAATTCAGCCACATTCCGCCAATGTGAACTCCATCGAATCAATTCACTCCCTTGTCAGCACTCCAGGTAGGTAGAGGCGAAAGTAAGTGACATTAACGCACTCATCAACCGTTTTGGTGTCTGACCCACCTGGTCCCTCAACCGTTAGGCTCACTGTGAAGTGGCCTTCTTCTCTGAATCTGATAGTGGGGTTGCCACAAGTCTTCCTGGTGCGTCCGTCGCCAAAATCCCACAGGCATTTGTTAAAGTCGCCTGTCGAAAGATTGGCAAAGTCAACCGTCAATGGTGGTGCTCCAATCTCGGGCGAAGCGCTGAAATCAGCTATGGGCGGGTTACGCTTCGTATTCGTAAATGTACAAGCCACGGTTTCGCCTGCACTGAGGTGAATGTTTGATGGATCGCTTCCATCGTCGCAAGCTGCAGCACTTTGAACCCAATTGGAAGGAAGCGTTTCAGTCAAGCTATACATGCCGGCCTCTAAATACCCACTGTTCCACGGGACGGAGACATCTGCGAGCATGAAGTTCTTGTCAAGGTCACCAGGCCCGCCGGCCAAGTTATAAGTGAAAAGTTGGGGGTCATCGCTTGGCACAGTAATCTTATCCACGATTATTTGTCCTCGAGTGGTCGAGTCAAAATGCCGGAGAATGTTCATGCCACCATGGTCATCTGCAACGTAGATGTAGTCCCCGGCCACGGCCACGCTTCTGGCAAAGCCAGGCGTATCGTAGAAGCCGATCTCTTCCGGTTCTTCTGGATCGGCTACATTGATGATACGTAACCCCTGTCTATATGCTGCGACGTAGGCGTAATTCCCATCTACAGCCACATCTGTGGCCGGTCCGAGCGTATTGTAATAACCGATCTCGGTTGGCTCGGCGGGATCAGTGACATCAATGATACGTAACCCTTGTTCATTTGCTGCTACGAAAGCATAGCTCCCGCTAATGGCTATCCCGTAAGCATATCCCCCCATGTCGTACGAACCCTTCTCCGTAGGCTCGACGGGATTGGCGATGTTGATGATACTCAACCCGGCGAAACCATTGGCCACGTAGGCGTAATTCTTGTCCACCGCTACACCGTGAGCAGGCCAACTAGTGTAATAGGACCCCAGTTTGGTTGGTTCCTCGGGATTTGAGACATCGACGATGTGTAACCCTCCTTCACCCACGCCATAGACAAGGTCTCCCGAGATAGCAAGGTCAATAGGATCCCAGCGATCCTCGTAACCAATCGAATCATAAAAGCTGGCTTCAGTTGGAACAGCCGGATTAGCAATGTTTATGATACGCACGCCGCCAGCGTCCTCAGCGACGTAGGCATAACTACCATCCAAAGACACACTAATAGCTTCGCCAAAAGTATTGTAGTGGCCTGTTTCGGTTGGCTCGGCCGGATTGCCAATGTTGATGATGTGTAATCCTCCAGAGCCATCTGCAAGGTAGGCATGCTGACCGGCCACGGCTACGTCCATCGTGTACCCAGGCATGTTGTAGTAGCCTGTTTCGGTTGGCTCGGCCGGATTGGTAATGTCGATAATGCGCAGCCCTTCCCAGCTGTCGGCAACATAGGAATAGTTGCCAACAACAGCTACGTCGCTTGCATTTCCAGGCGTATCGAATATACCAGCATCCTTCGGATTGGCTGGATCGGAGACATTGATAATACGTACTCCTTCGAACTCTTCCGCAATATAGGCGAAGTCACCGGCTACGGTTACACCTAATGCAAAGCCCAGGGTGCCGTGATAGCTGACACTGATCGGGTTGTTGGGGTTTGAAATGTCAAGGACCTGCAATCCACCCCATCCGCTAGCGCTCTGCCGCTGGTTCAAGCCCGATGCTTTCACAGCTACATAGGCATAGTTGCCAGCAACGTCTACATCCCGTGCAATTCCCGCAACGGCGTATTCGCCTGTCCCGCGTGGAGAGGAAGGCTCGGCGATGTTAATGATTAGCAAACCGCTTTCTGCTGCGACATAGGCGCTGTCCCCAACAACGGTCACATCCCATGCCTCACTCAATGTATCAAAAAAAGCTATTTCAGTTGGAGCAGCCGGGTTGGAGACGTCGATAATACGCAACCCTTCCACCCCGTCGGTAACGAACACGTGATCTCCTTCCACTGCGACACCCTGAGCTTCCCCAGGCGTGTCGTAGAAACTGATCTCAATTGGGGCAAACGGATTGGCAACGTTGATGATGCGCAGTCCACCATCCCAATCATCGGCAACGTAGGCGTAGTCTCCGGCTACGGCCACATCCCGCACAATGCCTGGCATTGGCCCAGCTTTGCCGATCAGGACTGGGCCTGCTGGATCGGTGACATCGAGAACCGTCAGCCAGGCAGCCTCGCCAACATAGGCATAGTTTCCCCGCACGGCGACAGCACGAATTGAACCGCCAATCTGACCGACAAGCTCCACATTCTGTGCATCTACTTGAGCAGATAAAGGGCTGTCTAGCACCACTTTTTGCTTAGTGTCAGAATGTGCAACTCCGGCTTTGACGAACAGAGACGTGAGAAGAAGCGACGTGATAAGTGACGAGAATAGCAAGACAAATGGCCGAACACGTAGTTTGACAGACATGGCAAACCCCCTTGTGCTACCCTTACAGGATACCATAGAAGATCTTGCAGGTTTGTGGCAGCTGTACGCGAATTTATGCTAGTTGATTGTCCCCCAGGTGTATGGCGTTAGCAGTCGTGGGACAGTTCAGGAGCCAGGAACAAGGGGATTTCTGCGATTGGATAATGTGGCGCGCGCCATAACCATATCCAGATCGAAGGTGCAGAGACTGCATGCCCATAATACTAAGCGATTTGAAAAAGGATGCAGACAAGCTATGATCCGGCGCTGTAGGTAGTACCAAGCGAAGACATGCAAAAGACGCGGCGGATAGTCTGGCTTCTGACAATCCTGGTTGTCCTCATCTGCGGCATCACAATTGGCCTGCGGTTGCAGCTCCTATAGTGGCCAAGCGCAAAGCCTATGCTGCTACAAGCCGAGCAGTGGCGCGAGGTGAATTGAAGCCGGCAAGTAACTACGCATGCGCTGACTGCGGGGAGCAGGCCAAGCAGTATTTCTATCACGACTACAATCTGCCGCCGAAACTGACCCCGGTGTGCCTCTCATGCCACAGGAAGAGAGTGTGCGGGTCAAATGAGTAAGGCAGCGGCCGCCAACGAAGCAATGCTGGAAATCGCGGTCAACGCGGCGGCAGCCGGTGATGATCTGGGTGGCTTTGAGCCGGTGGATGCTGTTGACGGCTTGCCCAATGGTTATCAGGCGCGGTGTCGGAAGTGCGGCCGCACGGCCTGGGTAG
>JBJYWX010000499.1:0-2396 GCA_046259695.1 Promineifilaceae bacterium (SeqCode) | reverse complement strand
ATCAATTGATTCGCCCTTGAGGGCGGCGATCTCTTCGTCCTGTTTTTGCTGCTCCAGCTCATATAGCTGCGCTTTCAAGACATTCATGGCCACCTGCAAGTTCTGAGTCAATGAGCGCTGATTCTGGCAAGAAACGACGATGTTAGTGGGCAAGTGGGTGATGCGCACGGCCGTCTCATTTTTCTGCACATGCTGACCGCCCGCACCGCTCGCCCGAAACCGGTCAATGCGCAAATCCTTTTCGTCAATATCAATCTCGATTTCGTCAGCGATATCCGGCCAAATTTCCAGCTTCGCAAAAGAGGTGTGACGGCGCTTGGCTGAATCATAGGGAGAAATGCGCACCAGCCGGTGCACGCCGCGCTCGGAACGCAAGCGTCCATAGACGTAATCACCACGAATTGAGAGCATGACGCTCTTTATCCCAGCCTCGTCGCCAGTGCTTATATCCAATATCTCGACGCTGTAGCCATGAGATTCGGCCCAGCGCGTATACATGCGCAGCAGCATGTCAGCCCAATCCTGGGCCTCTGTACCCCCCGCCCCGGCATGTATGGTTACAATCGCATCCTCATCGTCATACTGGCCCGAAAACAGGGTACGGAACTCCAGGTCCTCGATTTCCGCGTCCAGCTTCGCTACGTCAAGCTCCAAATCCTCGGCCAGCGACTCATCTTCCATAGACGCGAGTATGGTTGTATCGTCCAGGTGCCGGCGAATCTTCTCCCAGATATCCACCTCATTGCGCAGCCTAGTAATATCGCGCATGACGCCTTGGGCTTTGTCCGGATCGTCCCAGAAATCTGGTTCTGCCGCCGCCATCTCTAGCCCGGCTAGTTTCTCGGTCTTGACATCTAAGTCAAAGCCGCCTCCGCAGCTCTGTAATCGTATTGTCCAGTTGCTCAAGTCGTTCAATCAGGTCGGTCATCGACAACACTCCATTAATTTTGGCGCCAGCGCACCTTACAAGCGCACAGCACCATCCAGCGTTCATTCAAATAATGCTTCCACAAAGGCGTCTGGATCGAAGGGTGCAAGATCCTCCAGTTTCTCGCCAGTGCCGATGAAACGTACTGGCAAGCCAAGCTCACGGTAGATGGCAAACACCATTCCGCCCTTGGCGGTGCTATCCAGTTTGGTGAGAATCACGCCAGTGGCATGCACCGAGTCTTTGAACTTCTCGGCCTGAACAATGGCGTTCTGGCCAGTAGGTGCATCCAGAACGAGCAAGACCTCATGCGGCGCTTGGTGCACACTCTTTTTGCAAACACCATAGACTTTTTCAAGCTCACGCATGAGATTGTACTTGGTGTGAAGACGGCCGGCGGTATCGATGATCAGCAGATCGAAGCCGCGAGCACGCGCCGCGCGAATGCCATCGTAGGCCGTGGCACCTGGATCGCCGCCCGGTTGCCCGGCAATGACCGGCACATCAGCACGGTCGGCCCACACCTGCAATTGTTCGATGGCGGCCGCACGGTACGTGTCAGCAGCAGCCAGCATTACCTTATGACCTTTTTCCTTGTAATAGCGTGACAACTTGCCGATGCTCGTTGTCTTACCTGAACCGTTTACACCAACGATCATCACAACTGTTAACAGGCGCGGTTTCTCGAGGCCAAAATCCTCTGGTTCGCTCAGTATACTGCGCAGCTCTTCCTTGAGCGCGGCCAACAAGCCATCCGCTTTGTAAATTCCTTCTGCCGCAACACGCTCGCGCAGACGTTCAACCAGGTGCATAGTGGTCGGAACACCTACGTCAGCCTGGATAAGCAGTGCTTCCAGATCGTCCCAAGTTTCATTGGTAATATCGCCGGCGCCTAGTACGCCAGCGATCTGACCAAAGACCGATTGGCGCGTGCGCGTCAGTGATTCGCGAAGATTCTTAAACAATTTGTGTCCCCTTCACGTGGCACCTTGACAAGATAAAGCCTCGCAAAAGCATACGCCCAGCGAATGACTCAGTCATTTATTGTACTGCCTTCTAGCGAAGGAAGGAAATCGGTGCCTTTATATTAATCAGCGGCTCTATCCGGCGAAATGTCAATGAGTTCACCATCGGTCGTGAGCTGCTCAACGCGCAAACTCGCTTCATCAAGACGTTGGCCACAGAGTTCGGCCAATTCTTGCCCTTTCTCAAATAGAACCAGCGATTCTTCGAGAGAAAGGTCTCCCCTTTCCAGTCGCTTCACGGTTTCTTCCAGCGCTGCTAGCGCTTCTTCAAACGTGAGACCCGCTATGTCCTCATTCATAACCCTTGTTTCCTTCCCAGATAGATTACGCAGCAAATCCCCATAAATAAGGCAATCACTGTCAAGACTGGAAAAGTATATCTGATCCATACTGAGGGCGAGCTCCCCCCGGCATTTTGCGGGTGCAGGATAAGTGGCGTGCGT
>JBJYWX010000498.1:0-19355 GCA_046259695.1 Promineifilaceae bacterium (SeqCode) | reverse complement strand
ATCATTGCTGCCCGTCCCGGTATGGGCAAGACCAGCCTGCAGAACGCCATCGCCCTCACCGCGGCGCGCCGCTTTCATAAGCGCGTGGCCTTGTTCAATCTGGAAATGTCCGGTGAACAGCTCGTGCAGCGCATGATTTCGGCCGAGACGCGCATTGACTCGCAGCGCTTGCGGCGCGGCGATCTGGCCGATCAAGAATGGCCGATCTTTATGGAGGCAATCGGCCACCTTTCCGAAACGCGTATCTTCATTGACGATACACCCTCAATTACACCCATGCAGCTGCGTACCAAGTGCCGCCGCCTCTACGCCGAGCACGGCATCGACTTAATCATGATTGATTATTTGCAGCTAATGCAAAGCGAATACCGCTCCAACAATCGCGTGCAGGAAATCAGCGATATTTCCCGCGGGCTGAAAGGCCTGGCCCGCGAGTTGGATGTGCCCGTCGTGGCCGCTGCGCAGTTGAGCCGCGCGGTCGAGCAGCGGCAAGACAAACGGCCGATGCTCTCCGACCTGCGCGACAGCGGCAGCATAGAGCAGGACGCCGATGTGGTAATGTTCATTTACCGCGACGAGTACTATAATGAAGCTACGGAACGTCCGAATATTGCCGAAGTAAACGTTGCCAAGCATCGCAACGGCCCCACCGGCTCCGTTGACCTGTTCTGGCACGGCAAGCTGGCCACATTCCGCAATTTGCAGCGCAAAGAGATCGCGCTGTAAAGTCCATAATGATTCGGCCTGATACAGGCCGGTAGAGAGGGTACGATGCAAGGATTTGCAGGGTTTCCACCGGGCAAGCAGCGCCTGACGCCGGTACCTAACCTGTTCTTCAGCGAACTGCTGCCCGCAATCGACACCATCTCCGAGCTGAAAGTAACGCTCTACGCTTTCTGGGCTCTCACCCAGCAAGACGGCGCAGTCCGTTATTTGCGCCTGACAGACTTTCTCAATGATGTAACGTTTATCGGCGGTCTGGGCGAGAATAATCAGATAGCCACGGAGGCGCTGCTCGACGGAATCGAACGCGCCGTGGCGCGCGGCACTTTCCTCCACGTCAATGTCGAAGGCGCAGACGGGCAGATAGATCTCTATTTCTTGAACAGCGAACGAGGGCGTGCGGCGATAGAAGGCATTACCAAAGGGGAATGGCGGCCATGGCCGGACGAAGAACAGCCGGTCTCGCTGCTCGTCGAACGACCAAACATCTTTGTCCTTTACGAGCAGAACATTGGCTCATTGACGCCATTGATCGCCGATGCACTGCGCGATGCTGAGCAGACTTACCCTCCTGGATGGATCGAGGAGGCAATTTCCATCGCCGTGGAAAACAATGTGCGGCGTTGGCGTTATGTGCTCTCCATCCTGGAACGCTGGCGCACGGAAGGAAAACAAGAACGAGATGGAATCAGTAGGCGAGACTCTCAAGAAAAGCTTCGGGGACAAGTTCCCAAGGAATACGAACCCTACGTCAAGCGGTGAGCCGCCGGTCAGGGACAACCCTGGGCTAGGGCGTAATGACTGCCCGATTTGCGGCGGTCTGGGCTACGTTGTGCCCGATGTGGAACCGAACGATCCGCGCTTCGGCCGGGCCGAACCCTGCGAGTGCCGGTCGCTCGACCGCGAGCGCGAGCGGTTCGAAAAGCTGTTGAAACTCAGCCAGTTGGGCGCGCTCGAAGCGTGCACGTTTGAGTCATTCCTGCCCGACGGGCATGGCCTGACGGACTTGAAGCAGCTCAATTTGCGCCTGGCGTTCGACCGTGCGCGCGAATACGCCCGGAACCCAGATGGCTGGCTCGTGCTGCGAGGCGGGTATGGTTGTGGCAAGACACACCTGGCTGCGGCTATTGCCAATCAGCGCCTGGCGTTGGGTCACGCGGTGCTTTTCATCAATACGCCCGATCTGCTGGACCACCTGCGCGCCGCCTACCGGCCTACTGCGGAAACCGATTACGACCAGCGTTTTGAGGAAGTACGTAACGCGCCTCTATTGATCCTGGATGATCTTGGCGCACAGAGCAACACGGAGTGGGCGCTGGAGAAGCTGTACCAAATCTTCAATCATCGCTATAACGCCCGCCTGCCCACCATCGTGACCACCAACGAGGATCTCGAAGCGATTGACGTGCGCATCCGCTCGCGCCTGGCCGACCCCAACGTGTCCCAGATCGTTGCCATTATCGCGCCGGATTTCCGCATGTCAGGGGCCGATCATGCGCAATCCGACCTTTCGTCGCTCGCGCTGCACGCGGACAAGACGTTTGACTCTTTCGATCTGCGGGAACGCGAACTTCCGCGGCAGGAAGCACAGAATCTGCGGCGAGCCTACGAGACAGCGTTTGAGTTCGCGGAGGAGCCGCGCGATTGGCTCGTCCTTAACAGCATCGGCTATGGAAACGGCAAGACCCATCTGGCGGCGGCTATCGCCAATTACGTAAATAGAGAAGGCGAGCCGGTTCTTTTCATAATGGTGCCGGATCTATTGGACCATTTGCGGGCGACGTTCAGCCCTACCAGTAATGCGCGCTTGGACAAGCGCTTTGATGAGGTCAAGACGGCGCCGCTGCTGGTCCTCGATGATTTGGGAACGGAGAGTGCCACCAATTGGGCACGCGAGAAGCTGTACCAACTGTTTAATTACCGCTATAACGCGCGTCTACCCACAGTGATTACGACGGCCACGCCCATTGACGATCTCGATCCGCGTCTGGCAACGCGCATGCTGGATGGCACGCGCTGCACGTTTTTCGTCATTCAGGCGCCCAGTTTTCGCGGCGGGGTGAGTGCAAAGCCCGGCAATCACCGGCGCTGATCATGGTAAGTAGAGAAGACGGCCGCAGCCGTTGCAGGTGACGCTCTCACCGCGCTCGGCGCGCAAGGCAGTGTTGACCGAAACGGTAACGTGGCAGCCGCCGCAGCTGTTGTTAACCAGCTTCACCACAGCGAGGCCATTGGCTCGCCCGCGAATCGCTTCATAGTTGGCCACTGCCTTGGGATCCAAACGCGCCTTGTAGGCCTCGCGCTGGCCAATCAGGCCGTGCAGCGCTAATGCCAGCTCATCTTGCTCCGCTTTCAGTTCGGCCTGGACGGCCGACCACGCTCCCGCAATTTCCTCCAGCGACGCCGTCGCCGCCGTGCTTTCCTCCTGCGCGTCTTCGAGCATGATCATCGCTTCCAAAACCTCATCTTCGAGCGCCGCGCGCCGGCGGCCAAGAGCTTCGACCTCATGCTGCAAATCTTCCAGCTCTTTCGGTTTGGTCACCTTGCCGGAGTAGAGGCGCTGGTTGGAGCGCTTGGCCTTGTCATTGACGCCGCCTAGTTCCAGGTTGAGATCTTTTTGGGTGGTTTGCCAGGTCGTGACTTCTGTCTGCGCCGCATCCGCCCGCCTGCGCGCGGAGCGCAGTTCCTCTGTCTCGTGCTGCAAGCGAATTACTTCGGAAAGACGGCGCTTCTTGGCATCTATTTCACTATCGTACTGCTGCAAGCGATAAAGCTGTTGAACCTGACTCATTTGTTAACCCCCTTGGGGCCGCAGTTGGCGGAATTGTAACACAGTTAAAAGTTCGGGGTATAATGGCGCACGTCATGGCCGCGAACTGGTTTTCATTGGGCGAAATGCCCTACACGGAAGAAGACGCAGCCTGGGACGATTTCGTAGCCGCTCACCCCCACGGAAGTATCTTGCAGACAACTAACTGGGCCAGGCTGAAGAATCGCTTCGGCTGGTCATCCGACCGCGTCTGGCTGAAACAAGAGGGTCAATTTGTGGCCGGCGCGCAAATCCTCTACCGCTCCGCGGCGCTTGGCATTCTGAAGATAGGGTACATCCCCCACGGACCGCTCCTGGACTGGGAAAATGATGAACAGGTCGATGTGCTTTTTGGCCAGATTGACGAAGCAGCCTACAAGAATGGTGCGGGCATTGTCAAGCTCGAGCCCCTGCTCTGGCAGCAAGAAATCGCGCCCGAACGCTGGGCCGAGATTGTGCAGCGGACAGGCTGCATTGTGCCGGCCGATACCATCCAGCCCCCGCGTACAATCATGATCGATTTGGCGCCTCCAGAAGAAGAGATCCTGGCGGCTATGAAACAGAAGACGCGCTACAACATCCGTCTTTCGTCGCGCAAAGATGTCGTCGTGCGCGAGGGCAGCGCAGAGGATTTGGCCACGTTCGTTGACTTGATGAAGATAACGGGCCAGCGAGATAAATTCGGGACGCACGAGCCGGCTTATTACGCGGCGATGTACAGCCTTTTTGCGCCGGACCACGCCGTGCTTCTGCTGGCTGAATACGAAGGGCAACCTCTGGCCGGGGCGATGATCACCGCGCTGGGCGACACGGCCGTTTATCTTTACGGCGCCTCCAGCAATGAAGAGCGAAACCGCATGCCTGCCTATGCTGTCCAGTGGGCGGCGATACGTTGGGCCAAGGAGCGCGGCTGCAGGCAGTACGATCTTTGGGGCGTACCCGACGCAGATGAGGAAGCGCTGGAAGCGGCATTCGCAGACCGCAGCGACGGCCTGTGGTCCGTCTACCGCGCCAAGCGTGGCTACGGTGGCCGCGTGCAGCGTACGGTAGGCGCCGTGGACCGTGTCTACAACCAACGCGTTTACCGCCTCTATAACTGGTGGCGCAATCGCTAGCAGGCGGAACAGCACCAGACAATGAATGCCAGCGAACCCATCTATCGCGCCTCCAGTTTCAAGCCGGAAACTTCGGAAATCGCCTGGAACCAGGCCGTTGCCAGCCTGCCTTACGCGCACGCCTTGCAGAGCTGGGTTTGGGGCGACTTCAAGTCACGCTGGGGCTGGAGCGCCCAGCGCCTGACGCTAACCGTCGCCGGCAACAACTGGGAACCGCTGGCGGCGGCGCAGGTATTAAAACGGCGGCTGCCGCGCCTGCCCTATTCCATCTTGTATGTGCCCAAGGGACCCGTTCTTGACTACAACGACCGTGCTCTACGGCTGCAGGTCCTGCAAGAGCTAGAGAAACTGGCGCGACGTGAGAATGCCATCTTAATTAAAATCGATCCGGAAGTAGTGCGCTATTGGGGAGCGGAACGGGAACGTGTATCGCCCCTCGGTGCGCGGTTTAGCGAGGAAATGCAGCAGCGCGGCTGGCGTTACTCGGCCGAACAGGTGCAGTTCCCCAATACGGTTGTGCTAGACCTCGAGCGCAGCGAAGACGATCTTTTGGCCTCCATGAAATCAAAGACGCGTTATAACATCCGGCTTGCTGCCAGGAAAGGGATCGTGGTGCGCCAGGGCACGGAAAGCGATTTCGAGACCATCGCCGCCATGTACCAGGAAACGGCCGCGCGCGATGACTTCAGCATCCGCCCAACTGCCTATTATCTCGACGCCTGGCTCTCTTTCTACCAGGCGGGCATGGCCATGCCCATGGTGGCGGAATACGATGGCGAACCGGTCGCTGCCATTATCCTGGTGCGATTTGGCGATCGTGTCACCTATATGTACGGTGCGTCGACGGAAAAAGAACGCCAGCGCATGCCCAACTATTTGCTGCAATGGGAAGCCATTCGCTGGGCCAAGGAACAGGGCTGCCGGCTCTATGATTTTTGGGGCGCGCCGACAAACTTTGTGAAAGATGATCCTCTCTGGGGCGTCTGGCGCTTCAAAGACGGCTTCCAGGGAGATGTTATCTGGCACATCGGCGCCTGGGACTACGTCGCGCGGCCGTTTTGGTACAATGTTTACGCGCGGCTCCTACCCCGATACCTGGCATTCCTACGTGCGCGCGGCGAAAACGGCATGGCATAAACCTGACTCTAATAAGGGATTGTTTGCAATGAGCAGAACGATAGTCGTAATGGAAGGTGACCAGACCGGTCAGGAATTGTTAGAGGAATCGCTGCGCGTGCTTGATGAGAGTGTCATCCGCTACCCGCTTGAATTTCTACGTTACGATTTGAGCCTCGAAAACCGCCGCCGGACCAATAACGCAGTCGTCTATGAGGCCGGGCATGCACTGCGCGAATACCATCTCGGCCTCAAAGCGGCCACAATTACGCCTGAGGAAAAAGGAGATGTGGGCAGTCCGAACCGCATCCTGCGCGAAGAGATGGACGCCGAGATCATCTTGCGCACCGGCCGGCGTATTCCCGGCGTACGTCCAGCGGGTGGCGTCTATGCCCCAATCAGTATCGTGCGTATGGCCCGCGGCGACGCTTATGGGGCCAAGGAATGGCGTGAGGGCAAAGAAGGCAGTATGGATGAAGTGGCTTACCGTACAGAACGCATCAGCCGCCGCCTGTGTCACGACGTGGCCGAATTCGCCTTTCAATATGCCCGACGTACCAATGCCAAGGTTTTTGGCGGCCCAAAGTATACAGTCAGCCCGGTCTACGAAGGAATGTTTAAGGAAGAAATGGATGCTGCCGCAGCCCGCCACCTGGAAGTGCGCTATGAACCCCAGCTCATCGACGCGACTTTTGCCCTCTTGCTCACCTCCGCCGGCGACGGCATGGTCATTCCCTCCCTCAACCGCGACGGCGATCTGCTCTCGGATATGGTGCTGCAGATGTTCGGTTCAATTGCCGGGTCAGAGTCGATGGTCATTTCTGTTGACGATCAGGGTGAGCACGTGGACTGTGTGATGGCCGAAGCGCCGCACGGCACGGCGCCGGCGCTCGAAGGGCGCAATGTAGCTAATCCAATGGGCATGATCCTGGCTGCAGCCGGCATGCTCTCTTACATGAAGGAACCCGAGCTCAAGGATGCGAGCCGCGCCATTTATGAAGCGACCCTGGAAGCCGTGAATGACGGCCACCGCACCTCGGATCTGGGCGGTTCCGCGCAAACAGACGAATTCACGGATGAGATTATCCGCCGCGTGCGATCTAAGTTGGAAGTCTGGTCATCTTTGGTCTAAACATATTGGGAGAGTAATTATGGAGCTGAAATTGGTGGCGATCGAAAAGCCGGAAGAGCTTAATTTCATTTTGGGGCAGACCCATTTTATTAAGACGGTTGAAGACCTACATGAGGCACTGGTCACGGCCGTGCCGGGCATCCGCTTTGGGCTCGCCTTCTGCGAGGCGTCGGGTAAATGCCTGATTCGCTGGTCAGGCAATGAGGAAGCGCTCATCGATCTGGCCCAACAAAACGCGCAGGCGATCGGTGCGGGGCACAGCTTTATCCTCTTCTTGGGCAAAGGTTACTTCCCTATCAACGTGCTGCACGCTGTGAAAAGCGTGCCCGAAGTCTGCAGCATCTTCTGCGCGACGGCTAATCCCACTCAGGTCATCATCGCCGAAAGCGAACAGGGACGCGGCATCTTGGGCGTCATTGATGGTTTCTCACCCCTGGGAATCGAAGGGGACGAAGACATAGCCTGGCGCAAGAATTTCCTGCGCCAGATTGGGTACAAATCGTAAGATGGCCAAGGCGACTATGACGTTCCCGCCCGACTTCAAGTGGGGCGCGGCCACATCCTCACATCAGGTGGAGGGTCATAACCGTAACAATGATTGGTGGGTCTGGGAGCAACAGCCAGGCGCTATCCTCAACGGCGATAGATCGGGCGCTGCCTGCGAATGGTGGACGCGCATAGAACCGGATCTAGACGCGGCGGCGGAAATAGGCATTAATGCCCATCGCATTTCGCTGGAGTGGAGCCGCATAGAGCCGGAACCTGGCCGTTTTGATGCCGGCGCCATCGAACGCTATCGCGATATCCTCTGCGCCATGATTGCGCGCAGCATTGAGCCGATGGTCACCCTGTGGCATTTCAGCAACCCGTTGTGGTTAGTCGAGCAGGGAGATTTCAATAATGAGGCAGTCGTCGAACGGTTCCGGCGCTATGCGGCTGAGGTCGTGGCCCGCCTCGGCGACCTGGTGCCTATCTGGATAACGTTGAACGAACCGGTCGTATACATCTTCATGCGCTATTTGGATGGCAGCTTCCCCCCTGCGGGGCAACCGGGTCTCTCTGCGGCTCGGACAGCGGCCTTGAATTTGCTCAGGTGCCACGCCGCTGCTTATCACGAAATCAAGTCGCGTTATCCCGAAGCGCTGGTGAGCGTGGCCAAGAGTATGCAGATTTTCGAAGCGCCCCCAGATGGCAGCGCCCTGGATCGCTGGTGGGCAAAACGGATCGGCAAAATCTACAACCATGCTTGGCTGCAGGCAATGGCCACTGGGCGGGCGCCTTGGCTTGCCGGACGGGGCCGGATCACTCATCTGTCCAACTCATTTGATTTCATCGGCATAAACTATTACACCCGCTACCTGGTGCGCTTTCCGCCTCCAAAAGGCGTCATAGAACAGGACTGGGGATCCGGCGTGACAGTTTCAGACGGCGGCTACGGCGAGGTATACCCTTATGGCCTCTACCGCGTCATCCGCCAGGCGCTGCCCTATAACAAACCCATTTACATCACGGAGAACGGGTTACCTGATCGCACTGATGCCATGCGCCCCGCGTTTATCCTGGACCATTTGCGCCAGGTCTGGCACGCGCTTAGTTTCGCCTATCCGGTTATGGGCTACTATCACTGGTCACTGGTCGACAATTTTGAATGGGATCGGGGCTGGACGCAGCGCTTTGGTTTGATGGCCCTGGATACGGCAACCCAGGAGCGAACCTGGCGGCCAAGTGCTCATCTCTATCGCGATATCTGCCACAGCTACTGCATCAACAACGAGATGGCGGCGCGTTACGCGCCGGAGATGCTGGAGGTGATTTTTCCCGGTGAGGGACCGGGACGCGCGGCAGCAGCCCAAACACTGCCGGCGCATGGCATATACCAGGATCATTTGCCTGAAGCCGGCGATCCGCTGCAGCTTTAGTGAGCGCACGGACCGGATCGTCAAATAATTCGGCGCGCCAAATGATGCGCGTGAGTGGCCGGCTTTTTTCGACGCGGCTGGCCGTTCATGCTGATTTAACATTCACGCGCTGTTTGGCCATTGTGTTATAATGGGTTCTCCCACGAACGATACCACTCGGGAATATGGAGCGTAAAAATGTCCGGACATTCCAAATGGTCCACCATTAAACATAAGAAGGCAGCGACCGACGCCAAACGCGGCAAAATGTTCACGCGCATCGCCAAAGAAATCACTATTGCCGCTCGCGCGGGCGGCGGCGATCCTGATTCGAATAATGCCCTGCGCCTGATTATTATCAAGGCGAAAGCGGCCAATATGCCGAAGGACAATATTGAAAAGGCGATCAAGCGCGGCACGGGCGAATTGGAAGGCGGCGATCTTGTTGAAGCTCTTTATGAAGTATACGCTCCCCACGGCGTGGCCATCCTGGTCGAGGTTGTGACCGACAACCGCAACCGCGCTATAGCGGATCTGCGCCATGTGGTAAGTAAGTATGGCGGCAACATGGCCGATTCCGGTTCCGTGGCCTGGCAGTTCACGCGCAAGGGGTACATCGGCATTACCGAGGATGTAGACGAGGATGAACTATTCCTGATCGCTGCCGATGCCGGCGCCGAAGATATCCAGTTCGGTGAAATCGCTGAAATCTTTGTGGAACTGGACGAGTTCCAAAATGTACAACTGGCGTTGGAGAAAGCGGGCATAGGCACGGAAGAGGCTAACGTGGTTTATGATCCCAACACGCCTATCGAGCTGGACCAGGGCGAAGCGCTGCAGGTGATGGGTCTGATCGAGAAGATCGAGGATCTGGACGATGTGCAGAACGTTTATTCCAACCTCGATGTCACCGACGAAGCGATTGCCGCGATGGAGGCTGCCTAGATAGCGCCCGCTGGTCAGGTGCTTTTCTCGCCCTTGATGATGCGCATATTGGGCCTTGATCCCGGCGTAGCCACAACCGGCTATGGCGTCGTTGACGAGCAGGACGGCCGTTTACAGATGGTGACCTATGGCGTCATCACGACTCCGGCGGGCGAGCCAATGCCTGAGCGACTGCAGGCCATCTACGAGAGCTTGAATCAACTACTAGAAGAGTATGCGCCGGACACCTGCGGTGTGGAAGAAGTCTTTTTCGGCCGTAATACAACAACGGCGATCAATGTGGGCCAGGCGCGCGGCGTCCTGCTGCTGGCGCTCGCCAATGCCGGTGTCTCCATTGGCGAGTATTCACCGCCGCGCATTAAAGAAGCGGTGACCGGTTATGGCAAAGCGGACAAGATGCAGGTGCAGTTGATGGTGCGCAATTTACTCGAACTGGACGAGACGCCGCGGCCGGACGACGCCGCCGATGGCCTTGCCGTGGCCATTGCCCATTACCGCTACCATCACTTCGAATCTTTAACCGGCTAGAGCCCAGACACTCCCTATCTATGACGCTGCGGTTAGACGATGATTGCCAGCCTTGAAGGACAACTTCTAAGTGTCAGGCAAGACAGCCTGGTGCTCGGCGTGGGCGGTGTAGGAATACAAGTCTACGTGCCTCGAAATGTGCTTGAATCTTTGCCTGCGCCGGGACGCATGCTGTTTCTGCATACACACCTGCTCGTGCGCGAAACGGAATTGACGCTGTACGGTTTCGACACTGACGAAGATTTACAGCTTTTTCAAACCCTGCTCGGCGTTACTGGGGTAGGGCCCAAAGTTGCCCTTTCTATCCTCGGGACATTGAGCCCTGAACAGCTTCGCGGCGCGGTGCAGCGCGAGGAGCCTGCCGTCCTGCAGCGCGTGCCCGGGATAGGCAAGAAAACGGCCGAACGGGTCATGTTCCAGTTACGTGACAAACTCAATTACGCGGCGGAGATTGGCACCACCCCCCTGGTTAGCGATGCCGATGCCGACCTGATCGATATCCTTACTTCGCTGGGGTTCAGCATCGTAGAAGCCCAATCAGCCTTACAGAATGTGCCGCGCGAAGTTACCGACCTCGACGATCGCGTCCAGGCAGCGCTGCAATACCTCGACCAGGGTTCTTGAATTTCCCTATAGCAAGCAGAATTTTCGGTAGTGGGCGAAGCGCTATAGAATTGGTGCATGCCAGCCAGACTCCTGATTTCCAAAGCGGCCGGCGGCCGCACTGAATATGCTATGCGCCTCGCCATGGAAACAGTCACCCGCCAGGAGGCGGAGGTACGCGTTTGTGTTGCCACCGCACTGCAGGCCAGGGCCTGGCGCGAGCGAGTGGCGGCGGCCGGCGGCGCTCTTGGTATCCATGTTTTCAATTTTAGTCGCCTGGTTGAAGTCTGCCTGGCGGATGCCGGTGAGTCTTATAACGAGCTTGGCGAGCTGTTCCAGTTCCGGCTCTTGAGAACGGTAATCAGCGAACTGCCGCTGGAGCTTTACGCGCCGATAACAAGAAAAGCAGGTTTCATCCAGATTGTCCAACAGCGCATCGCCGAGCTGAAGGCGGGATTGATTGATGAAAAGGCATTTTCGCAGGCGGTTGCCGAGCTGGGCGAGGAACCCCGGCTGCGTGAGCTGGCTACCATTTACGAGGCGTATCAACAGCAGCTGCGGGCCCATGGTTGGGCGGACCGGGCAGGCCTGCACTGGCTGGCTGTGGAAGCGCTGGAGCAGCGCGCGCGGGACGCCTGCAAGAACTGGCCGCTGCTAGTTGTAGATGGCTTTGATGACTTCAACTACTCGCAGATCAAACTCTTGCGCGTGCTTGCCGGCCGGGTTGGCGAACTCCTAATCACCCTGCCGCGGTCACCGGCCATTGAATTCCCTCGCTACCATGAAACGCGCAAGTTGGTTGAGTCTAATATTGGCGTAGAAGCCGCACCGTTGCCATTCGAAACGCGGAACTGTCACCCCATTTTGAGCCACCTCGCGGATCACCTATTCGCCGAAAATACGGCCGAACCACTGGTGGCGGACAGGGCTGTTCTACTGCGCGAAGCGCCCGATAGAGCCTTCGAGGTGCGCACGGCTTTGCGCTGGCTGAAGCAGCGCATTCTGGCAGACGATCTACCCCCCGGCCAGACGGCCTTATTGGCCCGCGAGATCACGCCCTACCGTGCCTACATCCAACAAATCGCCGCCGAGTTTGGCATGCCTATTCAGCTTGTCAGCGGTTTACCATTGGCACAAAGTCCAGTGATCAACGCTGTGCTGGAACTGCTACGGCTCTACCTGCCGCTTCCGGGCGGGCGCGGCTACAGCTTACCAAGGGCGCGGGTCATTGAGGCCTGGCGCTCGCCCTATTTCCGCTGGAAGCGAGACAAAGAAACGATTATAACGCCTTCTGACGCCGAGGCGTTGGACGCCCTGGCGCGCGAGCAGCGCGTGCTGCAAGGGCGTGATCAATGGGAGGAGGCGTTCGCGGCCGCGCAGGTCGACACATATTCAGCGTTAGATGATCTGGAAGAAGAAACCGGTCCGAGGGCGCTTACAACATGGGTGGTAGAGCATTTAAAGGATCAATTTGGCTTCTTCCTGGAGAGAAGCGCTCCACCGGCGTCGGCTCTACTTGAAGAATACGCCGACTGGTTGGAATCACTCATCGGCCCAGAGGCAGAGCCAGGCGATCCATCGCCACCCGATAGCTCCCTGTTTGTTGTAGAACAGGCACAGCTCAATAAGGCGACAGCCGGCGCGGATATCGCCGCGCTGCGAGAGCTGAACAATATCTTGCGCGGCCTGGTTTTAGCCGAAGCCATGATGGGTCAGCCGGAGCCGATTACTTTTTCGACATTCATGGAGGAACTCGGCGGCGCGATTTTGGCTTCGAGCTTCGTGCTACCCGCACAAGGCAGTTTGGCCGAAATTGTCGTGGCCAGTGCAGGCGAGGCGCGCGGCTTGAGTTTTAGCGCCGTGGCCGTCTTGGGGCTGGGCGAAGGCAGTTTCCCGGCGATTGTGAGCGAAGATCCATTCTTGCGCGACGGCGATCGCGAGCGATTAAGGCAGCACGCCGGCTTTCCTTTACGGCCGTCGACGTTGAGTACAGAGCAAGAGCAGTTCTATGAGGCGATTTCCCGCGCGCGGGACGGGCTGCTGCTGACCCGTCCGCTGCTGGCCGAAAATGGTGCGGAGTGGGTCGCCTCCCCCTACTGGGAAGCCGTGCAGCAGCTTGTCTCTACCAGGATAGAGCGCATCAGCAGCGAGAGGGCGCCATCGCCGGCTGAAAGTGCGTCTGAGGCCGAATGGTGGGAAGCGATCGCCGCTTGTGGCGAGAACGGCGCGGTGAGTGGCGCCTGGCAGCTTGCAGCCGGCGAGCAGATCACAGCCGCGGCCAGGATATGGCACGAGCGGCAAAAAGGCGCTGTATCTTCATGGGACGGGGACCTAAGGCAGCTATCTGACCGGTTGGCGGTCCAGTTTGGGCCGCAGGCGATGTGGAGCGCGAGCCGCCTTGAAACTTACCAGCAATGTGCTTTCCTCTTCTTCCTGCGCTACGTGCTTGCTCTGGAACCGCGCCCGGAACCGGCAGAAGGGCTGGATGCGCGGCAGCTTGGCACCCTCTATCATGCTGTCTTCGAGCGCGTTTCAAAGGCGCAGCATCTGGCATCAAAGGACCTCAAACAGGTGCGCGAGCACGTTGCCACAGTCGCCAAGCCGATCCTCGACCGGGCGCCGCAGCAGCTGGGGTTTAGGGCCACCGCCTGGTGGCCACAGACGCGCGAGGAGATTATCAGCAACGTAGCGCAGTCACTTTATGAATTGACCGGGGACGGAACCGTTGTGCTCTACACCGAACTGCCTTTTGGGGGCGAGAGCCCGCCGCTCGCGCTGCGTGATGGCGCGGACCGCTTGCTGCTGCGTGGGTTCATTGACCGCATTGACCGCGGAGCGGATGGGCAGATACGTATCGTTGATTACAAACTCGGCAGTAAGTACAAGTTTACGCCCGACGCTTTTGCCGAAGGAAAGAAGCTGCAGCTCCCGTTGTATGCCCTGGCAGCACAGGAGGTTCTTGGCCTGGGGCCTATATCGGACGGTTTTTACTGGCATTACCAGCAAGCGGAAACGAGTTCATTCCACCTTGCAGGCGCACCTGGCGGCGTCGCAGGGGCCATCGACACGGCCGTTGCCTTTGCCTGGGAGGTCGCGCAGCACGCCCGTAGGGGGCAGTTTTCGCCGCGCCCACCTGATGACGGCTGCCCGACTTATTGCCCGGCTGCCGGCTTTTGCTGGCAGTATAAGCCGCGTGACTGGTAGCGACGGATGATAGATGAACAAACCGGCCGTCCTGAATAGTTACACACTCAGTGACCCACAGCTCGCAGCGGCTCTGGCCCGCGACGGAGATGTGGCGGTCACAGCCGGAGCGGGCACGGGCAAAACGCGCACGCTGGTCGCACGTTATTTGGCCCTGCTTGCGGAAGACGTACCGCTGCGCCGTATCGTGGCCATTACTTTTACGCGTAAGGCGGCGCGCGAGATGCGCAATCGCGTGCGCCAGGAAATCGGCCGCATGCTTTCCGGCTCTGAGCTCCTGGCGTCTGAGCGGGCCGCCTGGAAAGTTCACTATAATGGACTCGACGCGGCACGCATCGGCACCATCCACAATTTGTGCGCAGAAATCCTACGCACTCATCCCGCGGAAATAGGCATTGATCCCGGTTTCGGCGTGCTCGACGAGACCCGATCTGCCCTGCTGCTGCAGGAAGCGGCCGACGCTGCCCTGGCCTGGGCCGCAGCAATGGAAGAACCCGCCGCACTGTTTAGCTTGCTAGCTGAAGCAAAGCTGCGCGACTTGATACTGACCATGCTGCGGCAGCGCCTGGCGGCGGATGAGTTTATCAAAGGTGTACCGGCGGAGGATCTCCTACACCACTGGCAGTCACAACTGGCGGATTACCAGGCGGCCGTTATTGAGCGCCTGCTCGCCAACCCGTCCTTTTTGGCCGCGCGTGACTGCCTTGTTCGCAATAAAGCCAGCAGTTCGGACGACAGGGCCGAACTGCAGCGCCGTCTTGCTCTGGCGGCGCTGTCCGGCCTTGAGAACGAATCGCTTGCCGGTCGGCTGCGCTATCTGGCCGCTTTGAACGAAATCTCGCTAGGTGTCGGCAGCCAGAAGTACTGGCCGGGCGGCAAAGCCCAGCTAGATGAGGTAAAGCAGGCATTTAAGGTTCTGCGCGATGCGTATCGCGCGGAGCCCGCTCTGAGCCTGCAGCTCAACGACCAGGATGAAGCCATTGCCGGATCGATGCCGGCGCTCTACAGCCTCTATACCTATGCCGCTGCGACTTACAAGCAGCTCAAGGCATCTCTGGAGAGCCTGGATTTTGACGATCTGGAAGCGGGCGCCATTCACGTGCTGCAGCAATATCCGGCCGCTCGCGCCTACTGGCAGGACCAGGTGCGGGCGCTCCTGGTTGACGAATTCCAGGATACCAACCAGCGCCAATGCCAGTTCATACGACTGCTTTGTCCCCATAGCGGAAAGCTGTTTGTGGTGGGCGACGCCAAACAGTCTATTTATCGCTTTCGCGGTGCCGACGTTTCAGTATTCGCCGCGGAGAAGGCGCGCATACACGGGCAGGGTGGTGCGTTGATTGAACTGGACGTCTCCTATCGCGCGCACGAAAGTTTGCTCGAGGGTATGAACGAACTGCTTGCCCCCGTGCTTGGCCAAGAAGCACGCGATTCCGCACCCTGGATGGCCCCTTTTGCCGCGCTCAGACCGGCGGTGGAGGCGGCCAGCTACGGGCTGGAATCGCCGTTTATCGAGTTCCACGTGACGTTTGGCACAAAATCTGAAGCTCTGCCGCGCGCCGCGATGAACCTAGCCGTGCGCCTGCAGGGCTTGAACGAGCAGAATAACCTTGACTACGGGGAGATGGCCGTGCTCTGCCGCGCGAGCAGTGCCTTTCACTATTATGAGGATGCCTTTGACGACGCCCGTATTCCCTACCTCACGGTGGCGGGAAAAGGCTTTTTGGACCGGCCGGAGATCCGTGATCTGCTCAATGCCCTGCGGGCCGTCGCCGATCCACACGATGATGTAGCCCTGGCCGGGCTCCTGCGTTCGCCCGCCTGCGGCCTATCGGATGTGTCACTCTACCGGCTGCTGCAGATGCGCAGCGCAGGCATCACCTTATGGGATGCGCTGCGGCAGGCGCCGGCTCTTCCCGAAGCGCAGCAAGCATCCCGCCTGTCCTTCGCTATCGATCTTGTCAGCGAGCTGAACCAACAGGCGGGCCGCATGCGCGCGGCCGACCTGCTTAATCAATTCCTCGATACAACCTACTATCGCGCTATCCTGCGCCGCGCCGGACAGACCCGTGCGCTGCGCAACGTTGCCAAGCTGCTGGATGACGTGCACCGTAGTGATCTGGTCAACGTCATGGACTTCCTGACCTATGCGCAGACCCTACGCGAGAGCGGCGCTCGCGAAGGAGAAGCCCGCGCCACCGCGGGCGGTGCGGTGCAAATCATGACCATTCACGCCGCTAAAGGGCTTGAGTTCCCGGTGGTCGTTCTGGGAGACGCTAACAGCGGCCGCTACCATGCGCAGAACATGGTGGTCGATGAAGCGCTGGGGGTATTGCTGTCAACAAAGAATGATGATGATGTGCGGGCGGCCAGCTATCAATTGTGGCAGATGCTGGACAAGGCGCAGAGTCAAGCAGAGACGGACCGCATGCTTTACGTGGCGCTGACCCGCGCCGAGCAACTTGTTCTTGTCAATGGGCACGCCAGTCTAAAGAAAAGCGGCCAGGCGAGTTTTAATGGCTGGCTGGGCCAGCTGGCCGAGGTTACCGGCCTCGCTAAAGTTGATCTGTCCGGCTACGACGAGTCCGGCGGCAGAGCCCATTCTTTCGACTTGAGTCTGAAAAGGACGAATGTGCAGGCAATGATTTATGAACCGCACTGTATACCCAGGGCTGGTCCGCCCACTGACCAAAGCCAAGAGGAGCCAGCCTTCGATCTGGCCAATATGAAGCTGCGCCAGGCGCTGCAAACAACAGGCTCGGGGAGCGTAACCGGGCCAGAATTACAGCCGCAGGTCTGGGGAACCCGTTCGAAGAAAAATAGGCGTCGCGCGCCGGGTCACGTTATCGGCACGCTGGTTCACGAAGCGCTGGCCACCTGGCGCTTTCCCCAGGCCGGCTTCGAAGCATGGGTCGCGTCGCGCGCCCGGCATCTAGGCGTTTGCGATCAGCAATGCCTGTCGGACGCCCAACGGCGGACCAGGCATCTGCTGGAGCGCTTCCGGGAGCATCCGTTTTGTTTGGAAATTGAGAACGCGGACAAGCGGCTGCATGAACTGCCCTATATCTACGATCGTGACGGCGTTCTGGAAAATGGCAAAATTGACCTGCTCTTTCGCCGCGGTAAGCACTGGACACTGGTAGACTTCAAGACAGATTATCTGAGGGATGAGGCGGCGTACCAGCGTACCCTGGCCGAACAGCAGTATAGTGAGCAGCTTGGACGCTACCGCCAGGCGGTAGAATCACTGCTGCATGTAGAGCCGCGCCTGATCTTGTGCCTGTTGGATTTTATGGGCGATGTCCGGCTGGTAGTAGACCCGGACCAGTCTACACAGCCACAAGCGCCGGCCGATTGAAACTGAAGGAGAGAGATGATGAGCCAGACAACAGAATCAGAGATCCTTGCTTTCCTGCAAGACCACCTGCAAAGTGTCTTTAGTCGCGACGTTGAAACTTACCAGGCGACTACCAGTCCGGAACTGTCGCTCTACGAATGGTGGGTTACACCGCACCGCCAGGATGGGCTGGATTTTCACCTGTTCATGATCGAAAATGACTGGAGTGGTATGGAGGGAGCATTCCGGCTTGATTTGTTAGAACCACGGGTCCAACTGCACGGCGACACGGCCGTGGCCAGCTACACGCTTATGCTCTCTCAGGTGGGCGCAGACGGCTCAATCAGCCATCGCACACATAACGAAAGCCGTGTGCTGGTCAAACAAGATAGCGCCTGGCGCGTCATACACGTGCACAAATCGCCCGCCTATCGCGCTCCGTACCAACCAGGCGGCACCCTGATCTAAATTGGCCGAGAGCGTTCGGCCAGCGCCTGCCGCGCCGCCTCAACAAGTATGAAATGTTCAGCGGCATGCATGCGCAGGGCAAAATCCTCCAGCAAATCTCCCTCTTCAAACGGCACGATTTGCTGCAAGATAACGGGGCCGGCATCAACCAGGGGAACGGCGTAATGGACCATGCAGCCGGAATAAGTGATTTCGCCGCGCTCAAACGCTTCAAAAGCTCGTTCGATGCCATCAACGCCGTCGAATTGGCCTGGCAGAGCCGGGTGAAGGTTAATCACCTGCCCAGGAAAACAATCCAGGAAGGCAGGACTCAGCACATGCATCCACCCGGCAAGGACAACCAAATCTGGCTCGTAGGGCAACAGGCGCGCCGCCAGTTCCGCGTCATACGTCTCGCGCGGTTCGCCGGCAATGCGGTACGGCTTCAGTGGGAAGTACAAAGTTTCTATGCCCGCGTTACGCGCCCGTTCAAGGCCGTAAGCCGTGAGGCGATTAGAAACGACAAGCGTAATTTCCGCTTCAAGGCGCCCGGCGGCGGAAGCATCGATCAGCGCCTGTAAGTTACTGCCGGCACCAGAAATCAAAACGATCACGCGTGGTGATGAACCCATCTGCTGCCTACTCCATGATATAGACAGCCCGTGTGCCAGGCTGAACTTCGCCAACAAACATCGCCTCTGGCAGCAATTCAAGCGTCCGAGCCAGGTCAGTTTGGGGCAGAAAGAGCAGCATGCCCAGGCCGAGGTTAAAGACGTGAGCCATCTCCGCCGCGGAGACGCCGCCTTCGCGCTTTATCAGGCCAAAGATAGGCGGCTCCGGCCAGCGGCCTCGCCGCAGCGTGCAGGCGAGATTGGGCGGCAAGACGCGCAGCGGATTGTCCAGCAGCCCGCCGCCGGTGATGTGTGCCAGGCCGCGCAAGTCGATACCTTGCGCCAGCAAAGCCCTGACCGGCGCCAGGTAGGAGCGATGGGGCACCAGCAAGGTGTCGCCGATCGAGTGCCCGTCCAGATCGGGCCGTTGCACGGACCAGTCTAAGCCATCCAGGGTCGCACGGGCCAGCGTATAGCCGTTCGTATGCAGGCCCGACGAAGGCAGTCCGACTATCAGATCTCCCGCCTGGATGCGCGCCCCATTAATGATCCTCCCGCGCTCCACGACGCCAACGATAGTACCCACAAGGTCCAGCTCCCCTGCGCGGTAAACGCCGGGCATTTCGGCCGTTTCCCCGCCCAGCAGGGCAACGCCCGCTGCACGGCAGGCGGCGGCCACACCCTGCACGACAGTGACAATTTGCTGCGGGTCCAATTTGCTGGAAGCTATGTAATCAAGGAAAAAAAGCGGCTGCGCGCCCTGGACCAGGATATCGTTGAGACAATGGTTGACGATGTCGGAGCCGATGCTGTCCCAACGTCCCAAGCGCGCAGCGACCATGGTCTTAGTACCCACGCCGTCCGTTGAAGCGACAAGCACGGGCGCT
>JBJYWX010000497.1:0-17742 GCA_046259695.1 Promineifilaceae bacterium (SeqCode) | reverse complement strand
TGACAGGAACAGCTTTGTGCGTTCATGTCTTGGGCTGCCGAAAAACTCTTCAGGTGTGTTCTGTTCCACTATCTGCCCGTTATCCATGAAGATGATCCGATCGGCAACCGTGCGCGCAAAGCCCATCTCGTGTGTCACGGCCAATATAGTGTAGCCGGCCTCTGCCAGATCGCGCATTACATCCAGCACCTCAGAGATCATTTCCGGGTCAAGGGCCGAAGTTGGCTCATCGAACAACATTATCTCCGGTTCCATCGTCAGTGCGCGCGCGATGGCCACACGCTGCTGCTGCCCGCCAGAGAGCTGCCCGGGGTATTTTTCGGCCTGTTCGGGAATGCCCACGCGCCCCAACCATTTCATCGCTGATGTCTCGGCGTGATCGCGCGTCCACTTGCGCACGTGGATGGGCGCCAATGTAATGTTCTCCAGTACGGTCAGGTGCGGAAACAAGTTAAACTGCTGGAAGACCATGCCCACTTCACGCCGAATCTCAGCAATGTTGCGCACATCATAGTTGAGTGTCGTGCCATTGACGATGATCGTGCCTTCTTGATGTTCTTCCAAGCGGTTGATACAGCGAATGAAAGTCGACTTTCCTGATCCAGAGGGACCAATAATAACGATTACTTCCCCCTTACGGACTGCCAGGCTGATGCCGCGCAGCGCTTCGAAATCGCCATACCACTTATGCACGTCGTTACAGACAATGACGTTTTCGGCCGTCTCCAGTTGTTTTTCGTCACTCGCTAAGTTGCCGTAATTCTCCGCTTCCATCCTAACGTTCTCCAACTCCTAACTGCTGCTCCATACGCCGGCTCGAACTGACCATGATCCAGCTGCCGACAAAATAGATGATCATCAAAAAGATATAAGGTTCGCGGCGCACGCCCAGCCAATCAGGCTGCGCCGAAATCAGATTAGCCACACCCAGCAGTTCGATCAGGCCCACAATGGCGATGAGAGTTGTATCCTTAAATAGACCAACAAACTGGCCCACAATCGCTGGAATTACCGTGCGGATTGCTTGAGGCAAGATAATCAGCCGGTATTTATCGAACGTCCGGAAGCCAAGCGCGTCGGCTGCTTCATACTGTCCCTTGGGAATTGCTTGCAGCCCGCCACGCACATTCTCCGCCAGATAGGCCGCCGCGAACAGTGCCGCCGCCACCATGACCCGCCAGGTACTCAAGATTTCCATACCGGGAGGCAGGAGAATCGGAAACAGGATAATCGACATGAATAACACGGTGATCAACGGCACGCCGCGGATAACTTCGATATAGAGGGTTGAAAAGGCGGCCACTACATTGCCCTTAAACGTTGTCTGGAAAGCATGGGCGACAAGCAAAATGAGCAGCGGCCAAAAAGACAGGAGCTGGCGGAAGAATCCCGCGTCTTCCTGCAGCTGGGGCAGCGTGTTCGTATAGAGGAAGTAACCGGTCAAGAGAATTGCCGCACCATAGGTCAACCACGCCGGAACGCCCGGGATCTGACTACGCCGCCCTAGCGCCAGCAAAACGCCTAACGGAAACGAAGCGACTATGGCGAAGACGGCAATCACCAGCGTCAGCAGCAGTCCTCCCCAGGCGATATCGGGGTTCAAGTTCTGCCCGGCCAAGAAGACGCGTGTGAACAAAACAAGTGCCAGAAGCCATAGCGCCAGCAAAACGATGATCGAAATCCAGCGCGCGGCCGTCGTTTGGCGCAAACGATCATCCGCCAGGACCGCGCTGGTCACTATCATCAAAACGCCAAGATAAAGCGCCATAGCGGCAATGCGCCAAGGCTCTACGCCAAGCAGTAAGCCGAAGGTAATAATGGGCGTCAACACCCAAAGGATGGTGGTCAACCGCCGGGCCCATGACTTGCGCAGCCGCTCCTGCGAGTACACATACAGTGAGACGAGCAGTAGAACCCCGAGGTAAATGATAGTCCCCCATACTCGCCAGGTTTCTTCCCGCGGATAGCGAAATACCATTAGATTCCGTATGTTGTCAACCACCGCGCCCCAGTTGGCGCCCGGATTCTCGAATTGTGCCAGCGTCGCCGCAGCAATGGCTGGGTCGGCCGAAAAACTGGCGCGCGTGATCGCGTAACCGATAAAGCCGCGTACGGCGGCAACGATTACCAGAACAAGCAGCAGCGAAACCTCCACATTCGTAATTGAATTGTACAGATTGTTCCTCAGCCAGAAGGTCCAGGAGTTGTGACTGCGCGTGATTTCATTCCACACGGTCCAAGCTACCGTGAAGGCCCAGATAGTGACAATAACGCCCGTACTAACAGGCGAAACGCTAAACTGCTGCAGCGCCACGCGGACGGTTATGTAAGTCAGCAGCAGCAGCCAAAGCACCAGAGCCCAGCTCTTCGTTACGTTTTCATGCACAAATTGCGAGAAGTCAAGATGGATCTCGCGCTCGCTACCCATACGTGTTTGCAGATTCTCGTACCAGGCAGTCATGATTTATCTCTCCACCAACGTAATGCGCTTGTTATACCAGTTCAACAGAGCTGAAATAGCCAGACTGATGGACAGGTAGGAAGCCATTACGATAAGGAATACATGGATGGAACGGCCGGTCTGGTTGAGCGTCGTATAGGAAACAGCCCAGAGATCGGCAAAGCCCACAGCGATCGCCAGCGAGGAATTCTTGGCCAGGTTCAGATATTGGCTGGTAAGCGGCGGAATAATTACCCTTAACGCCTGCGGCAGCACAACCAGGCGCAGTCGTTGCGAATCATTCAAACCAAGCGCAAAAGCCGCTTCCGTCTGCCCTTTAGGTACCGACTGGATACCGGCACGCACGATCTCGGCAATGAATGCACCTGTATACAGAACAAGGCCAATTAGCAACGCGGCGAAGCTCGGCGTGAGCTTGATACCGCCGAAATAGTTCAACCCTTCGACGCGCGGCACGGCCAGCCGCAGCGGTGTCTCCGCCACGGGCACAACCAGTTGATTGGCACTGTTTTCAAGCTGGTTACGTTCCGCGCCCAGGGTCGCCCGGTTTGCTACCAACAGCTCACACTCCCCATCCGCGTAGGCAGCCGTCGCCTGGTCAATACGATCGGTGCGCTTCACGCTATAAGGCACATTCGCCCGGCGTAATTGTGATGTAAGGTTGACTTCAGCCGGATCGTCCTTGACCGCGCAGAGCTTCAAAGAGGCCTCGGTCACTTCTTCCTGGGTCAGGGCGCCCGACTCCAGAGCGGCATCAACAGCCGCGAGTTCATCAACGGGCAAGCGGCTCTCCACCATGGCGACCAGATCGTCAACAGACTGGACGCGGGCCGCCTTGGGCACCAGCATTCCCTGACTGCCCGCCGCGCGGCCACTTACATACCAACCCAATCCGATGATGACCAGAAAAGAGAGTAAGGCCCACCAAGCACGATTACTCGCCTTACCGGTTTGTTCTTCGCGCTTGCCCAGGATCAACCACAATACCTGGGCCTGAATGAGTCCCAACACCACGAAAGCCAGCCAGAGCGCAAATGACGGCATCAACACCGGGCCAGGCATATTAATGCCGCGCTGGCTTAAGAAGATCGGCAGGCCAAGTGGTTGAATGGCCTCCCTGATCGGGGGAAAGAGAAGGATAACGCCAAAATAGATAAAGAATAACTGCAGCAGCAGCGGCGTATTGCGAAAGAAATCAACGTACCACTTAGCAAGATTATTGACCAACCAGTTATCCGATAGACGGGCAATACCGGCGAGTGTACCGGCAAGCGTGGCCAGAATTATGCCAAAAACAGTGACCTTGACCGTGTTCAGCGCGCCGACAAGCATTGCCCGCGCGTATGTATCACTCGGATCGTAAGCGATAACCGATTCTGAAATCTCAAATTGCGACTCTATGCCCAGGAAATTGAAGCCACAGACAAAACTCTCGGTTCCATCCTGGCAGCGGAACGAGCCCAAGGCACCCACATTGTCGCCAATATTGCCCAGAATCCAGGATGCGCCGAGGATAACTAGAATGACAAAGGCGATCTGGGCCAGCACGCCAAGCACGCGTGCGTCGCGCCAGAATGGTATGCGGGCCTCATCCTGGTGCGGCGGTATCTTAGGGCTAAGTTCAGCCATGACCCCTCCGAAAGCGAGTAGCCGGCATGGCCCGGCGCTTCGGCCGGGCCATGCCCCTATTGGTTAAGGCACTAAACTAAAAGCGCGGTTTAGCGGAATGGCGGTGAATACAGCAACCCACCGTCCGTCCACTGAGAATTCAGGCCGCGCGGCAGATCGAACGGCGTATCGGGGCCAAGGTTACGATTGTAGATGTCCTCGTAATTGCCCACCTGCTTGATTACCTGGTAACACCAGTCATTGTCGAGTCCCATGAGGCTGCCGAGTTCGCCCGTCTCGCCCAGCAGGTTCTGGACGACAGGGTCCTCACCGCCCAGGAAATCATCAACGTTGCCCTGATTGATGCCCAGTTCTTCCGCCTGGAAAGTACAATTGACCGTCCACATGACGATGTCGCCCCAGTTATTGTCGCCGTGACGCGTCAATGGTCCCAGGGGCTCCTTGGACATGGTCTCTGCCAAGATAACATGTGCTTCCGGCTCAGCGAGCAGAATCTGCTGTGAAACCAGGCTGGATTTATCTGTCGTAAAGCCGTCGCACTGGCCGCTGTCGTAAGCTTCGCGTGTCTTGTCGGCGTCATCAAAAACAACTGCCTCGAAGTCAATGCCGCGCGCGCGGAAGACGTCGGAAAGGTTACGTTCTGTGGTCGTACCGGACTGGACGCAAACCGTACCGCCAGCAAGGCCTTCTAATTCCGTAATGCCGCTGTCTTTACGCACCATCATACCCTGGCCGTCATAGAAAGTTGTCGGCTGGAAGTCAGTGCCCAACTGCGTATCGCGGGTCAGGGTCCATGTCGTGTTACGAATCAGAACATCGATCTCGCCCGACTGCAGTACGGGGAAACGCTCGTTAGCGGTGGTAGGCCGGATTTCAATGGCTGCTGCATCGCCAAGGGTAGCAGCGGCGACTGCTTTACAGTAATCAATGTCGAACCCTTCAAATTCATTGGTGTCAGGGTTAATGTAGCCAAAGCCAGGAACGCTCTGGTTACCGCCGCACTTGAGCGTACCACGATCGCGGACGATGTTTAGGGTTGCTCCTTCACCAGTAGCCTGGGCGCCCGGAGCGGCGCCTTCTGTTTCACCAGGCGCTTCGGTCGGTTCTTCCATGGCTTCTTCCGTCGGTTCTTCGGCCATGGTTTCTTCAGTTGGTGCCGCTTCCTCTACCGGCGCAGCTTCTTCAGCTGGTGCGGCTTCCTCAACAACGGGCGCTTGCGGCGGCGCGCTGCAGGCGACAAAGAGCAGGGCGGCAAGGGCCATAACGAACAGCAAGATTATTTTCTTATTCAAGATGAACTTTCTCCTCCGAAGGATACTAAGGTTGCTATTACATTCTTGTACGATAAATCAAACTGTGCCCAAATATGCTCTTTCTATGTGCATCACCTCCTAAGGAGCCAAAGTGATCCATCACCTGTGTAATATACGGTTGTTGCCTAAGCTTGCTTATTACTGCGCGAAACGGGCAGCCTAACCAAATAGCGATCGTCAGGCTGGGAAATTTTCTTCTGTGCCTTTGACAGTGGGGGCATGGTGGGGGCGATGTGGTAACAGCATTGTGTCAAAGACCCTCTACGGGTAATTGTGTATCGCATTGCTAATTCGAGTTCCGCGCCAGCAGAAAGATGCGGAATGAAATATGTTGTTCTCATTTGTTGCAAAACCATTATAACGGTGCAATAGAATTCAGCAAATGGTCATGTAGATAAGTCGTGGGAAAGCCACCCTTCTTGCATATTACAGCTATGCTATAATCGGTCAGTTATGCTCAAGAACAAGAAAGTGCGCGGTGTACTTCAGGTTGTACTTAGCCTGGCTCTTTTGGCGCTCTTACTGCACCGTGTCGGCCTGCAAGAAGTTGTGGACGTTCTTTCACGTCTGGATCTTGCCTGGTACCTGATTGGCCTTCTGTTGTTCTTGCTCAACATCGTCATTCGCGCATATCGTTGGTACATTCTCTTACATTCGCTCAATGCTCGACCTCCTTTCGGCCGTCTGCTTTACCTCTACTGTGTCGGCTTTTTCGCCAACAATTTCATTCCTACCGGATTTGGCGGCGATGTGGTTAAGGTGGTTGGTCTGCGCCAGGAATACGGCCGCGGCACCGAGGCGCTCAGCTCCGTTGTCATGGACCGCATCACGGGCCTGCTCGGTTCATCACTCATCGCATTGCTCGCGCTTGTCTGGAATGCCACGTGGGCCAAGGATGTTGTAGTGCTGCCCACCGCGCTCTTGGTGACAATTGGCGCGATCAGTATTGGCATTCCGGCCGCCTTTTTTCTGCTGCGCTGGACTAACCCCTTTATTTTTCTCGAAGACCACTTTCCGCGCATAGCTAACATACCGCTGTATGATAAGTTCGAACAACTGGCCGAAACTGTCAAACGCTATCCCTTTCCCGTCTTGATCCGCTCGCTGCTAATCAGCATCCCCTTCACGCTGAGCCTGATTCTCATCCAGTATACGATTGCCCGCGCCCTGGATGTTGACCTGCCGTTAGCCGTCTTTCCACTCTTTGTGCCGATCATAGCCCTGCTCAACACACTGCCTTTTACTTTCAACGGCTTGGGGCTGCGCGAGGGAGCCTATTTGTTCCTTTTTGTTCCCATCGGCGTTGCCCCAGAAGAAGCGATCGCCATGTCGCTGGCTTTCTATTTCTTGCGCTTCAGCGCGGGTATGATCGGCGGCGTCATGCTTGCCTGGTCCAGCGTCGCTCACCTCTTACGTTCGTCACAGGCGCAAAACGTCTGGAGACGGCGTCAGTAATCACATCCACCTAAAACTCGATAAACTATGGATGCATCATCTGGCATTAAACGCAAAGTAGCGGTATTTGGATTGGACGGCGTCACCTTCGACCTGATCCAGCCCTGGCTTGACGAAGGCCGCCTGCCTAATCTCGCCCGCTTGCTGCAAGCGGGGGCCCAGGGCAGGTTGCGCTCGACCATTCCCCCAGTCTCCGCTTCCGCCTGGCCCTCCTTTGTGACCGGTACCAATCCGGGCCAGCATGGGTTGGTTGATTTTACTTATCCAAATCCGGGGGGATACGACATCCAGATTACCAACAGCCATACGCGGGCCGTCCCGGCTATCTGGGAGCTCGTCAACGCCGCGGGCGGCCGGGCCGGTGTGGTCAGCATGCCCATGACCTACCCACCGCAGCCACTTGACGGGTTCATGCTTTGCTCCTTTCTGACGCCCGACGCGGAGAGCGAATACACCTATCCCGCGGCTCTTAAGCAGGAAGTAACAGCCGCCGCCGGCCCCTATCCCCTTCACATGTCTGAAAAAGGGCGTGGTCAGGACCCGGCGATCTTTGTGCGCGCCGTCAAACGGATGGAGATCGACCGCGCCGCGGCCGTTACCTACCTGCTGCAGAACAAACCATGGGATCTATTCCTCTACGTGTTTGAAACCACGGACAATTTACAGCATGAGGTCTGGCATTTATTGGACGAAACGCATCCATTGTATGATGCCCAAATGGCAAAGCGCGTACTCCCCGAAATTCTCGACTATTACGAGACAGTTGATAGTCTGCTCGGCGACATGGTCGCTCTGCTGCCGGAGGATGTTCTCGTTGTTATCTTATCCGATCACGGCTTTGGACCTTTTCATAAATTCTTCCATATCAACAATTGGCTGGCCGCCAATGGGTGGCTGCAGTTCAAAAAGACGCCCATCAGCCAGTTGAAACTTCTTGCGTTCAAGTTAGGGGTAACGCCCATCAACGCCCTGCGCTGGGTCACACGCCTGCGGCTTAGTGGATTGCGGAAGAACGTGAAGCGCGGCCGTGGCGGTGGGATGCTGCGCAAGTTCTTCCTCTCTTTCAATGACGTCGACTGGGACCGCACAAAAGCGTTTTCCGTAGGCAATTTTGGCCAGGTCTATCTCAATGTGTCGGGCGAAAGAATGCAGGGGAACGTAAGCCCGGCGACCTATGACAATCTGCGCGAAGAGATCGCCGCGGCGGCGCGCGCCTATTTTGATCCTCAAGACGGCAGCCAGGTTGTGCCCGCCGTCTATAAGCGTGAAGAGGTCTTTCATGGCGTCAGCGCCGCCCGCCTGCCCGATCTTGTTCTGCATACTGATCGGGCGCGCTATGTCTCCTTTGGGCATGCTGATTTTGGTTCAAACAAGATTGTCGAACCCAGTCTGGGTCAAACGGGACACCATCACATGGTGGGTATCGCCGGCCTGAAAGGCCCAGGCGTCCGTCAAAACTTGGTGATGCCCGAAGCGAGCTTGCTGGACCTGGCCCCAACTATATTGCATTATATGGGCCTGCCGGTTCCGGATTATATGGACGGCCGTGTGCTCACTGGAGCCTTTACAGACGAATTTAACGATCAGAACCCGATCCGCAAGATAGAAATCGACCTGAACGACAACGCGCGAGGCGGTGGTGTGAGCGACGAGGAAGAAGCCCTGGTAATGGAGAAACTGCGCGATCTGGGCTACGTAGCCTAAGCACCGTGCCTGGGCGCGCCTGCGCGCTGTGAGCGACTGGTGCGGCATGTTACAATCTGCACACATGATGGTGAAAGAACAGACGCGTAAACAAGTTGGCACAGCGTCATGGATTTGAGCCTTGTAATACCCGTCTACAACGAAGTAGAAAGCCTGGCGCCCCTGATGGCGGAAATTACGGCCGCACTGGACGGCCGCAATCTGGCTTATGAAGTCCTGTTTGTTGACGACGGTAGTACAGACGGCAGCTACGAGCTGCTCGAACGGCTGCGTGAGGAAGATCCGCGCATCGCTATTCTGCGGTTCCGCCGCAACTACGGCCAGACGGCCGCTTTCGCCGCTGGATTTGATTATGCGCAAGGTGAGTACGTCGTCACCATGGACGCCGACCGCCAAAACGACCCCGGCGACATACCCAAACTAATCAGCCGCATCGAACTAGGTGATTGTGATGTGGTCAACGGCTGGCGTGAGAATCGCCAGGATCCGCTGTTGATGCGCAAAGTACCCTCAAAAATCGCCAACTGGCTGATCGCCACTACCACCGGCGTACATCTGCATGATCGGGGCTGTTCACTACGGCTCTTCCGCAACGAAGTGGTCAAAGATCTTAATCTATATGGCGAAATGCATCGCTTCATTCCCGAGCTGTGTGCCTTTGCCGGCTTCGCCCTGGCCGAGGTGCCGGTTAACCACCGCCCGCGCGTTGCTGGGCAGTCTAAGTACGGTATTTCCCGTACTTTTCGCGTCATAGTCGACCTTTTCACCATCGCTTTCTTGCAGAAATATGGCGACCGGCCGATGCACCTGTTTGGTAATATTGGCATCCCTCTGGGGCTGGTTGGGACGCTAATTCTTTTTTTGCTAGGCGCTGGCAAGCTGTGGGCCGGGTTGACCGGTGGCTACGCAGGCTTCCACGATTACCAGATTGGCAACCGCCCTATGCTGCTGCTGGGCGTTCTATTAATCATTCTCGGTGTGCAATTTGTGGCTATGGGTCTGCTGGCGGAGCTGTTGGTTCGCACTTATTATGAATCACAGGGCAAACGTGTTTATCGCTTGCGTTCCTACTTGCCCGGAGAAGAGGTGGAAGCTGCTGCTGTGCCCGCTCTAGATGGCGATCGGCAGCGTGAGAATGCCCGCGTAATTATAAGCGAATCAGATAACGTATGAAACTGCTCATCATTGGTTTTGACGGTGCCACCTTTGACCTAATCCGCCCCTGGGCGGAAGCGGGGCATCTTCCTCACCTGGCCGGCCTGATGCAAACTGGCGTATTCGGCAATCTGCGGTCGACGCTGCCGCCCGTTACCAGCCCTGCCTGGCCTACGTTCATGACTGGCTGCAACCCCGGGAAGCATGGCGTCTTTGACTTTATCCAGCCGCACGGCGAAAACTTTACGCTCGTCAATGCTACTGCCATTCGGCAGCCGACGATCTGGCAGCGCCTGTCAACTGCCGGATATCGCGTGGGTGTCATGAATGTGCCCGTTACTTACCCACCTGCGCCGCTAAATGGTTTCATTATCGGCGGCCTGCTCAGTCCCAAAAGCGGTCAGATCAGCGAGCCGTCTGATTTGATTGAGCGTCATGAAAGTCAAGTGGGCCCCTATCGCGTCGCGCCCACCATACAATACCGGCCGGGACTAGAAACGGAATTTATTGACGATCTATATGACCTAATCCATACACGCGGCAAATGGGCCCTGCACCTGATGCGCGAAGAGCAGCCCGATGTCTTGATGGTCCACTTCATCTCTATGGACGTCATGAAACATGCGCTCTGGCGTTTCATGGATCACAGCCACCCGCGTTTTGAACCCGGTCCCTATGAACACGCTATTCGCGATGGCTATAAGTTGGTCGACCATTATATCGGCCGCTTGATGGAACAGCTTCCGCCGGACGCTGCGACCATGGTGATGTCGGATCATGGATTTGGCCCCCTGCTGAACATGGTCAATCTCAATGTCTTCTTCATGGAAAGAGGCTTGATGAAGCTAAAACGCGATCCATGGACCCAGCTTAAGGCGCAGGCCTTTCATTGGGGTATTACGCCTTCGGCCGCCTACCAATGGATATCCAGGATGGGCCTGCAGAATTTGACGGCGCGCGTATCAAAAAAGACGCGTAATGATGTTATTGGCCGGTTCCTCAGCTTCGACAGTATAGACTGGGACCGCACAGTAGCCTACAGCATGGGCCACGTCGGACAGGTATACCTGAATCTTGCCGGTAGAGAACCGCATGGCATTGTCATGCCCAAGGCATACGAAAAAACTCTACAGCGCGTGATAGACACCCTGGGCGAATTGCGCGACGAGAGCGGGCGTTCGATTCTTAGCCGCATCATTCGTGGTTCGGAGGCTTATCATGGCCCGTATGCGAACAAGGGCCCCGATCTACATCTGGTTCTGGACGACTATAGAATGATTGCCTGCCCACTGTTCGCAACTGAAGGGAAGATTATTACTTCACAGATACGAGGCGACTCCGGCTGCCATCGCAGCGAAGGCATCTTTTTGGCCAAGGGCCCGCGGATTAAAGTAGGCGACACTTTGCCGGAAAATAACATCCGCGACCTCGCGCCGACGATCATGCATCTGATGGGGCGCCCTGTTCCCGCGGTAATGGACGGGCGCGTCCTGGTCGAGATTTTCACCGAGCCCCAGGCCGTCACTTACGTCGATGGTGCTGAAGAAAATGATGTTGTGGCAGAAAAGGCGTTTGACAGCGCGGAGGCTGCTCAAGTAGAAGAGCGCCTGCGCGGCCTTGGATATTTGTAGGTGACTGACAATCTGGCTGTCACACCGCTTTTGCCTGGTGATTGGAACGGCGTCCGCGCCATTTATCAGGAAGGTATACAGACACAGCAGGCCACCTTTGAGACTAGCGTGCCTTCCTGGGAAGAATGGGACGCTTCCAAACGACCTGAATGCCGTCTAGCCTTGCGAAAGCGGGGCGAACTTATCGGTTGGGCGGCACTCAGCCCCGTGTCGCAGCGTGACGTTTACCGCGGCGTTGCCGAGGTTAGCATTTACATCGCGCAGGCTGAGCGCGGCCATGGTTACGGTGGGCTATTGCTTACCGCTTTGGTGAAGGAGGCCGATGAAGCGGGTATCTGGACTTTGCAGGCTTCGATCTTTCCGGAAAATGAAGCCAGCCTCGACTTGTTTCGCTCTTGTGGATTTCGCCTTGTAGGTGTTCGCGAGCGCATCGCCCGGCATTACGGCCGTTGGCGTGATACTTACCTGATTGAAAGGCGTAGCGACATCATAAAGTGAAGGAGCCATATACAGATGGGCGCCGCTAAGGCAAAACCATTCCTAAAATGGGCGGGTGGCAAACGCCAGCTCTTGCGGCAAATCGAACGCTATTTCCCTACGACTTTGAAGAACGGCGTCATTGAGCGCTATGTGGAGCCATTTGTGGGCAGCGGCGCTGTTTTTCTGCACGTGGTTCAGAATTACCCGGTCAAAGAATTCTTCATTGCCGACATCAATCTCGAACTAATCCTCGCCTACCGGACGGTCCAACGTGATGTCCAAAATCTGATGATCGAGCTGGCACGCCTGGAAGAACGCTACCTGCCGCTAACAGAAACGAAGCGCAAGGAATTCTACTACCGGCTGCGAGCCGCCTACAATGCCGAGCGCCGGCAGATCGATTACGCGGTCTACGAGGCATCCTGGATCAGGCGCACGGCGCAATTGATCTTTCTAAACCGCACTTGCTACAATGGGCTTTTCCGCGTCAATTCACGCGGCGAATTCAATGTCCCTTTTGGCCGCTATGCCAATCCAACCATCTGCGACCGCCGTAATTTGCTCGCTGTAAGCCATATCTTGCAGCACGCGACCGTCCATGGCGGCCACTACACCGACTGTGCAGCCGTCATCGACGACAGAACGCTCGTTTATTTTGACCCTCCCTACCGGCCGCTCAGCGCCACCGCTAATTTCACCGCTTACTCGGCGCATGAGTTTGACGACCGCAGCCAGCTCGAACTTGCCGAGTTCTTCAAGCAACTGGATGGGCGTGGGGCCTACTTGCTTCTTAGTAATTCCGATCCTCGCAGCGTTGATCCCGAAGACGACTTCTTGGAAGTCGCCTATCGTTCATTCCCCATAGAACGTGTCCAGGCAAGGCGTAGGATTAACAGCCGTGCCAGTAAGCGGGGACCTATTAGCGAATTATTGATTCGCAATTACGCTGTGGCGCAAGCGCAAACCGACTAGCTTCTTCCGGGCTCCGCCAGGCAGGAACCGCGCATTTCCGAAATGAGCAAGCAGCACAACTTCCTTCATACGACCTTCCAACTGCTGCTGGTAAGTTTGTTGGGCATGCCGCTTATATCGCCCCTGCTGCGTTGGTCAAGCGTACCCTGCACGCATGATGGGCACCTTCATGTGCACCGCATCGCGGCGCTGCGCTACGCGTGGGAAAACGGCATCTATTTCTCGCGTTGGGTTCCCGATCTTGCCTTTGGGTATGGCTACCCTTTCTTCGTATATCGTGAACCTGGCCCGCTTTACGCTATCTTGCTTCCCCATCTACTGGGACTGCCGCTAAACGCTGCCTCGAACCTGTTCTATACAGTGACTATTTTGGCCGCCGGCTGGTTTATGTTTCTATGGGTACGCGATGTGGCCGGAGCGCGGCCGGGTTTCGTCTCCGCCGTCGCCTATATGGCGGCACCTTATGTGCTGCTCGATGCCCTGGTACGCGGCAATGCGCCGGAAAGTATGGCCCTGCCCCTTTTCCCCTTCTTGTTGTGGGCCGGCCGGCGCTGGATCATCAGGGGCACGGCCGTGCCCTTTGTCCTGGCCGTCGCCGGGCTGGCGCTGCTTTCAATAAGCCACAATATCTCCACCCTCATTTTTGTGCCGGCTTTGCTGGTGTACCTGATAGGGATCGGTCTGGTCGCGCGCCTATCGTGGCCGGAACTGGCCACACGGCTGGCCTTGTTTTTTGTCCTTGGTTTGGGCCTTACTTTCTTCTATACCGGCGGCGCCCTGCTGGAAATGGACCAAGTAACGCTCAACCAATCCACGGTAACACGCAACAACGATTTCCACTTCAATTTCGCGTCGCTCTCGGAAATAGCCGCACCCGTTCAGGCTGACGATCCCAATCTGCTCAACCCGCCCCTGCCTATCCGTCTCGGCTGGATCCCGCTGCTGCTCGGTTTATTGGGCGCCACCACACCCTTGTGGAAACGCCGGATGAATAAGGAACAGCGCTGGCACATCGTGCTGATGCTGGTCGCCTTTTTGATTTTTGTTTTGATGGCTCTACCGCTTTCCTTAGCGCTGTGGGAAGGGCTGCCACTGATCGATTTTGTACAGTTTCCCTGGCGGTTTATTGGCCGCGCCGCGCTGCCCCTTGCCTTTCTGGCCGGGATGCCTTTTTTAGCCCCTCCAGAACCAAATCTTGTTCCAGGTAACCGCCGCCTGCTGCTTAACCTGGCCACGGCCGTCGCCATTACTCTGCTGCTCGTGGAAGCCATCCCGTCGCTCTATCCGCGCTATTGTGAAGAGGAACCCTTCCCCAGCATCGTCGATGTCCACGAATATGAGGCAGCAACTGGTCTCGTGGGAGTTGATCCGGAGGGCAGCTACTTCCCGCGTACCGTCCACCAGCGCCCCAAAGGATCACCTCTGCTGGAAGACTACCGTCAAGGTGAGACGCCGCAGCGCTTTGACGAGGAACAACTGCCTGCGGGCGCAACGGCCGAGGTGAATTACGCGGGCTTTGGCGCCACTGCCTCCATCAGTTCACCCGAGCCTTTCTTGGCTCGCTATTTCAGCTTTGCCTTCCCCGGTTGGTCCGCTGAAGTGGATGGCGAAGCCGTGGCTATTACGCCCGGCGAGCCAGATGGGTTGATTACCTTTCCCGTGCCTGCGGGCGAGCACCTTCTTAAGGTTCGCTGGCGCTCCACGCCGCTGCGCAGCTCGCTTATGTTGCTGGGATTGCTTGCGCTTGGCGTGATATTCGTCACGACTATCTATTTGTCACGAAAGCGCAGCGGCGCGCACCTGGCAGGTCCGCTTGTGCGGGACACCCGATTGATATGGATGCTGCTGCTTGTCGTATTGGGCGTAATTGCTTTTAAGCAGCTGCTGGTAGATTCCGGCCGGACACCGCTGCATCGTCCCGGCGAACCGAAGGTGTCGACTCCGGCCAATCTAAAGATCGCCGAGCTCACCTTTGCCGGTCACAACTTGAGTCGAGCGCAGGCAGCCGGCGGTGACACGATCGACGTCGATTTGGCCTGGTTGAGCGACTCCCCTACGGATAAAACTTACCAGTCCAATATCTGGCTGGCGGATGAGAATGGATTGATTTGGAGTGATAAGGAAACTTACCGGCCGCGATTGTTTGAAGATGGGCCCGCGACCTGGGAATGGGAGCCGGGCCAATGGGCATGGGACAGTCGCGAACTGCAGGTCTTGAACGGCGCGCCGCCCGGGCGCTACGATCTGGTGCTGACGCTCTTCGATCGCGACACCCTGCAGCCGCTGACCTTTCAAAACGCAGACGAAAGCGTGATTGGACCGGTGGCCGTGATCGACCAGGTCGAAGTGACGATGCCCGATCAGCCTCCAACTTTTTCGCCCCAATACCCGCTGCAGGAGCCTGTTGAAAGCGGCGGCGTGCGCTTGTTAGGCTACAGCCAGGACCGCGCGGAGGCGATGCCAGGCGACGCGCTGCTCCTTACGCTCTTTCTTGAGCGTGCAGCGGGCGCCCTTTCGGAGAGGATGGAGATAGGTCTTATGGACGTGGCGGGAAACCTGGTACATACATGGCGCCTGCCCCTCATTGCCAAGACATTCGATGGCGATTCTTGGGAAAGTGGGCAGCGCCTGCGCGCCCAACATCTGCTGCGGCTGCCGGCCGCACTGAACAGCGCCACGTATCAATTGTGGCTTGCGGATACGGTTCCCCTTGGCGAGTTAATCATCGAGGCGCCAGAACGGCAGTTCGCGCCGCCACCGGCTGATGTAGAGGCTGACATATCCTTCGAAGATATGGTCAGATTGACGGGCTATAGCGTGCGCCAGGAAGATGGACAACTACTAGTCGACCTGGTCTGGCGCGCCGAACAAGAGCTGCCGATTGCCTACAACGTTTTCGTGCATCTAGTAGATGCCTCAGGCGCCCTTATCGCCCAATCAGATGCTCAGCCGGTGAATTGGACGCGCCCCACATCCGGCTGGGCACCTGGCGAATACATTGTGGATTCGCACGTGCTTTCTCTGCCCACGAGCAGGGATCCTTCAGAGCTGAAGCTTCTGGTCGGTCTCTATGATCCGGCGACCGGCCAACGGCTTGCAACCGAAGCAGGGGACACGGCCCAGTTATCCATTATTCTCCGTTAATAGAAATGGCTCTTATTTCTGAACGTCCGGGTCTACGCCTTTTAGGCAGGGTAGCCAGACATACAGGCGCTGTGACGGTTTGGGTGTGGCGGCCGGTGTTGCTCTAGGCGTAGATGTAGGTGCCGGCGCCGGCGCAGTCACCGTCGGGGTGGTGGTTCCGGTGGCAGTCGGCGTAGCTGTATTGGTTGGCGAAGGAGCGGGCGTCGCCGTTGCCGCGACAAATGTCTCAACGGCAACAAATGCCACAGCCGTCCTTGATGCCGCTCGCGATGTATCATCACCCAGGAAAATCAAGTTGGGGGACTCATAGGGATCGGGAAAACCTTCAAACGAACTGTAATCACGCAAGGGCCCGGACATCAGTTCCTGGCCGCCCGCGGATAATTGATACGTATTCTCTTCCACGGCAAGTTCATACAGCGTGCGGGCGCCTGTATCGAAATTGATGGTTTCGGCACGGGTAAATAGCTTGTCGCCGGGACCGCCTTCCTGGACCCAAATAGCGTCTTCCCAGAATCCTATCTCCAGCCCCAGCCGATCGTCGCTCAAGACCAGCAGCGAGAAACCGGCGCGATGGCCGTTGGCATGTTCTTCAGCCTCAATTTGCAGTTCAAAAAGGATACGGTAGCCAAGCGAACGGTCCAGGACTGGCGACTGCTCATTGAAGTAACCAGCCTGATCGCTCATCTCGCCGGTCGAGTCCAAGATAGTAACCCCGTCCGCAAACTGCTGGTCGGCGCTGATCCCGAAGGCCAGGAAGCTAAACCCTTGTTCGTCCGGTGTTGTGCCCAAACTGCCGTCATATAAGACCGTTGTCACCGGCACAAGCCCGTCGCCCTGAAACGCGGCTACCAGCGCGGCAGCGCAAACCAGGATAATGAGCGAAAGGAACAGTGAGACGAAACGTGACATCCTATGTGCGGCTCATGCCACAGGCGGTGCGTCCTGGCGGTTACGGTAGAGATTAGGATCGACGACCTCCGCCATTTTCTCAACGTTCCATCCACCGCCTAGGAACTCATTTATACGTAATGACTCTTTTTCGGGATCAGCCAGGATATCACTGTAATGCACATAAAGTACCTGAAAGTTCGGCTGCTGTCGCAGCCAACTTTCTACCTGCTGCACATGCTTCTCAAAAAGCGCCGCCATCTGGGCATCATCGATCTTGTCAGGGTCTTCGCCGCGCCGGACCAGCATCTTGCGCTGCGAAGCAAGAATCTCATCCATATTGCGACGGACATAAACCACGCGATAGGATTGATCGGCCGGCAAATGTTTCAGCAGGGCCGAAATAACCTTAACCGATTTACCGTGTGCGTCAGCCACCCAGGCGGTATCTCCCTTATCGAGGGCCTTCACCCGCTCGAATTCGTAATAGCCTTTTGGATTATCCTCATCGGCCGTACGAATGTTATCCGTCAGCGGCGGCACGCCGCCGGCATCCAGCATTTTCATCAACATGGAAGTACCAGAGCGCGGCAGACCGGACACCACGATAATCGCTTCATTCTGTTTGTCCTGCCCCAATAGGCCTTTCAAGAATCCTTTCATACTGTTACCCTACTTTTTTCTCTTTGTTTCTGAGCGGCACATGGGCCACCCAGGCGGTTATAAAGGCAGTCGCCTGAATGAGCAATGTCATTGTGGCACTTTTTTATCTGCTTCTCCATCAACAGGCTTGGCAGCGGCAGCTATCGCTTCCACGCGATCCTCCAACTTGCGCATCTTTTCCTGCAAAGTCTCTACCTGCTTCTGCAAGGCGGAGCCATCTACCTTATCTTCGCTGCGCAGCGAA
>JBJYWX010000496.1:0-23097 GCA_046259695.1 Promineifilaceae bacterium (SeqCode) | reverse complement strand
TCCTGGGCCAAAATAGGGCGCGCCGGCAAAACGGCCGCCAGTACGAGAGCGAATAAGAAAACAAACGGCGTCAATTTCTTCATGTCTAGCTTCTCCTGGGGGCCACTTGCGCCCGCCTTTACTAGAAATGACGTCGTTTTGGCTGTTATAGTTCCCGGCCCGCTCTATGATCCGCCTGTTCCGCCAGCACGTTATCCAGCGCCCCCACCAGGAAGTCCGCGTCTTCGGCCGTGAAAACGATCGGCGGTTTGAGCTTAAGCACGTTGTGCAGCGGGCCGTCGATGCTCAGCAGGATGCCCGCCTCTTTCATGCGCTCCACGATCCAGCTCGCTTCCGCCGCGGCCGGCTCCAACGTCTCCCGGTCGTCCACCAGTTCCACGCCGATAAAAAGGCCCAGGCCGCGCACGTCGCCAATAAGGGGGTGCCTGTCCATCAGGCCGCGCAGGCCGTCCAGCAGATATGCCCCGACCCGGCGCGCGTTTTCCTGCAGCTGCTCTTCCTCGATCACGTCGAGCACCGCCAGGCCCACGGCGCAGGAAACGGGATTACCGCCGAAAGTGTTGAAATACTCCATGCCATTAGCGAAGGCATCGGCGATGTCGCGCGTGGTAGCCACGGCCGCCAGCGGGTGCCCGTTGCCGATCGGTTTGCCCATGGTGACGATATCGGGCACAACGCCCTGTGTTTCAAAGCCCCAGAAATGGCTGCCTACCCGGCCGAATCCAACCTGCACCTCGTCGGCGATGCACACGCCGCCCGCGGCGCGCACCCGCGCGAACGCCTCGGCCAGGTAGCCGTCGGGCAGGACGATCTGCCCGCCACAGCCCAGCACCGGCTCGGCGATCATGCCCGCCAGGGCACGGTCGCCTGCCTGGATCGTTTCCAGCAGCGCCCCCACGCCCGCCGCGTACTGCGCACCCGTCTCCCGCCCGTACCCTTTGTACGGCCCGCGATAGGGATCAGGCATCGGCGCGGCGTGCACCCAGGGCGGCGCGCCACGGCCGCCCGGCCCGTTGTGTTTGTACGGGCTGATGTCGATCAATGCCGCCGTGTTGCCATGGTAAGCGCCATCGATGACGATCGTGTCCAGCCCACCGGTGTACGTGCGCGCCAGCCTCAGCGCCAGTTCATTGGCCTCGCTGCCGGAGCAGACAAAGAAACAGACCTCCAGAGGCGCGGGTAGCGTGGCCAGCAGCTTTTCGGCGTAGCGCACGATGGCCGGATGCAAATAGCGCGTGTTCGTATTAAGCAGCGCCGCCTGTTCGGCCAGGGCCGCTACCACGCGTGGGTGGCTGTGCCCCACGTGGCAGACGTTGTTCACCACGTCCAGGTAGCGATTGCCCGCTTCGTCATAGAGATACTGCCCCTGCCCGCGCAGGATCAGCAGCGGTTCCTCGTAAGAGAGACTGAGCGACGGGCCCAGAAACGCCCGCCTTTGGCTCAGGATCTCCTCTTTACTCAATGCTCGTGTTGTCATTCTTTTCTCCCACGGCCGTCCGCAGCCGCTCTGCCAACAAGCCCGGCGGCATCTGCGCCAGCCGGGCCAGAAGTTCCCAGGCCGGCCGTTCGCTGATCGATAAATAGTCGTTCTCCGGCTCCTGCGTCTGCTGGTAAGCTGATAGGGAGACGCTGATGCAGAGACGGATGGCTATCAGCGCCGGCAGCAGGGATAGCTCTTCGTTGCTTAGCGGCATTGCGCTGGCATAGCCGGAGACAACGGCCGTCGCCGCGGCGGCCGGGTCTTCTTTGTCCAGCATCAGGTAGGCAGCGGCGATCGCCGGCTCAAACACCGTGGCTGAATAGACCATGTCGCCAAAATCGATCAGCCCCGTCACGCGGCGCGGGCCCGCCTCCGCGGCCGAAACCAGGATGTTGTAATCGTTGCCGTCGCCGTGGATCACGCTGCGCCGCAGGCCGGGCAGCCGCGGCGTCACCTTTTCCACAAACCAGGCGGCAAAGCCGTCAACCAGCGCCCGCCGCGCGGGATTGGTGATTGTGGGCCCGTACTGGGCCAGCGTCTCCACGGCGTGCGCCAGGTCCCAATGCAGCCGCCGCCCCATCGCCGGATGGCGGAAATCGAGCAGGGCGGCGTCCAACCGCCCCAGCAGCAGCCCGCTTCCGGCCAGCAGTTCCGCCGGCTGATCCGCCACCTCGCCGAGGGGCACGCCGGGCAAATGGCTCAAGAGGCGCACCCAATGGTCCTGCCCATCCTGTCCCGGCACGCGGGCCATCCACGCCCCACCGCGCGTTTGGTGCAGCCGGGGCACGGCGCCGGCCACGGCCGCCCTGCCCGCCAGATGCAGCAGCGCCTGGTTTTGGAGGTCGAGAACATTCTCGACTTCGGCCGACCCGGCGATCTTCAGCACGGCCGATTCGCCGCCGGCCGTCTTTAGCAAGAAATTCTGGTCGCGATCGCTGGGCAGCTCTTCCGCGGCCACGGCCGTTAAGCCATACAGCGCTTCCCCCCATCCTACCGCCTCATCCGCCGTAAACCGCGGCCTCTGCGCCGCCACATCCAATCTCATCACACCCGCCAAAAGTTCCCGGTTCCCAGTTGACCATTCCCAGTTAAATGTTCTCTGTTCCTTCTGTTTTCTGTTGCCCATTCCCAGTGAACCGCCACCTGCAACTTGCCACCTGCCCCTTGCCTCTATTGTATAATGATCACCACACACAAACCTTATATGACTATGCGAATAGAGGCCAGCCATGAATGAACTCCTGCACCAGCCCGGTTTCTTGGGCACCAGCGCTAACTGGGCCGCCGATATGACCCTCGTTGTTTCCCTGCTCGTCGCCGCCCTGCTCACCCTGGGCGTCTATTTCGCCGTGCGCGGCCAGTACGGCGCGCATCGCATCACGCAAACAACGGCCGTGATTATCAACGCCATTCTCGTCCTCTGGATGATGGTCTTGCCTTTCCGCGATTTTATCCTCCCCGCCGATAACCCCGGCGGGCTGCCCCAATCGGCCGTGCTCACCACGCGCATTCATGCCCTCGCTGGCGCCACGGCCCTGATCTTCGGCATCTTCGTCATGCTGCGCGGCAATCGCCTGGTGCCCAAGTTCTTGCAGTTTAACAATTACAAGGCGTTCATGCGCGTCGCTTATACGCTCTACATGCTCGCCACCCTGATCGGCATTTTTGTCTACATCACCTGGTTCGTCGGCAATCCCAACCCGCCCAGCTATCAGTAACCAACAATCAATAGCTATGACCACTTCCTGTAAACTGTTGATTGTTGACTGTTAATTTGTCACAAATAACACAGTTCCGTCGTTTAGAAGGGTGAATTCACGTGAATGCTGGAGATGATGTGACGCTTCTAAGCGACAGCCTGCTGCTGGAACGCATCCAGCAGGGCGATACGACCTCTTTCGAGACCCTGTTTCACCGCCATTACGACCGCGTTTATGGCCTGCTCTACCGGCTGGTCGGCAGTCGCGCCGAGGCGGAGGATCTGGCCCAGGAAGTTTTTATTAAGCTCTATAAACACACGTCGCGCAGGAGCTTATTCCGGCAGCGAAAAGAGCAGAACATCAGCGCCTGGCTCTATCGCGTGGCCACCAATGCCGGTTATGACGCCCTCAAGATGCGCAAACGACGCTGGCAGCGCGATACGCTGCTGGTGCCTGACCCGAGCGGCGCGCCCGGCGCGGAGCAAAATGTCGCCCGGCAGGAAGAAGTAGCCCTGGTCCGCCAGGCATTAGCCCGCCTGTCCCCGCGCCAGGCACAACTGCTGCTGCTGCGACAGATGGGGCTCAGTTACGCCGAGTGCGCCGCCGCCTGCGACGTCGCGCCCGGCTCCGTTGGCACGCTGCTGGCCCGCGCCGGCGCCGCCTTCCGCGAGGCGTATAAGGAAATCGCCTCGCCAGGAGAGAAGAATCATGACTGACGAAGAAAAAGATCTGCAAGAAACACTCGACCAACTGGCGCCGCTGGCCCCGGACCCGGCTGAATTCCCCTCGCGTGCCTCGGCCTATGCCCGCCTGCAGTCGTCGCTTTCTTTGACCACTAACGTAAACAACAATCGGAGAATTACCATGCAAAAATACCGTCCTCTGGCAATCGGCCTGGCGGCCGTCCTCTTATTTGCTCTCTTATTTAGCTTCCCCACCGTACGCGCTACCGCCAGTGAGTTTCTAGGCCTGTTCCGCGTGCAAAAGTTCGCGCCCATTTCCGTCTCGCCTGAGCAGCTCGCCCGGCTCGACGAATTGGCTGAGGAAGGTATGGCGCCGGGTGAGATGACAGTCATCCACGAGCCCGGTGCGATCACGCCCGTCGACTCGCTGCGCGAAGCCAACCTCGAAACCGGCCTTGGCGGGCGCACGCTGCAGGCGCTGGGTGAAGCGCAAGAAATAAACGTCGTCGATGGCGGCGAAGGCAGCCTGCGCATCGATCTGGAAGCGGCGCGGGCGCTGATGGAAGCGGCCGGCGCCGATCCGCTGCTGCTGCCTGACACACTTGACGGCCGCAGCGTTCATGTCACCGTCTTCCCCGGCATAGAGCAGACCTGGGACGATGGGATCACGCTTGTCCAGTCGCCCAGCCCCTTTGTCGACTACCCGGCGGACGTCGATCCGCAGGTCATGGGTGAAGCCGTGCTGCAGGTGCTGGGCACCGAGCCACGCGAGGCGAGGCGCATTGCCCGCAGCATCGACTGGGCCGGCACGCTGCTTATGCCTATTCCCAGCGAGATGGTCACCTATCACGAAGTTACCGTTGACGGCGTGAGCGGCGTGGCCCTGGAGCCCCTGGACGGCAGCAATGAGCGCGCCCTGATGTGGCAAAAAGACGGCGTCATTTACCTGCTCACCGGAGAAGGCAGCGCTGATGAGCTGCTGGACCTGGTACAATCACTGAACTAGGAACTAGAAACTCGGCTTCTCCGTAAACAATTTGAATGGGCAAAACAACCGGCAAGAAACCGAGTTTCTGGCAGGCTCAATGTAGAAACTCGGTTTCATGTCCAGCACGCGCTTGTCATTCCGACCGAAGGGAGGAATCCCCGGATCCTACGCGAGAAAGCAGTTTCGGCATAACGAAGGACTTAGGGATTCTTCAGGCTAAAGCCTTCAGAATGACACATGAGGTGCTTGTCATTCTGACCATTACTAATTGACTGTTGGCTATTAACGATTCTCCATGATTCTGAGCACGCGCCATTTGCGCAAAGAGTTCGGCCGTAAGGTCGCCGTCGCCGACCTCACTATCGATGTCCAGCGCGGCGAGATTTTTGGCTTTCTAGGGCCCAACGGCGCGGGCAAGACAACGTCGGTCAAAATGCTGCTCTCGCTAACGGCCCCCACCGCCGGTAGCGCGACGCTGCTCGGCCGTCCATTGGGCGATCGCCGAGCGCGGGTCCGTGTCGGCTATCTGCCCGAACATTTCCGCTTTCACGAGTGGCTCACGGCGGCCGAATTCCTCGACCTGCACGGCCGTCTGTACGGCATGAGCAAGGCGCAGCGTGACGAAGCAGCGCCGCGCCTGCTAACTCTTGTCGGCCTTGCCGGGCGCGCGAACACCAAGCTGGGCGCCTTTTCCAAGGGCATGCTGCAGCGCATCGGCCTCGCCCAGGCGCTGCTCAACGAACCCGAACTGGTTTTCCTCGACGAACCCACCTCCGGCCTCGACCCCTTAGGCCGGCGCTTGGTGCGCGACATCATCAAGGAGCTGCGCGAACGCGGCACGGCCGTTTTCCTCAACTCCCACCTGCTCAGCGAGGTGGAACAAACCTGCGATCGCGTCGCCTTCATCCGCGACGGGACTATCTTGCGCACATCGACCATCGAAGCCTTTGAAGAGGAATCCTTCCCTGTCTTTCTGCGCGTTGGCCAGCCCACGCCGGAACTGTTGGCCGGGCTGGCCCGCTTCGATCCGCACGTTTCCCTGGAGCGCGCCAGCGGCCGTATCACGCTCCACCTCGACGATGAAGCTGTACTGCCGCTGCTTGCCGCCTGGGTTATAGAGCAGGGACACACTCTCTACGAGCTGGCGCCCACGCGCGTTTCGCTCGAAGAACGCTTTTTAAAGATCGTGGGTGAGGATGCCAGTGAAGGATAAGTGCGCGCTATGAGCTTTTGGATCTTCTCCGAACTGACCGTGCGCGAAGCGCAGCGGCGGCGCATCCTGATCGTGGCCCTGATCATGGGCCTGGCCTTCCTCATCCTCTTCGCCGTTGGCTTCCACTACGTCTTTTTGCAGATAGAGCGAGAAGGGATCACCGGCAGCCGGCAGGGCGAACTGATCACCGGCTTCCTGCTCACCGCCGGGCTCTATGCCGCCAACCTGCTGGTCACGATCATCGCCGTGCTCGTCTCGGTCACGACCATCTCCGGCGAGATCGACTCGCACACTATCGACGCCCTGATCACCAAGCCGGTGCGGCGCTGGGAAGTCGTCTTCGGCAAATGGCTGGCGTTTGCCGCCCTGCTTTTGCTCTATACCCTGTTCCTCGCCGGCGGCTTGATCCTGGCCGTTTATCTTCGCAGCGGCTTTTTGCCCAGCAACATCCCGATCGGGCTGGCGCTGATGGTGCTGCAGGCGCTGATCATTCTCTCCGTCACCATCGCCGGCGGCACGCGCCTCTCCACCCTGGCCAACGGCGTGCTGGCTTTCACGCTGTACGCCATCGCCTTTCTCGGCGGCTGGGTGGAGCAGATCGGCGCCCTTTTCCGCAATGAAGCGGCTGTCGATATCGGCATCGTCACCAGCCTGATCATGCCCAGCGAAATCCTATGGAAAAAGGCGCAAAGCATCTTCCAGCCGCAGCTGGCGGCCACGCCTTATGCCGCGGGACCCTTCGCCGTCAGCTCCCAGCCCAGTGACCTGATGATCGTCTACGGCGTGGCCTACCTGCTCTTTTTCCTCTTTTTCGCCATGTGGAGCTTCAGCCGCCGCGATCTATAACAAACAGGAAGGTTAGTTCGCCAACCATCCCTATGTCACGTAGCTGTCGCAGCCTGCCCGTCGTCGCCGGCTTCATCACGGAATTGGGAGGGCGTTTGGCCCGTGTATCGCTGGAAGACGGTAGCGAAATATTGGCTCGAATTAAATCCGTAGGTTCCGGCTACCTCGGTGATGCTCGCTTCAGGTCGCTGAACCAGCATGTGCGCAGCGGCACTGACGCGCAGCGCATTTAAATAGGTCACCGGCGTCATATTGGTTATTTGCTTGCAGTAGGTAGCGAACTGGCTGCGCGACAGGCCGCACTCGTGGGCCATACCGTCAAGGCTCCACTCAACATCCAGGTGGTGTGGCAGTTCATCCAGGAACATTTCCACCATGCGCTGCGTGGTTGATAGGTGCGCATCCAGGGGGATATGCGCGCGCTCCAACAACTCCAGAATGGAAATGATTAGTTCGTTGATGGTAAGCGTCAACCTGGTCTCGCTCTTCGCGGGCTGCCGCTCTTCCAGCAAGACCTCTAGGTTCCGAAAGCAGCGCGCCACGTTTTCATCCGCCTGCCAGACCGGCTGCTCGTTATGGCGCAGCAAACTGGTGAGGCGTTTTAGTTCTTCCGGCGCGCAGATGAGCCATTCCGGCCAGCGCCAGCGCTGGTTCGGCCGTCGCACATCCACGTCTATAATGACCCAGACCAGGCGGCTGGGCCCAATGTGGGGCTTGCCGACGCGGTGAAACTGCCAGGGCCGGGTAATGGTCAGGTCCCCTTTATGCAGCAGCCATTCACGGCCGTCGACCTCAAAAGCGGTCTTGCCCCGCGCAAGATAGGTGAGCTCGATGCCCTCGTTACAATGCAGGTCCAGCCCCCAGGACTGCGGCCGCGCCGCGTCCCACACGCCGATCGAGCGCAGCCGCGGCAGCAGATGAGGCGGCAGCGGCTCGCCGGGATAGTTGCCGCGTTTCCAGCCGCGCAGGTGCAGCTCGCCCCGCCGCGCCGCCGCCTTCAGCGGCTCGCAGCTGTCGGCGTAATAGACTCTGTCTTTATCTTGGAAAACAATCGGTTCTGCCATTCGCTCACGAATGTTCGAAATTTACCAACCGCAAATTCCGAAAGACAAAGGACCCACGCGGAAAGTATAGTGCAAGGTAGGACCCTTATCAAAATGCCGGCCGTGGTCATGGCCGGCAGCAACCAAGGAGCTGCGCATGAAAGTAGGATGCTTTGCACTTGTCGATCCTTTCTCGCTGGTGGACCACCAGCTCGAACGGATCGCCGGCCTAGGTTTCAAATATGCCGATGTGACTGACAACCACCCCGGCGGCCTTCTAGGCAGCGAATTTGGCTTCACCGGCGCGGTCAGCCTCGATGCCAACCCGGCCGACATCAAGGCCATGTTCGATGCCCATGGGCTAACCATCACCAGCGTCTGCGCCCACGCCAATCTGCTCGACGCTACTTCACCGGCCGTTTACAGCACGGTTGAAATCCTCAAGGCGATCCGCCTCGCCGCGGGCATGGGCGTGCCTGACGTGATCACCACCGAGGGCGATCCCAAGACGGCCTGGGGGCACAACCTCTCCGGCGCGGAGCGCGTCTTCATCGTCGCCGAAAAGTTAGTTGAACCGCTGCGCCTGGCTGAAACGCTGGGCGTGCGCCTGCTGCTCGAACCGCATGGCATCCTCACTGATTCCATTGACGGCATGCAGGCCATTCTGGACAAGCTGGGCAATCCCGCCCACCTGGGCGTGAATATGGACACGGGCAATTCCTGGCTCGGCGGCGCGGACCCGGTGCAGATGGCCAAGACTTTCAAGGAAATCATCTGGCACGTCCACTGGAAAGATTTACCGGCCGATTGGGAAGCCCAGCGCGGGCAGATCTACGGCTGCGGCTTTGGCCCCATCGCTCTGGGCGAGGGCGTCATTGATGTCGCCGGTGTTTATGACGTGCTTAAGGACGGTAACGCCGAATACAGCACCCTGGAAGTTGGGGGTGATGAAAACATGCTCAAGAGCTACGATTACCTCAAGTCCCTCGGCGCTGAGTGACTGCCCAGGATCGCTGCTCTTTTACTTTTCTCGGGAACCAACATTCCCGCAGAGCATGAAGGCGCACGCGCAGAGGCGTATTTCGCCCCCGCAAAAAACAGCCGCATAAGCGGCGCGTACGTTAACAAGTGGCCGGGAGGTTGGTCTTTCTGCCCGGTTTAAAGGCATCAAGGAATTGGGGGAAGCCGGTGATCTCCGCAGGAAAATCCGGCGCTGTCGCGCAACTGTGATTTGAGCCCATCAAAAAGCCAGAGTACCTGCCTTGACCTGCCGATCAGGTTTCCTTCGCGTTAGAGGAACTGGTTGGAATGATTCCCATCCCACCTGGAAAAGGAGATAAGCACATGAATGAGGAACTGGTACAGGCTATTGCTGATATTGAGGAGGAGCGGGCGCTCGCCCTGACGCAAGAACTGCTCGATCAGGACGAAGACCCGCATGAAATCCTGGCCGCCTGTCGCGCTGCGATGGCCATTGTCGGCGAACGATATGAAGCAAAGGAGTATTATCTGCCGGAGCTGCTGCTGGCGGGCGATATGCTGCGCGATATCGGCGAGATGATCAAGCCGCAGATGATGGACTCGGCCGTCAAGACGGAGCCCATAGGCAAAGTCGTCATCGGTACCGTGGCCGGCGACGTGCACGACGTGGGCAAAGATATGGTCGTCTTTATGCTCGATGCCAACAATTTTGAAGTACACGATTTGGGCGTCGACGTCTCGGCCGAAACGTTCGTGGACAAGATTCGCGAAGTGCAGCCCGAAGTGGTGGCCCTGAGCGGGTTCCTGACCCTCGCCTTTGATGAAATGAAAAACACGGTAGCGGCCTTTGAGACGGCCGGCCTGCGCGATTCGGTCAAAGTGATGATCGGCGGCGCGCCGATGGACCGGCAGATCACCGAATATGTCGGCGCCGATGCCTTTGGCCTCGACGCCGCCGCGGCCGTTAACTTGGCCAAGCAATTTGTAGGGAGGGAATAAAGATGGCCGGCGAAAAATCACCCGAAGAACTGTACCAGGAGCGCCTCAAGCGCGTGAAAGATGTCGTAGCGCTGCGCGTGCCGGATCGCGTCCCGGTTTTTGGCCCGTACCAGGCTTTCCCCTATTACTGGACGGGCGTCACCATCGAGCAGGCGATGAACGATTACGCCCTCTGCCGCGACGTGTGCCACAAATTCGTGGACGAGTACCAGCCCGACCTCGACTTCGGCCCCATATTCGCCTATCCCGCCAAACCGATGGAAACATTGGGCCTGCGCTGGTTCAAATGGGCCGGCCACGGGCTGGGCGAAAATGTCATGTACCAGTACGTTGAGGACGAGTACATGACCGCCGACGAATATGACGAGTTCCTCTACGATCCCTCCCATTTCATGACCACCAAGTGGCTGCCGCGCTCCTTCGCCAATCTGGAAGGCCTGGCCGGCTTCCCCCCTATGCGCCAGATGATGTGGTTTGGCTGGACTGGCCTGCTGACCCAATTCACGGACCCGGCCCTGCAGGAAGCGCTCAAAGTGGCCCTGGAGGCAGGCGAAGAGCTGGCCCGCTGGTTCGGCTCCATCGGCCAGTACGCGGGAGAAATTAAGGAAAAAGGGTACCCGCAGGCTTACGCCAGCTTCTCCTGGGCGCCGTTTGACATTATCGGCGACACCCTGCGCGGCACGCGGGGCATCATGACCGACGTTATCCGCCACCCAGACAAGCTGCTGGCCGCCACCGAAAAAGCAACGCAGCTCACGGTCGAGTATGGCAGCGGCGCCGCCGGCGCCGATATGCCCTTGTGCTGGATCTGGCTGCACAAAGGCTCCGAGGGCTTCATGTCCGACGCGCAGTTCAAGAAATTCTACTGGCCGTCGCTCAAGAAAGCGATCGAGGGCCTGGTAGACCTGGGCGTGATCCCCATGGTCTACTGCGAAGGGGATGAAACGTCGCGCCTGGAATATTTCGCCGAAGTGCCGCCCGGCAAGGTGCTTTTCCACTTCGCGCAAATGGATATGGTTCGGGCCAAAGAGGTCCTACACGGTATCGCCGCCTTCTCCGGCAATGTACCCAACCGCCTGATGCTCACGGGTACGCCTGACGATGTGCGGGCGTATTGTAAGAAGCTGATAGACGCCTGTGGTAAGGATGGCGGCTACATCATGGATACATCTGCCCTACTTGATGAGGCCAAGCCGGAAAACCTCAAGGCGATGATTGACTTCACGAAGGAATACGGCGTATACCGGTGAGCGACAAGGCGCTGAGGCCGGTTATCGCCTCAGCGCCTTGTCCATTTCCTCGTGGGGCAAGATTCCATCTTGTCCGGTCAAAACGGCCGTCGCCCACCTCCAAACTTGACGTCCGCTAAAGCGCGGCGACAATAGAGCCTGATCATGGTCACAACCGTAACCGATTTCCAACTAGCATTCGATCCGCAAGAATACATCGACCTGCACGGCGAGCAGTTCGCGCGCCTGATGGCCGCCCCCGCCCGCCGGCGGCAGCTCGACCAGGCGATCGAGCTGGTAAGCGCCATCGCTTTGCCCACCGCCTGCTACGATATCTTCCCCATTGAAAAATTCCTGCACGATCGTATCAAGCTGGCCAACGGCCGACTCATTGGCGGCGGCCCCGTCGTCACCGTCACCGGCGGCGCCGAGGCCCTCATCGTCGCCGTTTGCACCGTCGGCCAGGCCGTCGACGACAAGATCAGGGAGATGCAGGCGCAAAAGAAACTATTTGAAACGATGCTCTTTGACGAACTCGCTTCCGCGGCCGTCGACCAGGTCCGGCAGCAGCTATACGAGCAGCTTCTGGCCCACCAGCAGGCGCGCGGCCTGCGCCTCAGCACCTTGCTCTCCCCCGGCGAATCAACCTGGTCCGTTCACGATCAAACCACCATTTTCCGCCTGCTCGACACCTCGTCCATCGGCGTGACGCTCAACAGCTCCCGCGTTATGAAGCCGCTCAAATCCCTTTCCATGATCATGGGCACCGGAAGTTGTCAGATGGGCGTCGAAGGGCTCAGCAACTGCGACTTCTGTTCGATCAAGGATCGCTGCCAATACCGTCGCTCCGGGGTCGGCCACGGCATCCAGGTCACCGGACCGGGGCCCGCCTAGGCAGAACGATCACCATCTTTCTCTTTTACTCTTTTCCCTTCTATCATTCTTAGGACGGCGCCGCGTTCTCAGGCGGGCGTGTATTCCGGCCCGGCAAAAAGTGTGCTCTGCCCCTATCCCTTTGAACTTCAGCGGCCGTTGTCTCCGGGCAAAGATAAGCGCTCCAGCAGCGGCAGAAGGTGCGGGCGAAAGAAGATCAGGTCCTTTTGATCCGCCGGATCAGCCTCTCCTCGCCGCGCCTCTACCCACTCCCAATCCAACGGCCGTAATTCCTGCCGCTGCGGATCGATCTCGCGCACGGAGAAGCCGATCTCTTCCTGAAGATAAGCCAGCAGGTCTCCAGGCTGCGCGCCAAACTGCCGCAGCCCATACGGCCAGAATTCCAGCAGCAGAAACAGGCCAGGATTTTGCCGCAGAGTTCGTTCCGCGCCGCGCAAGACGGCCATTTCCGCCCCCTGCACGTCCACCTTCATCACATCCACGCGGGCTGCGCCGCGCTGCGCCAGGTAATCGTCCAGGCGCATCAGGCGCACGCTTTCGGCTGCCCGCACCGGCTCGCCATCATAGCCAGCGTCGCCGAAGCTGGCCGCCGGATGGAGGCGATGGTCGCCTGGATTGGAAACCGAGAGAAAAAGTTTGCCACGGCCGTTTTCGTCCGCCAGTGCCAGGCGTTCGGCGACGACGTTTGAACAATCGTTCAGGCGCAGGTTGTTCTCCAAAAGGGCGAAGTTTTCCGCCCCCGGCTCAAAGGCGAAAACGGTCCCGGTCGCGCCCACTCGGCGCGAGGCCAGCACCGCGTAATAGCCGATATTGGCCCCCACATCGATCATCGTAGCTCCTGGTTGCAATAAGTGGCCAATCAGCGCCGTTTCGAACCGTTCCCAGACGCCGTAAATGAACAGGTGCCGGCCGACATAATTGTCGGCCGTGCGGATGAAAAAGCGATTCCCGCCGGCATCCACGGTGACTGCCGGGATTTTCAGATATTTCAGCAGCGCGTACTGCGCGTGGCGGTCGCCGGACAGGGCGCTGCCCAGCTTGACGCCTTTTCGATAGAGGGCCTTGGCCAGCCGCTGCCCGCGCCGCCCGGCCCGCCGCAGCCTATTCCGCGTACTCATCCATTCTCCGGCGGTAGTCTGCCATGCCCAACAAGGATACTCCCTATCGACGAAAGGAGGAAACGCGCTTCTCGCCCGGCGAAACGCGGGCCATTCCGGCTTTACCGGCTGCTGGGCCTATTTTGTCCGCGAAAAAAGCCGTCCCGCCATCTCACCTCCCCGGCCGTTTCGTGGTATCATTCAAGGTGCAAAAACAGCACCCGAAAATCACCCTAAATTGTTGGAGAGTCACCATGAATTACCGCATGTTGGGACGCACCGGTTGGGCCGTCTCGGAAATTAGCTTTGGCGCCTGGGCCGTGGGCGGCAGTTGGGGCCACGTGCCCGAAGACGAGGCGCTGGACGCCCTGCGCGCCGCCATTGACGCGGGCGTCAACTTCATCGACACCGCCGACGTCTATGGCGACGGCCGCAGCGAACGGCTCATCGCCCAGATACTCAAAGAACGGCCGGAGCAGGTCTACGTCGCCACCAAGGCCGGGCGGCGCCTCGACCCGCACACCGCCGAAGGCTACAATCGCCAAAACCTGACCGCCTTCGTCGAGCGCAGCCTGCGCAACCTCGACGTCGAAGCGCTCGATCTCCTCCAGCTCCACTGCCCGCCCACGGAGACCTACTACATGCCGGAGACCTTCGCCGTGCTCGATGACCTGGTCGCCGCCGGTAAGCTCAAATATTACGGCGTCTCCGTGGAGAAAGTTGAAGAAGCGATCAAAGCTATCGAGTTCCCCAACGTGCAGAGCGTGCAGATCATCTTCAACATCTTCCGCCAGCGGCCGGCCGATCTTTTCTTCGACCTCGCCCAGGAGAAGCAGGTTGGCATTCTGGCTCGCGTGCCCCTCTCCAGCGGCATGCTCACCGGCAAGATGACGCCGCGCACCACCTTCGACGCCGATGACCACCGCAGCTTCAACCGCCACGGCGAGGCGTTCGACGTCGGCGAGACCTTCTCCGGCGTGGATTACGACAAGAGCCTGGAAGCGGTCGAGCGCCTGCGGCCCTTGGTGCCCGAAGGAGCGACCATGGCCCAATTCGCCCTGCGCTGGATCCTCATGTTCGACGCCGTGACCTGCGCCATTCCGGGGGCCAAGAACCGCAAGCAGGCCGTCGACAACGCCCGCGCCGCCGATCTGCCGCCCTTCAGCGACGAAGTGATGGCCGAGATCCAGGCCATCTACGACGAGGACATCAAGGCCCAGGTGCACCAGCGCTGGTAGCTGCACCCGATGCCGCCCGTCGACCGGCTTTACGACGTCTATATCTTTGACCTGGACGGCACCGTCTACCTCGGCGAGGCGCTGCTGCCTAAGGCTGGGGAGACGATCACTGCCCTGCGCGAGCTGGGCAAACGCACCCTCTTCCTCTCCAACAACCCCACGCGCAGCGCCCGGGCCTACGCCGCCAGGCTCACCGGCCTGGGCCTGCCGACCCCGGCGTCCGGCGTGATCAACTCCACCGACGTCCTGGTGGCGCTCTTACAGCGCGAACTGCCCGGCGCGACCCTCTTTGTCGCCGGCGAGACGCCGCTCAAGCGCGCCCTGCTCGCCGCCGGTTTTGGGCTGAGTGAAGAGGCGCGCCAGGTCGACGCCGTCATCGCCAGTTTCGACCGCACCTTTGATTACCACAAGCTGCAAATCGCCTTCGACGCCATCAGCGGCGGCGCGCGCTTCTTCGCCACCAACGCCGATCGCTACTGCCCCGTGCCCGGCGGCGGCCAGCCCGACGCGGCGGCGATCATCGCCGCCATCGAAGCGTGCACGGGCAAGCAGGTCGAGGCCGTGGCCGGCAAACCCTCACCCCTCATGGCCAAGGCCGTCCTGCACCTTGCCGCCGCCGCGCCCGCCGACTGCCTCATGACCGGCGATCGCCTGGAGACCGACGTCTTAATGGCCCTCAACGCCGGCATGGCCAGCGCCCTTACCCTCACCGGCGCCACCTCCCGCGCCGAATTAGAAGCCTCAGAAATACAGCCGGCCTATGTGATAGAGAGCTTAGGCGAGCTGCTGCCGTAGGTGGATTTTCCCGGAAAATGGAATTACCAGACCCTGGCACAGACTGGTACAATGCCACGTTTGCGTTATCCGCAAGCGGCGGCCAGCCGTGAACAGTAATAGTGCAAGACGATGATCGATAATCAGAGCGACAGAAAAACGCGTCTCTTGCTGGCGCTCGTCCTTCTCCTATACCTCCTGCTGGCGATTTCCTATGGCATTACTACGCCCCTGTTCGAGGCGCCGGACGAGCATTTCCATTTCTTCACCATCCAGTATATTGCGCAGAACGGCCGTCTGCCGACGATAGAATCGGGCGGCGATCTGGCGCGCCAGGAAGCGGCTCAGCCGCCGCTCTACTATGTCCTGGCTGCGCCCATCCTGTCCGTCATCGACACGACAGACACGGCCGAAAGCCTCTGGTACAATCCAACGGCCAGAAACGGCGAAGCGCAGCCGATCAACGTCAATGATTTCATTCACAGGGAGCGCGAAGCATGGCCCTGGCGCGGCTATCCTCTGGCCGCCCATCTCGTGCGCTTTCTTTCGGCCGTTATCGGACTGGGCACACTGGTGAGTATTTTCAGCAGCGGCAGGCTGCTCTGGCCGCGGCAGCCTGCCACGGCGCTACTGGCAACTGCCCTGGTGGCATTCCTGCCCCAGTTTGGGTTTCTGCATGGGGCAATCACCAACGACGTTCTAATCATCTTTCTCAGTTCGGCTGTTTTGTGGCAACTGCTGTGGATGTGGAAGCGCGAGCCTTCACCCGCACGGCTGCTGCTCCTCGGCGCCACGATCGGCCTGGCCATCCTATCGAAGATGGCCGGGTTAGGCCTGCTGCTGCTGGCCTTCGCTGTGCTGGCGATGATGGCCTGGCGTGACTGGCGGTTCCGGCCCGGCGAGGAAGGTTCAGACCAGCTATCCTGGCTGTGGCAGCTCGTCCGCCGGTCTTTCCTGGTCGCCGTGCCGGCGCTTCTGCTCAGCGGCTGGCTGCTGTGGCGTAATTGGGTTATCTATGGCGACATCACGGCCGTCAGCCAATTTGTAGCCATGGCCGGAAAGGACCGCCAGTTCACGCTGCGCCAGGTATGGCATGACATAGATCGGGTTGCCCTGTCGACTGTTGGCTACTTTGGCTGGATGAATGTCCTGTCGCCGCGCTGGATTTACCTCACCTGGACCGGCATCCTGGCCCTGGCCGGAGGCGGCTGGCTGCTGCGCATCTGGCGCTTTGCCCGGCAGGAGCCGGCGTCCCGGCGAGACGTGATCGCGCGCCGGGCGGATAACCTGCTCATCGCCTTGTGGATGGGCGCCTGGGTGGCGATCGTATGCCTGGCCTGGCTGCGTTTTATGATGCAGACGCCGGCCGACCAGGGCAGGCTGCTTTTTCCGGCACTGCTGCCCGTCGCGCTGTTTATTGCGCGCGGCTTAAGCGGCTGGCGGCTGCGCTGGCTCTCCGCGGCTGCCGTCGTCGCCGCCTTGATCACCTCGGCTTATGCGGCCCTGATCCTGATTCCATCCATTTACAACCAGGCGACCATCATTTCCCCCTCTGAGCTTCCTGCCGAAGGGCGCTGGCCGCCAACCGATTTGGGGATGGGCCTGGAACTGCTGGCAGCCGTTCCCCGGACAGCCGAAGTACGGCCGGGAGAGTGGGCCTGGGCGGATGTTTATTGGCGCGCGGTGGAACCGCCGCCGTGGGCGCCGCTTCAAGAACTGAGCCTCTACGGCCGTGAAAACGCGCTCGTGGACCACCAGGAGTATTACCACGGCGGCGGCACTTTTCCGGCGGATACCTGGCCTGCCGGCGCCATTATTAAGGACCGTGTGGCTGTTCAACTGCAGGAGCACGCCGAGCTTCCCGTCCAACTGCGCCTGTTGTTGACTGTCGATGATGCCTATGATCCGGTGGAAATCGCCCGCTTCAAGGGCGTGCCGGATGAGTGGCCGGAGGTCAGCGGCAGCCCGCTCGCCGTATTCGGGGATCAGATCGAACTTGTCGAAGCCTCGTTCGCGCCGCAAACAGCGTCCCCAGGTGAGGAGGTTGCGGCCGCGCTTCGCTGGCGAGTCAGCAGCGCGCCGGGCAAAGAGCTGACGACCTTCTTTCACCTGGGCGCGCCCGAACAGGCGCCGCTGGCCCAAGGGGACGGCCCCGCCCTGGACGGCGCCTATCCGGTCAATCTCTGGGCGGCAGGAGAGGTCATTGATGACGGCTACAGCCTGATCATTCCCGACGATCTCCCGCCCGGCCGTTATCCCCTGCATATTGGTTTTTATGATCCCACCAATGGAGCGCGGGCAGCGGTCACGGTCAACAATGAAGAACAGCCGCACCAGGCCTATTTTCTGGGCTGGCTGCAGGTTGAATGACTTAGTCCTGCCCATTCAGCGTACCTTTTTGCACGGCCGGCAGCTTGGCCAGGCAGGAGCGTCTCCGCTTCACCGCCAAGAGCAGTTACAAGCGGCTCTAGCCTTCTTCTCGGTAGCCAACCGGGCTGCCGGAGGGATGGTCCTGCTGCTGCTCCGCAGCAGCGGTCTCAATCACATCCTCGAGCACAACCATCTTGCGCGGTTCAATCGGACGGCCGAAGCGGTCGGCGTACAGCTTGGTAAACTCAGCTCCGAACAGGACGATCTGCGCCGAATAGTAGACCCAGATAAGCAGGACCACAATCGTGCCGGCAGCGCCGTAGAGCGACACCGTGTCGCTGCGATCCAGGTAAAGGATCAGCAGCCGGCGGCCGATCAGGAAAAGCAGCGTCGTCACCAGCCCTCCCACGGCGATGTCGCGCCAGCGCGAGCGTGCGTCGGGCAGCCATTTGAAGATAACCGTGAAGATGGCAAACGAGAGCAGCGGTATAAGCAGGCGGTTGGTCTGCGCCCCGCTGCCGGCGACCTGCGGCAGGAAGCGAGCCAGCCGTTCCGTGATCGCCACCAGGAGCGTGTTAACCAGCACGCTGGAACTGAGCAGCAGGCCCAGGAAAAAGACGATGATAAAAGGGGCGGTTTTATGGCGGAACAGGATCAGCCGGTCACTGAGGCTTTGCGGCGGCAGCTTTTTGATGCCCCAAATATCATTAAGCGCCTCGTCAAGCTGGCTAAAAATGCCCGCCGCGCTGAAGAGCAGGCCGGCCAAACTGAGCACCGTCCCACCGGCCGTAAACGTGCGCCTGCTCACCGACTCCGCCAGCCCGGACAACAAGCCCGCCAGTTCCGGGCCGACCAGGTACTGCAGTTGCGAGCCAACCTGCGCGATCGCCTCCGAACGGCCGATGAGCGCCCCGGCGATCGTGATCACAAACACCAGCAGCGGCGCGATCGCGAACACCGTGTAATACGCCAGCCCCGCCGCGTAAATAATCGAGCGATCGCCAAAATAAGCTTTCAGCGCATCGCGAAACAGGGTGATTATCGCCATGGCGCGATCATAACCCAGACGGGCCCCTCCTGGCACATTGTCATTTTGCCCGGAGCGATTATAAGCTTTTCAGATCATCTATCTTTGCGGACAAAAAGAAAGCCTCGCGCCTGTTTCTGTATTGTCCAATGATCGCCTTCGTGTTCGAAAGTCTCTTTCATGCTTGGGAGCTTTGATTTCTGGTCGGCAATAAGAATATCACCTCCGTCGCGAGTTGCATGAATGAGCCGCTGGAGCAGTTTCAGGCGCGCATCACGTACGCTTGCGTTTTGGTTTTCATATTGGTCAAAAAAAGCCACGAGTTCTTTCGTCAGATCGCCCAGTGCATGGCGTTGCTGCTGATAGACTTTCTCGTAATCTGTTGGCATCGGTGCTCCGGCACAAGATGGACCGCATCGAAGTTGGCATCTCAGTAGCGATGCTGTTCAGCTTGCCCTATACTCTACAGCTCGCTCTCGGCAGCAACTCGCTTCTAATCACCGCCGAAAATGCCAGGTGGATACGCACACCATTCAGTCTTATCGGTGGCAAAAATCATAACCAGGAGAAAACAGAATGAAAATTCTCATTATCGGCGGGACATCATTTTTTGGCAAAGAGATAGTCGAACTTGCCCTCGAGGCCGGACATGAAGTCACCGTATTCAGTCGAGGCAATGTGCGCCCTGATTTTTGGAATCAGATTGACCACATCGCCGGCGATCGCAACGATACAGTCGATTTTGCCGACAGCTTAGCTGGCAAACAGTTTGATGCGGTAGTAGACAACATAGCTTATAACCGCGATCATGTGCTGAATACTTTGTCTGCACTAGAGGGCCATACGGGTCGATACATCTTGACCTCAACGACAGCCGTCTATATTGGCGCCGGACCATTTGACCAGCCACTGCGCGAAGTCGACGCCAGATACGATCTGCCAAAAAACCCGCAGATGGCTACTTTCCCGAAGCCAACGCCCGCAGGGATGATCGGCTACGCAACCGGGAAACTAGCTGCAGAGAAAGCTCTTATCGAACAGGCGCAGGTACCGTACACGATTATTCGCCCACACGTAGTGGTTGGCCCGGAAGACAACAGCGGCCGGCTGCAATTCTTTTGCCAGCGCCTCACTGATGGCAACCCCCTTGTGCTCATAAATGGTGGCGTCCAATCGGTTCAATTTGTATACAGCCGCGACCTGGCCCGCAGCTATCTACTCGCTCTGGACAGTACAACTGCAATCAACGAAGTCTATACCATCAGCGGCGATAAAACGTGCCGTTTGGTAGACTGGGTCGAAATGGCGGCCAATTACCTTGGCGTGCAGCCTAATGTGATCCCAATTCCGTTGCAGGTCGTGCAGCAGGCTGAATTTACCTATGCTGAGAATTGGGTGCTGCGCGGCACACTTACCTTCGATATATCTAAAGCGGTCGAAGATCTAGGTTTTCAGCCCACGCCAATTGAAGAATGGACGGAAAAGGTCACTCAGTGGTACAAAGAAACGACTTTTACGAGCGATTCACCCGGCTATGCTGATCGGCAAAAGGAAATTGAACTTGCGGCGTTTTACCTGGAGAAGATAACAAAGCTTAACTCATAGTCCCAATGGCGCGGTGCAGGTTGCCAGAATGAGGCCTCATTGATGAGCCATCGTACACGGCCGGTGTGGGTAAAAAAAGGGGATAGCACGGTGGCCCTGCTCCAGGAATGGTCAGGAGATTTTACGGGTGCCTTTGGCTGGCGACCTTTACCTGTCAACTCTTCGGCAAGGACGCGATGAAGGCGCTGGCCAGGTCGAAACTCGCCTTCTCGTGTTGCCATGATTCCTCCCCATACACGTCGTAGAATGGATCGGCGGTAACCACGACAACCATATCTAACTCGTCCAGCAGCACAATGAGCTGTCCTCCGTGTCCCCAGGCAAAGTTGACCGGATGGTCGTTGACCGTGGCCGACCACCATTGGTAGCCGTAGCCGATGTCCTTGAAACGGCCGATGTTATGGTAGGCATGTTCTGAATAGGTTTGCAGAGAGTCACGCACCCAATCAGCCGGAATGATCTGCTTCCCTGCGTACAGTCCCTCATTGAGATAGAGCAGGCCAAACTTGGCCGCGTCACGGGCCGAGAGATGCAGTTCGCCCGCGCCCCAGTTGTAGCCGTCCAAATCTTTTCTCCAGCTGCCTACCTCCGCGCCCAGGGGATCGAACAGATATTGCTGGCCAAATGACTCGAGATCCGTCTCGCAGGCGCGGGCCACGATGACCCCCAGCCAATGAGCCGTCAGATTGCTGTATTGGAAGGCGGTTCCTGGATCGCTGGTGAGCGGAAAATCAACCAGATGGTGCAAGTAGTCGCCGGACCACACAGCCTCCCAGAGGGCGGGATCGCTCTCCTCCGGCGGGAATCCGGCCCGCATCTGCAGCATGTCTTGGATCGTGATTTGTCGCTTGCGTGGATCCGCCATCTGATCAGCATAATCGGGGAAAAAATCAATCATCTTCTGCTCCACGCCGGACAGGCAGCCCCGGTCCAGGGCAATCCCCACCTGGGCTGAAGTAATGCTCTTGGCTACAGACTGCAGCAGCGCTTTCTGTTCTACCGACCCTTGATTAAAGTAATCTTCAGCAATTAGAAACCCATCTTTAACCACCAGCAGGCCGTAAAGGGTTTCCAGCTCGGCAGCGTCATGGTAAAGCTTCGCCACCAGCATGGGGTCCAGTTCTTGTTCTGCCGGTGTAGAAAGCTGCCAGTCATCGCCGGGAAGGGGCGTGTAATCCACCGCTTCCAACTCAGATGCTGACGGAGCACAGCTAACCAGCATAGACAGGAAAACGAAAATGCCGGCATATAGGAAGAAATCAAACTGCCGGAGCCGTGCCGGCTTAGTTATAGAGTTTGGCATCCCTAGCCACCTTATTGGCCCTTGATACGGCCGTGAACAGTTGCCCTATCAGCATAAATGCCCACGGGCACCCGTGTCAAACTCAAGGAGCATAGGGCAGTTAAACGGTTTGCGCAGGCCTGCTGAGCAGACTAATCGAAAAAGCCGGCGCTGGCCTCTTTGCTGCTGTCGTCGCTGGGGATGATAACGCTGACCAAGGTCCGGGTACGGGCTGGCGGAGGAGGTCACGTTCGGCGCGCAGGTTGGCGGTCCATTGGGGGAACGGGGCCCCCGTTTTTATCGTATTCGCCAGGATTGACAATGCCGGTACCGACGCGAGCTACTGCGAGCTTGGCGTCTTGGAATTGGATGGTGACGTTGTATGCGGCGGCCTCGTGCAGAAGGGCGAAGACGTCTCGCTTGAGGGCGGCTGATTTTGCGGCAAAAGTGTGGCCGCTGGAGATCCAGAGGATGCCGGCGGCTATCTGCGCTAATATGAGGAACGTATGTTGCATCCCCGCTTTATAGCCGGTACGGAGTACCAGGCGGGCTCGGAAAACACTCTGCCCGCAAACGCGCGGTTTGCGGGCAGAGTGGCGCCTGGCCGTTCCCCCTTACCTGTCTTACTGCTTGCGGTATCTCGCCTGTATTATCAGCTCCACGTCGTGCTCTTGGAAGTCCGGGTCGATATCGATCGTGACCTGCTTGATGGTGCCATTAAAGGCGCCGCCGTGTTCGGCATAGTCTTCCACGACCGGCTCGCCGCCGTCACGGCCGATATCCAGGTAATCGTCGAAGGAAAAGAGCGCCGGCACCGTTTTCTCCACACGGCCGCGGCCGATCTCACGGCCGTCACACAGGAGTGTGGCCGTACCACCCTTGCCGGTGCCGCCACCGTCGTAACGGAAATCGAGTTCGATCACGTGGTCGCCCGCTGCTATCGCTTCATCGGCGCGCACGATATAGGTTTCCAGGCCGACCCAATTGTGGGCGTAGGCGGGCACGCCGTCCTTGAAATAGAGGCACCAGCCGCCGAAACGGCCGCCCTGGGCGATGATGGCGCCCTGCGCGGGTTCATCGCCGATGGTCACCGGCGCGGTCACGTTGAAGTGCGTGTTCTTCACGTTGGGCACCGTATTCTCGTTCATGCGCGACGCGCCGGGATAGAGTGTCATCTTGGTGCGTCCGGCGAGTAGGTCGGGCCGGCCGGCGATTGCTGCATCGAATCGCTCCCGCTGCCGCGGATCGAGCGGCAAAACGTTGTACTTGGCGGCCTCGATAAGAAAGCGTTCCTGCAGCTTGCGCAGCATCTGCGGATTTTCGGCGGCCAGATCGTGAGCCTGGGTATAGTCGTCCGGCGCGTACAGCTCCCATACATCGTCGTAGATGTTCGGAACCTCCTCACGTGGGTCGGGCCAGGGCAGCCAGTGGCGGGTGACGGCCGTCCAACCTTCGTGATAGATACCGCGGTTGCATCCGATTTCGAAATACTGCGTCTTGTGCCGGTCCTCGCCGTCCACGTCGTCAAAGATATGGTAGAAGCTGAACCCTTCCATTGCCTTCTGTTGGATGCCGTTGACGAAGTCGGGCTCAGGCAGACCTGCCGCCTCCAGGATCGTGGGCACGACGTCGATGACGTGCAGGAACT
>JBJYWX010000495.1:45731-55345 GCA_046259695.1 Promineifilaceae bacterium (SeqCode) | reverse complement strand
CGTAGCTGAACTTCTGGTGGCCGATCACGCCGGCGACAACCGGGCCGGTATTGATGCCGATGCGCAGCCGCACCGGTTCGCCGTGCAGCCCCTGGTGCTGCCCGATGACGTCCAGCATGTCCAGGGCAAAGGCGGCGACTGCCTCAACATGGTCAGGCCGCGGTCGTGGCAGCCCGGCGGCTACCATGTAGGCGTCGCCCACGGTTTTGATCTTTTCCAGGCCATGCCGCGCCGCCAGGTCATCGAAGTCGGAGAAGATGGCGTTTAGAAGGCGCACCACGTCTACCGGATCGGCGTCGGCCGACAGCTGCGTGAAATCAACGATGTCGGCGAAGAGCACGGTCACGCTGTCAAAGCCGTCGGCTATCGTCTGCGCGCCAAGCTTAAGGCGTGCCGCGATAGAGGCCGGCAAAATGTCCAGCAGCAGGGCGTCGACGCGCTGCCGGAAACGCTCGACCTGGCGCAGAAGATAGAGGCTGGCGGCGGCTATGATCAGGCCGAAACTTATTAGGCCAGGGATGTTGTAACCCAGGCGCACGGAGGAGGTTATTTCCGGCGCGATCGTTAACGAGAACGGCTCCAGGGCGGCGATCACGACGACCGTCAGCATAAAAAGGAAAAAGTGGATAAGGGTATGGCGCGTCCCCAACACCAGCACGGCGCCTAAGGGCGCGAGGACAGGCCAGACCATGAAGAACATGCCGGAAGCGTAGCCGCCGGAAAGCACCTGGGTGATCGCCGGAAAAATGAGCACATCCAGCAGGAGCAAGAAAGTGATCAGGGTGAAATGGCGCGGCCAGGCCAGGATCAGCAGTGCGCCGGCCAGGATGCACACGGCCGATCCGACATAGGTCCAGCCCATGGCACTGAGGCCGCCGTTAAACATGGGCAGGGCATTGAACAGGGTCGCCACGAAACCGAATAAGGCGACAACGACCACCAATGTCTTTTGCGAGCGCTGCGTTTCGCTGTCGCCGGGTAGGGTGACCCGCTGTTCGATCTTGCCGAGCCATTTCATGAGCGCAATTCTAGACCAGCGGGCCATGCAGGCCAAAGGGACGTCCAGGGCTGGTATGGGTTTGAGGCGGAGGGTGCGGAACTAGCGTGCCAGATGTACCCCCGTTGCCAGCGCCTCTGTGTTTAGCATATAATATCATAAAGGTGTGGCTAAATCCGCGTTTACCTGTCACGCCAGATTGCTTTTGTCCGGTTGATCGCAGGCTATACTGCCTGAGCGTTTCACGACCCTTCCAGGGGACGGGCATTCGTGTCGGAAAGAATAACAGCGCCCTATCTAGAGATTCAGCTCCTCGGAGATTTCCGTCTCACCCGCGCCGGCCGGCCCCTGGATGGCATCAACACCTCGCGCCAACAAAGCCTGCTCGTCTACCCGCTTCTGCACCGCGCCGCGCCCCACCCGCGGTGTCATGTAGCCTTCTTGTTCTGGCCCGACGCCACGGAAGAGCCGGCGCTGCACGAGCACCTAGGTCTGCCAATTTCATGATAGGTAGAAGAGACGATGACTTTCGATAGAACTCGAGAACACGCAAAATGTCCATGGCCACGGGGCAAGATGTGGAGGGGGGCGAAAACCTTCACTATTGCCTACGGTATTGACGCCGACCAGGACCTGTTGCTGCGCATCGCCAATCGCACCAACGGCCGTCGATTCGACGGCGACCCGGACACAATTGAAGATGTCTACGTCGCTATTTCGGCCGAGCAGTGAATTCAATTCAGCCCATGCAGAAATTCTGGGGGTCGGGCAACGTGGCTGTCCGTTTCGCGGAAGCTGCCGGGCAGGTGTAACCAGTCCAAAAGCGAAGACCGCTCAGCCGGTGTTTGCTTCCAGGGGCAGGTACTCTTCGAGGAGGCTGTTGGCCAGATTCACGTCATAGGTGGCGCCGGCTTCCTCGAACTGCGCCATCGCCTCAGTGAGGAGGGCCTGCCCTTCCTCGCCCTCCAAGTGCTGCCCGAGGTGCAGCCGGGCGACGGCCGCTTCCAGGGGCATCGACAGACTTACTGCATCCGCTAGGCTCTCCTGCCAGCGACGGCGGGCCTTGTCTGCTTCGCCGGCCAGCCAATAGTACTGTCCCCACCACAACTTAGCCCGTGGACGGCCGATGTCGAAGACACCGCCGTAGCGGCCCAAGATGTCGCACGCCTGCCGCGCCAATTCACGCCATTCTGAGGGCCCACCTTGTTGACCACCGTCCTTTTCCCACAGCGCAAGATAGGTTTCCGTTACCCCGGACAAGCCTTCCAGCAGGGTTACCCGCGTGGGCAGCGACAGCTGGTTGAGCACCTCTAATCCATTAGCGGCGGCCTGCGCGGCCAACTCGTCATTACCTATTCTTTGGCGCGCCAACGCCAGTAAGCCGTAACCGCGAATCGCGGCCGTGCGGTTATCTACCGTGGGCTGCGCGCGTTCAACGATCAAGCGCAAGCCTTGCTCAACCAGGTCAACTGCTACTGCTGCCCCGCCCTGGGGCAGGAGGCACTCGGCCTGCCCAAAGAGACCAAAGGCCTGGTGTTGGATGTTGCCGGCCTGAAGTGCGGTTTCATGCCATTCCACATACAGGCTGCAGCTCTGGTCAAAATCGGCCCGGTATAGTGCGGGTAGGGCCAGAAGCCCGATACTAAGGCCAAGCTGGCGCAAATCACCCAGCTCGCGACAAATGTCGGTAGAGCGCTGCGCCAATTCCGTGCCATAAGCCCAGTGTGCAAGGCCGATCTCATAGGTGCCGACCAATAGATTGGCCCAGGCCAATGCCGAGCGGTCGCCGACTTCTTCGCCCGTCTTCAAAGCCCGCCGCCCATAAGCCTCCGCCGCGCTATGCAAGGATAGCAATCCGCAGATGACCGTCATGTTGGCGTAGGCGCGCGCTCGAATCGGCGACTCTTTGGCCCGTTCGGACAGGTTGAGTACATGCAAGCCGGCATTGAGCGTCAACAGGCGTTCATTGGCGAAATAATAGATCTCTGCTAACTGCTGGTAGGCATGCGCTGTCTCCAGGAAGATTTCCGATTCGATGCCTGTGGCGCGATTCAACAGCCGGCCGGGGCCGAGACGATGCAGCATCTGGATGACCATATGCTGGAATAGGGTGGCGGCCAGCCGAACCTGAGATGAAGGCGCCGGGCGCTTCACCAGCTGCAGCATGCGCATCAACGATTCCCGGCTCTCGGGCAGCTGGCCCAGTCCCAGGTAAGCCTCGCCAAGCTGCCGCAGCCACTGCGCCTGGATCAAAAGCGCTTCCGAGCCATAGACCGACTGCAGCAAATCCGGGTGTTCTCCGGTAATGGCCAGCGCTTCTGTAAAGAATGACACGGCTTCACGGTTGGCATAACTGCTCAGCGCCTGCCTGCCGGCCTTGTCCAGGTAATAGACTGTTTTGCCAGGGTTTAGCGCCTCGCGCCAATGGTAAACCAGGAGCGGATAAAGAGGCGCCAGTTCGCCGGGATAATTCTGCTCGTACCAGGCGGCGACGGCCGCGTGCAGTTCCTGGCGCTGGCGGTGCAGTAACAGGCTGTAGGCTACGTCACGCGTGATCGCGTGCTTGAAAATATAGGATAGTTCGGGGGACAGTGCCTCTACAGGCGTGATATCCAGGCGGGCCAGCACCTTGAGATGGGCCGCGAGCTGCGGCCGGTCCGCCTCCACGGGATGTATCTCTTGCAGCGTGCGAAAAAGAAAGACGCGACCAATGACGCTGGCCACTTTCAGCGCCAGCTCTTGGCCTGGCTCCAGGCGATCAATCCGGCTGGTTATGATGCCCTGCACCGTGTCCGGAAACTCCAGCTCGGCGATCTCCGCGCCCTCTGCCAGTATCGCTTGACTATCTATTACTTGTATCAACCCTTCGTCACGCATCGCCAGGGCGATCTCTTCGCTAAAGAAGGGGTGGCCTTCAGCGCGCGTATTGATTAGCGCCAGGATCGGTTCCGGCACTTGCTTTACGCCCAGCTTCTGTGCCACAAGTTGGGCGATATTTTCTGTTGTTAAAGGGCCCAGTTCATAGCGCTGAGTCTCCGGCGCTTCCAGCAGCGCGGTGTACTCGTCCGGCTGAATAACACCTAGGTCGGGCTCTGCTGCGCCTGGGCTGTCTCCATCAAATACCGGCCGCATCAGTACCACGAGCAATAGGTGCTCCATTTCGCGCCGGATCCAATCCGCCAGGCCCCAGGACGCCGAATCCAGCCATTGGCCGTCATCCAACACGACCACCAGGGGATCGCCGGGCTGCTTGCCCTGACGGAGCAGCTGCAGGAGGAGCGTGTAGGTGTTATTGGCGCGCACTTCGCCGCTCATGGAGGCTGTAAATTTGTTTTCCGGAGCATTGAGGGGCAAGATGCCGTTGAGCAGGGGCATGCGCAGCAGCTGCTCCGGCATGCCGGCAAGATGCGAAGAGACAGCGGCGGTCATGGCCGCTGCATCATCCGTTTCGCGTAGCCCTAACAGCGTCATTAAGATCGGGCGCCAGGCATGAAAGGCTGCGTTCTGTTCGAGCACGTTACCCTGCCCGACAATGGTTTCGAGGCCCAGCCCATTGGCCTCCTGGACCAATTCTTCCATCAGCCGCGACTTGCCGATACCTGCCTCGCCAACAATTAAGGCGTTGCTGCTGGTGCCCTGCTGCAGGGCTTCCAGCTGCGCAGTAAGGCGTGCGCGCTCCGCATCACGGCCCACATACGCCAAAGACTCTTTTTGCTCAGGGAATCCTTCAGGTTCCCGATAATCTACAACAGTAAAGGTTGTCAGTGGCTGCTCCAGCCCTTTGTAAGCGTGCGGGCCAAGATCGGCAAAGGTAGCTGCTTCGCCGGCCGCTTTGGCGACGGCCGACGTGGCCAGTATCTGGCCCGATTGCGCCGCGCTCATTAGTCGAGCAGCGATGTTGAGAATCGTCCCATGGATACTATATTCCCGCCGTTCTATGCCGCCGTAAGCCCCCGTGCGCACCATGCCCAGGCTAATGCCAATCCCGTTATCCGCTATGTAGGCCAGGTTTGGGGGAGGGGTGCGCAGTTCCAGAGCGGCGAGTACGGCGCGGGCACCTTCATCACCATAAGCTGCCGGCGCCCCGAACGAAACCAGGATGTAGCTGCCCTTGTCGCCAATAGTCAGGCTCATGAAATAGCCGTGATGCTTTTCAATAACCGCCTGCACCCAGCGGATGTATGCGTCCAGCTTCTCTTGCGCTTGTTCGTCATGGTCATAGTCCAACGGCGCGAAGTGCATAAACAGGGCCGCCGCCAGCCGCAGCTCGGACAGGAACTCCCCTTCGCCCCGGCTGAGGCGCTCACATACGGGGTTCAATATCCATTGCGACGTTACCTCGACCGGCGGCGGCGGCATGTAAGGCCAGGGTGCAGGCTCTGCCGGCGCCGTGATTGCCGTCAGGACGGCGAATCTTTGCTCGCCTTTTTGGCGCCACTGCGAAACCATAACTTGCCCCGCCAGCTGGGCGACAATCTCTTCTCCCACCACGACTTCGTCATGTTGAGCAGCCTGCGCAACGATGTCCAGCCGTTCCATAGTCTGGCCGGCCAGGGTGTCGATCAAGCGATATCGGGGATCACCCACCTGGAAACGACGCACGTCTCCGGCGGTGAGCGTTACTTTGATTTTCACCGGCAGCAACAGGTCGGTCATGGGTAATTTTGGATCGAAGCGGCCGACTTCCTCTTGCATGGTAAAAGCACAGGTGACGGCGCGGCGCAGGCAGGTTCGAATATCTCCGTCTGGCGCGTTTTGCCGGTCGAACCAGCAGTTGATCGCGTCCCCGCCGAAGTTAATCACACTGCCGCCATAACGATGGACCGCGGCAACCAGTCTGCTGTAAAGACGGTTTAACTGGCGCGTAAGCAGTTCGGGGCCGCGCTGGGGGCCCAACCGTTCTTCCAGAATGTGCGCCATCGGTGTGAAGCCGGAAATGTCGGCAAATAACACGGCGCCAAACGCTCGATCCGGTAATTTGTCGCCGCGCGCCAGTGCCTGACGACGGTCCATGGGCAAATAGGCGGCCAGCACCTCGCGCAGTTCTTCCGGGTCACTTGCTGATTGTATGCTCAAAGAGTCTCCTGCCTGTCACGGCAAAACAGGTTGGTGGCGGAGAGTATATGCCACGATTGGTATAATGATAGTATAAAGGAGGGGTGGTCTTGACTCAAGTAGAAGACCATTCCTCTGCCCATTCGGCGGTTTAGCTCACGTTATCAGGGTGATTCGATTGCCGGCAGGCATTAGGAGGTGCGTTTCATCATGAGTAAAAATACGATGGAAGCGGCGCCGGCGCTGGCAACGACGGTGCAGGAGATCCTCGAACTGCTGGCGGAACAGCCGTTTGCCGTGCGCCTGCCAGATGGCACCGTGCTGCCGCCGCAGCCTCCAGGTACACAGGCCGAGTTCACGCTTCTACTGAAACAGCCAGCGGCCCTGCGGCGTATGTTAATGCCCCCTAGCGAGCTGGCCTTGGGCGAATCCTTCATCTTTGATGACTATGATATCGAAGGCGATCTAGTAGCCGCTTTTGGCCTGGTTGAACGCCTGGGCATTTTGCCGCATTCCCTCGCCAAGCTGCTGTCCCTGGCACGCCAGTTGTGGCGACTGGAGCACAGCGGCGGGCAGGTCAACGGTGCGCGAGAAACGGCGCGCGCGCCATTTGCCGTCTACAGTGGCGATGGGCGCTTACACTCTCAGCAGCGAGACCGGCAGGCCGTACAGTTTCATTACGACCTGTCGAATGAGTTCTACAAGCTGTGGTTGGACGAGCGTCTGGTCTATTCTTGCGCTTATTTCGCGGCGGAGGACGAATCGCTAAACACCGCGCAAGAACGGAAGCTCGATCGCATCTGCCGTAAGCTGGCTCTACGGCCCGGCGAGCGTTTTCTCGACATCGGCTGTGGTTTTGGCGGCCTGTTAATCCACGCCGTGACCAAATATGGCGTCGACGGCACGGGTATCAGCTTGAGCGAGGCGCAAACGGCCGAAGCTCGGAGGCGCATTGAGGCGCTGGGTATTGGTGATCGCTGCCGCATCGAAATCGTGCACTATGAAGCATTTTCGCCTGATAAACCCTTTGACAAAATAGGATCGGTGGGCATGTTCGAACATGTTGGCGAGAAGAAACTGCCCGGCTACTTCGCTAAAGCCTACAGCATGCTCCGGTCAGGCGGATTGTTTTTGCTGCAGGGAGGTGCGTCGCAGCTCGACAGGCGGCATGTAGGGCGCGGCTGGATGGATCGCCTGGGTAGGGGACGCAATGCATTTATGCAGAAGTACTCTTTTCCCGACAGCCGCGTGATCGCCATTCCCACGGTGCTAAAAGCGGCTGAACTGGCAGGGTTTGAGACACGAGAAGTGGAGTCGCTGCGCGAGCACTATGTCCTAACGCTGCGCCGCTGGCTACGGCGCTTGGAAGCACAGCGCGAACCGGCCGTGGCCGAAGTAGGCGAAGTAGCCTACCGTGCCTGGCGCCTGGTTCTGGCCGGCTATATCTATCTGATCGAGAAGGGCCAACTTTCGGAATACCAGAGCCTGTTCGCCAAACCACTGCCAGACGGCCGGGTTTCGCTGCCGCTCGCGCGCGAGACAATCTTGCCTACAGAGTAGAAGGACCCTGTTCGTCTGGCCAAAACGGGGAAGCGATCTGGTTTTAGCCGGGGCGCTATAGACATTAGTGAGGTAATACGTATAATAATATTGTACCTGATCCACCCCTTTTCCTCTTACGGTCTCTAGCCTGAAAGGAGGCACCCCATGTTTTCTTCTGTTCGATGGTCCCGTGTAGTTCTTATTTTGCTGCCGATCTTTGCCATTGTGGCCGGCGGCTGCGGCGTGGCCCTGTACCCGGATTTTAGTTACCAGGGCCGGCTGCTTGACAACAGCGGCCAACCTGTCGCCGACGGCGACTATGAAATGACGATCAGTATCTACCAGGTTGCGTCCGGCGGCACCGAGGTGTTTAGCCAGACGCAGCAAATCCCTGTCCAAGATGGGCTGTTCACGACCAGCGTGGGCTTCGCCGGCGATATCAATCCCGAGATTTTCGCCCAGCCCACCTGGATGGAAGTCGCGGTTGAAGGGGAGACTTTGTCGCCTCGCCAGCGGCTGGAGGGCTCGCCCTTTGCTTTTAGCTTGGTGCCCGGCGCGGTCATCCAGGGCTCGGAATCGCGCGACCGCACTTTTGGGAGCTTTGACGATACTGGCGCGGTGCTCACCATCTGGAACCAGGACGCTTCGGCGGGCGGCGGGCACGCGCTGCTGACCCTGAACCAGGCCGCCACCAGCAGCGCCGACCGGGACAAGTCAGCCGCACTGTTGGCCATCGCGGCCGGCGGGCAGATAGTAGAAGGCGATCCTACCCAAGATACCGGCGCGACGGGAGCTATCATTCGCTCGGAGAATTACCGCGGCATGTATGTCAGGGCGGGCCGCGTCGGCGCTTCTGGCTATTACGGCGCCACATTTGACAGCGTTGCCGGCATCCAGATCATCGGCGGTGGCAACTGTATCGGCTGCGCGACCGCTTACATGGCCCGCAACACGGGCACAGACACGATTAAAATCGGGGACTTCGTCTCCGTCAGCGGGGTACAGTTGGACGCCGAATTGAATATTCCTGTGATGCAGGTCAAGAAGGCTACTTCATCCAGCGATGCAATCGTCGGTGTGGCTACCGGCCGCGCCAACCGCGAGCCGATCAGCGACATCTATGGCGCCCAGGTTGGCGGCTTCGAATATCTAGGCGGAACAGCCGCCCCTGGAGATTATGTAGCCGTCACCGTGCAGGGCCTGGTACAGGCCAATCTCGGCTCGAGCTCCGGCCTGGAGATGGGCCAGCGCCTGGATGAGAGTGCAGCCCAGCCGGCCATGGGCCGCCTGATGAGCAATCCTGATAAAGAGGGCATGGCCTGGGTCATGCTCTCCGGTGAGTGATAGGGAGGGCCCGATGCATTTCATCAGAGACAAAGGCAAGCTCCTCCTGCTCCTCTTCGCGGCGCTACTTGTGCTGGCGGTGATTGTCAGCATCTCCGCCCCGGCGGCCGTTGCCGGACCGGATACGGCTGATGCTTACAATGTTCCTTGGGACGTGGTCGCCAGCGGCGGCGCGGTGATGAGCAGCGCTTCGTATACCGTTATGGGCACAACCGGCCAGCCGGTCGCCGGCCCATCAGACAGCAGTAGTTACACCCTGTTCGCCGGTTACTGGCAAACGCTGGAAGACGCCGTGCGTGAACTTTTCCTGCCGGCCGTAGTGTCCCCGTAAGCCACCTGTGGTGATCGCCGGCTCTTGCCGGCGATCACCGGTTTTCTCCCCAAAATAGAATAACCACCGCCCTGGCGCGCGGGTTAAGTGACCTTTACCTCGGTCTTTCCCGCCTGCTATATGGGCCGCTGGCCCCACGCCCATTTCGAAATTTACGCGTCTCTGGCTGAAGCCACGGACGCCGGCAACGTGGTCCACAGCTTGCAGCTGGCGCTGCCAGAAGCTATCTGCGATACGGTGTATGCCAGCGACGGGTATGCGCAGAGTCTCAGGAATCAATCGCAGATTTCCCTGGCAACAGACAATGTTTTCCGTGATGGTGTGGAGTCACAGATGGCGGACGTT
>JBJYWX010000495.1:3679-45631 GCA_046259695.1 Promineifilaceae bacterium (SeqCode) | reverse complement strand
CACGGTGCGCCTGACGGTTGGCGTTCCCGCCTAGTGTTTTCCTAGCAAAAAACCAGCCCTCAGGCCAGCAAGGTGACGCGCTGGTCACCTTAAACAACGGCATCTCTAAAGCCGCTGCCGATCTGGTGGCAGTGGCGCCGTATGAAGCGCTGCTGCGGCAAGGAAAAGCACATGCCGCTGCCTAGGCTTGCTGAGAATGATCTCCCGAACTCTCGCGCGGCTGAAGGGCGTCGTAGGTGACGCCCGTAAGGTGTTCGGATACATCCCATAAACGCCGGGCGTCGGCCGCATCCTGAGCGGCAGGACTGGCAGCAATCTTCACTGGATAGCCGCGAAAGGAATTAAATCCGTCGGGTCCGTAGTAGTCACCTCCTTGCGCGGAGGGATCCACAGCGGCCCGGAGAGTAGGCAGGGCGCCCATGGCGGCGCTTTGGAAGATCCTGCCGGCGAGAGGGCGGGCCAGATCGATAAAAGGACCCTCGATGAGGTGATCGGCAAGGTGGGTAGCGGAAATACCGGGGTGGGCAGCGACGGCGATAACATCGGCGCCGCTTTCCGCGAAGCGGTGCTGCAGCTCTTGAGTGAAAAGCAAATTGGCAAGCTTGGAGCGGTTATAGGCTGCTGAGCGGTCGTAGCTGCTGCCATCCTGGAACCCGAGATCTGTAAAGTCCATTTCGCCCCGCGTATGGGCGTTGCTGCTGATAGTCACTACACGCGCGCCAGGGGTCGCCAGCAGCGGCTCGAGAAGGAGGCCGGTCAGGGCGAAATGGCCCAGGTGATTGACGCCGAACTGGCTTTCGAATCCGTCTTTGGTCTTGCCATAGGGAACCATCATGATCCCGGCATTGTTGACCAGGATGTCCAAGCGATCATGTTGGGCTTTAAAAGCAGCGGCGAATTGGCGCACAGAGTCGAGGCTGGCGAGATCGAGATCCATGATTTCGATCGATGCGCCAGGCATCTCGGCCACGATTTCCTCCATGGCGGAGCGGGCTTTCTCCATATTACGGCAGGCAAGGATGACGTGGGCGCCTTTACGGGCAAACTCTTTGGCCGCCTCGAATCCGATACCGCTGTTGCCGCCGGTGACGACGATCACTTTGCCGCTGAGGTCGGGCATATCGTTCGCTGTCCAGGCGCCTGCGGGCCCCTCGTAGATATCCTCGGCCGGGGTGACCAGCCTGTAGAGGGCGACGCCGGCGAGAGCAACGGCCGCGCCACCGAAAAGTAGTTTTCTGTTCATAACGGTTGTTTCCTATTCAATTTATCATGCCCGGACTAGCTCGTTTTGCAGTGCCTTGATTCATCCAGCTCTGTTCTGTTTTATTGTATGTCGCATGCAGGGCGGATTGGGGATTGTTAATCAACTGCCAAGTGGGCAAGCTGCTTGTTGGAAACAAGTTATGAGGGAAGAGGCGTTCCGGTTCTCCTTAATCAGGAGTTTCAGGCGAAAGATGCGGCCGCCCAGAACGCTTGATTGACGGCCGGATAGAAAGAAATAATAAGATATGTAGAATACTGCGGGCGAGAGGCAATAATGTCTACTATAGATATAGAAGTCAATGAATAGTCGCGCGATTTCTTTTATCTTCCTTGGCCTACTGACGCTGCTTGCGCTGCCGCATGCGCAGGATGAGGTATTCCAGATCAGCTATGGCGACACCGTCTCCGATGGCGTGCCGGGACCAGGAGCGGGCAACATTGAAAGCGGTGGTTCCCAAGACGCTTACGAGTTTGAAGGATCAGCGAACGATGATGTAATCATAGACTCGCTGGTTGGAAGTTCCGGGCAATTCCGTTGGCTGCTCGAGGCTCCAGACGGCGCCGTATTGTTTGATTCCTTCAACGTAGATAGGCGAATTATCCTTCCGCAGACAGGAACTTACACGCTGAGCGTGCGTGGCAGCAACGCGTCGACCACGGGTGTCTATTCTTTCAGCCTGCTGCTGGTTCCTGTACCACAGGAATTTTCCATCAGTATCGGGGATACGGTGTCTGATGGCGTACCGGCTGCAGGAGCAGGTAATCTTGAAACACCCGGTGCGGCCGATGTTTATACTTTTGATGCGCAGGCGGGCGATGAAGTGATATTTGACTGGCTGTCGGGCAGCAACGTGCTTATTGGCTGGCGGCTGGAAGCACCGGACAAGACTATCTTGTTCGACACATTTCTAAAGGACCGGCAGGAGCAACTGCCACAGACGGGAACCTATACGCTCACTCTCCGCGGCAACGGGGTCGACGATACAGGTCCATATTCCTTCCGGCTCCTAGGGGTTCCTTCATCGGCCGACGTCTTCAGCATAAGCATTGGCGACACCGTATCGGATGGTGTTCCGGGACCCGGGGCCGGCAATCTGGAAGCGCCGGGAGCGACTGATGTTTACACTTTCGATGGCGCTGCGGGTGATCGGGTTGAATTCGACTGGTTATCGGGAAGTAATGTGCTCATTGGCTGGCGGTTGCAGGCGCCCGACAGCGCCGTCCTGTTCGATACTTTCTTGCAGGATCGCCAGGAGGTACTGCCACAGACAGGCACCTACACGCTAATCGTACGCGGCAACAGCCCCGATGATTTTGGCGCGTACTCATTTACCACCAGGCTGGGCGGTCCTGTCGTCTACTTGCCTGTCACTGCTGGTAAGAGTTAGAGGATACCGGGGATGAGGAAAACGACCGGCGGCCAAGGCGAGCGATCTGCCGCAGCCAAGGGCGACCTCTCTTTTCTCCTGGCAACCAAGACTCAGGTGCCGTCCCTTCCAGGACAGCTCTTGCCGCGAAGGCGGCTGGAAAACCTCTTTGAAAGCAGTATTGACCACAGCAAACTTCTGCTTCTTTCGGCCCCCGCTGGCTATGGCAAGAGTACTGCCCTCATTCAATGGGCCCGCGTGACCGAGCATCCGGTGGCCTGGCTGACCCTTGACGAACAGGATAACGACTTTTATCGCTTCTTCCGCTATGTACTTCAGGCCTGGGAGCGTGTCCATCCGGAAATTATCGACAGTCCTTTAGGTATCCTTCTCAGTGGCATCGATCCGGAAACCGATCTGGTCCTGACTCATTTCATCAATGCTGGCGCGGAGCTTGGCGATGACCTCGTGCTTGTGCTCGACGACTTCCACTTGATCGACGACGAATTTATCCTCCAGGCGCTGGCTTACTTGATTGATCATCTACCGCCGCGTCTGCACTTTATTCTGGCCGGGCGCGATGACGCGCCTCTACCTCTGGCGCGCTACCGCGCACGGCGCGAAATGGTGGACATTCGCGCCCCGGATCTGCGTTTTTCACCTGCAGAGACGGGGGAACTCTTGAATACGGTCATGGCGCTTGACCTCGGGCAGGCGCAGTTGGCGGACCTCCAGGAAGAATCGGAAGGCTGGATCGCCGGGCTGCAGCTGGCCGCGCTGGGCCGCCGCTTGGCGCCGGCTGAAACGAGCCACTTTACCCTGAGCGGGCGCCAGCGTTTTATTACTGATTATTTCCGTGAAGAGGTGCTGGAACGCCTCCCGCAAGAAACCTCGAACTTCTTGCTGCAAACCAGTGTTTTGGATCGCCTGACTGCGGACCTGAGCGACGCCCTTACCGGACGAGACGATGGGCGCCAGATGCTGGAGCGCCTCGATCAGGAAAATCTCTTTATTGTGCCCTTAGATGATCAGCGGGAGTGGTACCGGTACCACCCGCTGTTTGCCGAATTCTTGCGCCAGGAATTGGAGCGGCGACAGCCGGATGCAATCCAAGAGCTAAACCGGCGCGCCGCTCTCTGGTACGAAGCGAGCGACACAGTTGAACTTGCTTTTAGACATGCAGTCGCTGCGCTAGATGAAGCGATCGTGGTCCGCATTGCCGAGAACAATTTCGAAATAATGCTGCATACAGGACAGGTGCGGCGCGTACGGACCTGGCTCGATAAGATACCGCAGGCATGGCGCGACCGGCATCCGGTCATTGGCCTTACTGAGGCAAAATGGTTCGCTTTTACGGGCGACATTGAGGTGTGCATTCAGCGTATAGACCGCATCGAAGAGGCCCTCCAGACATCGCAGCGCGATGACAAACGCTGGCAGCTGGCCCGTGTAGCAACCATGCGCTGCCAGATCGCCTGTTCCATGAATGATCTGGAACACGCCGAACCACTGGCCGAGCGGGCCTTCTCCGATTTGCCGGAGACGGATTATCTGCATCGCGCGAATATTTGTTCCGCGCTGGGTGAGGGGTACCGGAACGCCGGCAAGTGGGACCAAGCACGGGACTATTATGAGTATGCCCTGGATCTAGTCGGCGATCCCGCTTATCAGCTGCGTGCCACGCACATCTACGGCGGTCTGGCTGATCTGGAGCTGCGCCAGGGCAGCTTGAAACGGGCAAGTAATTATTGGAGCAAGGCCCTGGCCGTCATAGAGGGACGCCAATTGTGGGGCCGGCTGCCACTTCCGCTCATTGGCTGGGTATACATACGCATGGGCGAGATCCATTACGAATGGAATGAACTTGAAGATGCCGCGGAGAAGATCACGGAAGGTCTGCAGCGTGCCGAACTAGGCGGGGACGTGCAGGGCAAAATCGCCGGCTATTTGCTCACCGCGCGCCTCAAGCTGGCGCAGCGGGATTTTGAATCGGCCGAGGAGTATCTTAGCCAGGCGCGCCAACTGGTCGACGAACACGTCCACGCTGACTGGCACGGCCGTTTGGAACGCCTGCAGCTGGAACTCTGGCTGGCAACGGATAGGCTGCGCGCCGCCGTCAATTGGTCGGATAAGATGCTGCAAGACAAGGTGGTGGACGGCCGGCCGCAGAGCCAGACCATCAAGCTGGCTGTGACCCGCGCCCTCATATTTCGCGGCGATGACCGTTCTGTGCGCCAGGCGCAATCCCTGCTTGACACTCTATGCCGGGAGGCAGAGGACAGCGGCATGAACGCCGTGCTGATCGAAGCTCTGGCCCAACAATCCCTGGCGCACGCCCGGCTATCCGATATCCCGGAGGCCCTCATCACCCTTGAGCGCGCATTGGCCCTGGCCGAGCCCGAAGGCTACATCCGGCTCTTCGCCGATCTGGGTTTGCCAATGGCCCGTCTCTTGCAAGAAGCTCGTGCCCGCGACGTACTGCCGGACTACGCGGCGCGCATCCTGGAGGCGGCCGGCGAATCGGCTGCTTTGCCCGGCAAGCTGAAACAGTCGCTTCCCGAACCACTCACTGAGCGGGAACTGGATGTCCTTGAGCTGCTGGCTGCCGGGCTTAGCAACCGGGAAATCGCCGAGAAGTTAGTCATCGCTCCCGGCACCGTCAAAAAACACGCCGGCAACATCTACGGCAAACTTCAAGTCGGTTCCAGAACTGAAGCCGCCGCTCGCGCCCGGGAACTGGATCTGCTAGACCGCAGATAACTGCGCCGGAAACGGTGCAAACGAACCCGGTTTAAGCCCTCACCCCACGGCGAGCACCCCCACTATACCCCGCCGGGATACGCCCTTTGGGGCATGTATCGTCCCCGCTTCTCCTGTACGCTTGTTATGAATCAACACCTGTGAGTATCGCTGGAGGTAAACCATGATTCAAGAAAACAAGCACATAGTGCGTACACTGGTCGAAGAGCTGGAAGGAACAGGCAATTACGCCGCCGCCAAAACGCTCTTAGCCACTGACTTTGGAGGAAAGATACCCTTCTTCGAAATTGACGGTCGTCACGAGTATATAAGCTCCGTTCAGATGCTGCGTTCCGCTTTCCCAGATATGGACGTGCAGGTGACGCAGCTCGTGGCCGAGGATGACATGGTCGCTATACGTCTGGCCGTCAGGGGCACGCAGCAGGGTGAGTTCCTGGGCCTGTCGCCTACCGGCAGGCCGATACAGATGAACGGCGCCGCCTTTTTTCGCGTTGCCGGGGGCAAGATTGTCGAGGCCTGGTCATTTCCCGACTTGTTCGGCGTGATGCAGCAGCTCGGCGCGATTCCGGAACAGGAGGCCATATCATGAGCACTCTGATTTCAGCAGCCGACCGCGTTTACCATAGTAACAACAAGCCGCAGAACGTGGATGTTGTTGTTGTCGGCGCCGGCCAGGCCGGCCTGGCTACCGGCTATCTTCTCCAACAGCATGGCCTGGATTTCGTCATCCTCGACGCCGGCAAGCGTGTCGGAGATACCTGGCGCAACCGCTGGGATTCACTGCGCCTTTTCAGCCCAGCGCGCTATGACCAGCTGCCGGGAAAGCCCTTTCCCACCGATCCCTTTTACTATCCCACCAAGGACGAATATGCCGACTATCTGGAAGCCTATGCGCAGCAGTTCGAACTGCCCGTGCATCTGAACACACGGGTCGAGCATGTCACGCGGAGTGAGGATAGGTACCTGGTGACCACGGCCGATCAGACTTATATGGCGGAAAACGTCATCTCGGCCATGTCCAGCTTCCAGATCCCGTATAAGCCGGCTTTCGCCAGTGAGCTGGACCCCGCCATCAAGCAGATGCACTCCAGCGGCTACCGGCGGTCCAGCCAGCTTCTCGCTGGTGACGTCTTGGTCGTCGGCGCGGCTAATTCGGGCGCTGAGATTGCCGTGGATATCGCACCGGGCCATCGGGTGTGGCTATCTGGCCGCCATCCCGGCCAGGAACCGTTGGTAGGCAAATCGGAGCTACTCGATCATTTGTTTGTTCCCATATTTGCAGGCATATTGCTGCACCGCGTACTGACGATTGATACGCCGGTCGGCCGTAAGCTGCGTTCCAAGGTGATGGGCCACGGTACGCCGCTCGCCCGAACCCAAAAATCAGACATCGAAGCCGCGGGCATCAATCGCGTGCCGCGTGTAGCCGGCGTGCGCGGTGGTCTGCCGCAGCTGGAAGACGGTCGCGTCCTTGAAGTCGAAAACGTCATCTGGACTACCGGCTACCGGCCAAATTTCTCCTGGATAGACCTGCCCATTTTTGGTGGGGAAGAGGATCCACTCGAACCCGTGCATAGGCGCGGGATTGTCAAGGACATGCCTGGCTTCTATTTCGTAGGTCTGTTCTTCCAGTACGCAGCATCCTCGGCCGTTATCTTCGGCATGGTGCGGGACGCGCGGTACGTGGTGGACCATCTCGTGGCCCGCCGCGCTGAGAAGAAAGCGAAAGCGCCGGCAAAGAGCCTGGCTGTTCCCGAACAAGCTTAGAAAGGAAAATAAGGGCTTTTGGCATTCTCACTGTCCAAAGGCCCTCTTTATTTACATTCAATCTTGGAGCCGCTTTGCAGGAAGACGGCCGCGGACACCTTGACCTCCTGGAGATGTTTGCTGACGATGTCATCCAGAATGCGGCAGTAACTCTTGATGGCATCTGCATCTGCGGCTGAATCGGCCGTGGCGCTCAAGCTAAATACCCCTGCGTCCGGCGACCATGTGGCCGCATACTCTGTCCAACGGCCGTTCGCCCACTCCGCCATTTCTGCATTGACGGCTTCGATCTGTTCGCGGCTGGGTTGAATTTGCCCTGTTTCCCCGGCAGCGCCATTTCCTGTTTGCGGCGTCAGGGAAGATGGACTGCCATTCCCTTGTGGACCGCAGCTAACCAACATCATTACCAGAAGCGCCATACCCAGCAGTCGTTTCATCAGAGCATCCCCTTTGATACGTATGTTTTCGGGATAGAGAAATGGACTAGCCCCGCCGCGCCGCCAGCCATGCAAGGATAGTCTGTAGGGCCAGCGGATCGAGCACGCGATCGGCCGCGTTGTAGGTGGCGACATCGGCCGCGCCAAGCTCGGCGGCGGGCTTCTCTTCATGTTTTAAGACGTGGTTGGCATCGGGCGGGTAGCTAAAAGTGACATTGTCGCCGGCGGCCGCTTCTAACGCGCCGCCGTCCGCCTGCCAGTCCACCTGGATGTCCTTCTGGCCGATCATAACCAGTACCGGCACCGTGATCTTCGCCAGCAAATCGGCCGGCCGGGCGGCCAGCAGTTCGGCGCTGAAAGGCTGGTTGAATGGCGCGGTCAGGCCGGCCCAGACCTGGCGCACGTTTTCCGGCAGCGCCGGGTCGAGTTCAACCGCTTCGCCGGCGATAAAAGCGGCGACCGCTCTGTCCCATTTGGACAGCAGTTCATCGTGATCGGGCCCTGCGGCCAGCATGGTCTGATCGATCTGCTGGTGCAGAACCACGGCCAATGACCGGCCGGGCGCACCGGTTAAGATCAGGCCGGCAAAAGGCACAGCCGGCTCGGATGTCTGGTAATTCATGGCGTGCAGCGTACCCTCGCTGCTGGCGAGGACATAAAGCTGCGCCGGATCGACCTGCGGTAAAGCGGCCAGGTAATCGACCGCGCTGGCAAACTCCTCGAGATGGCTCTGGAAACTGATCTTGCCCTGCAGGGCAGGCAGGTTCTGCTGCGCAAAGGGGCCGGTGACACGCTTGTCATAGCGCAGCGTGGCATAGCCCGCGCGGGTCAGCTCATCGGCCAGCAGGGCGGCACTGCCGTTATGGCCGGGCAGCAGCGGCGAGTTCCAGTCGCGGTCTGTCGGGCCGCTGCCGGCGACGAAAACGACTGCCGGGAATGGGCCGTCGCCCGCGGGCCGTGTCAGCGTAGCGGCCATGGTAGTATCGTCAAGCGGCCAGGTAACTTCCTTATTCGTGTAGGGTTGAGAGAGATCTGGAGCAGGGAGATCAGGCGGCTTAGAGCTGCCTGTTGGGGCGGCACCCGGCCCCGTGGCAGTGGATTGGGCCCGCTCATAGGCGGCTAGCAGCAAGGGCAGGAACAGGAATGGCAAAGCACGCAGCATCGAAAACGCTCCTCACTATCAAATGGCCGGCAAACGACGGCCGTATCATGGGAATGATAGCAGATTTTTGGCAGGCGAGATGTAAGTTCGTTTACGTGTGCCGGCATGCTGAAATGCTGCGTAGTGCCTGGAAGAAAACGGCTGCAGACGGCCGAGTGGTGGCTTATAATGGGCTATCACAAGCACTAACTGTGTTTGATATAAGTTGATCTAAGCGCTCAGCGCAGGATTTCGATTTACTCAGCGAGCTCCGCCTTCATTGCTGTTAGCTGCGCTTCAATGTCCCTATCACCGCCCCTGAGAAGCATATCATCTGACGGAGCAAACTCCTCACTACTTGGTAGTTCGAGCAATCCTTCATCGACTAAGCGATCGATCGCCGCAGCGCGTGCCTGCATCTGCATCGATTTTTGTTCGGCGGCGGCCATGGCCTGGCTGAGATCGCTCAGCTCTTCGGAAACGCCGGCAAGCGCTTCCCCGATGAACACCTGCGCCTCAGCAGCACTGTAGCGCGCGGCCAAAAGCTCCTGGCGGGTATAGAAGGCGGCCAGCTGGTCGGAAAGCCGCTGCTCAGTCAAGGTCAAGCGATGCTCTTCCCGCCCGATTTCCAGCAGCTGCTTATTGAGCGAACCCAGATGCGCTTCTGCTAGCTGGCGGCGCCGCAGGCATAGGCGCGCAAAATCTTCGTGGTCGTCACGCAGCGCCTGGCGCGCGCGTGACTCCAACTGCGGCAGCTTGGCTTGCGTCGATTCCGCGCGCAGCTGCAGCCGTTTCTTTGCAGCGGCGACCTCGACCAACGCTTCGCGAACGCGCAAAAGGAGTTCGCGCTGCTTATCAAACGCGGACACATATGCCTGGCGCGGGTCCTCCGCCGGCGTCATGAGCGCGTCTTGCAGCTTTTTGCCGAATCGCCTGAATGGGCCAGCCATACCGTTTCCTTCCTGAGCAGGGCGGGGGCAGGCGCCCTGCTCAAAAGCAAGCTGCCTGTAGTCAAGATCTACGCCGGATCGAGAACAGATTCCTCAGGTAGATAGATCTGCCGACGTCGTTGGCGCTGAATGCGGTAGTAGTAGATGCCAATCATCCCGGTCGCGGCCATCGTGACCATGCGCAAGACCAGCCTTTCGATTTCAGCCATATCTGCCAGAAAGGAAGGTGTGAGCAGTACACAGGTAATGCCGTAGAGCGCCAGAGTGAATGCTGTATAGACAAAACTAAGACGACCGGGAAACACAAAGGCGAAAGCCAGAATGATCGGGTAATAGAAAACGTAAAACTGGCTGTACATGCCCTTCGCCCCAGGCCAAAATATGACGATTAGTGTGATGACGGCCGCGTCGATGATTCCCAGGATGATGAGCAGCAGCCGGTTAGCCGGCTTCTCCATCAGGTAGCGGCCATGTACGAAAAAGTTGAGCGCGATCAGCGGCACTACCAAGGCAATGCCAATGACCATCTGGTCCAACGTGGTCGACGACCAGAGAACCAGAATCGTCATAGCCACGACGACAAACCAGCGCGCGTAAATGATGACCAGTTGGCCAAAGAAGACGTCTTCGGCTGCTTCTTGTTCCGTGGTTCTTAATTCCCTCATTGCTATCTCCTTATTTTTCTGGGGACCTGCCAATCAATCGATTTGGGGCAGTGGCTCCGCGGTCGCGGCGGCGATCTGTTCGAGGAATGAAGCTTCTCGCTTCTGAACCTCGGCCCGGCGCTCGTGTTCAAGCTTCAGGTAAAGGCTGCCGCAGAAGGCCACGGCCGTGATCATGAGCAGCCGCGAGACGATGACGTCAGCCAACGCACCTTCGGTGACCATGGCAATCATGCCGTAGAGCATGATTACAACGGCCGTGTACAGAGCCGTTAACCCGCGCGGGAATGCGACCGCGAATGCGGCAATGGCCGGCAGGTAAAAGACGTAAATGCTTGAATCGTACCCGCCCTGAAATAGGACCAGGACCGTGATGATAAGGATATCGACGGCGCTGGCGGCATAGACGATATGCTTGCCTAATGGCCGTTTCATGAGCAACTGCGCCTGCAAATAGAAATTTGTAACCGCCAGAAGCAGAAGGGCCACAAACTGTAGTCTCAGGTCGGCCATTGATTCCACATTCCAGATCGCCAGGAACATGGCCGTGACGATCATGATCCAGCGCACAGCCACAATGACCGGTTGGCCAAAGGCGAGGTCTTCCTCTTCCCAGGCGTCCCCAATACGTACCCGCTGCATGAATGATTCCTGTTCAGGTTCGGCCTCTTCGGGCTTTTCTACAATGGTTTGTGACATGTTCATTCTCCTTACACGGTCTTTGCCGCGTTCACAAGGCGGCGGGCGGAGGTAATTTTTGCAGTTCTTCCGCTTTCAAGGCCGCCAGCTCTTCTTTTACCACTCTCTCTGTGGTGAGCTTACGAAGCTCAATTTCAACCATGTCTGCGCTGCCCACGACTGTAGGCTGCAGCGAGCCGCCGGCAGTAAGGGCATCCAGGGCGGAAGCGCGAGCCATCATTTGTCGCGTCTTCTCTTCAGCCCGACCGAGGGCAAGGCTCAGTTCGCCCAGATCGCCGGAGACGCCGCTGAGGGTCTCACCGATCTTGACCTGCGCCTCTGCCGCCGCGTAACGCGCTTTTGTCGCTTCCTTATGGATGCGAAAGGAAGCCACACGGTCGGCAATCTGCTGTTCCGCGGCTGCCAGCCTGGCCTCCTCCTGATCCAGCTCGTCAAGTTGTGTTTCCAGGCTCTCCAGTTCGACAAGTGCAGTCTGTTTGCGATTCAAGGCCAGGATCGCCAGATCTTCGCGATCGGCGGCTACGGCCTGCCGCGCCTGGTTCTCTAATTTTGGTATGCGGCTGCGCATGGTGCGCACCTGTTGTACCAGTTGCTGCTTGGATGTGGCCACGTCGACCAACCCCCTGCGCACGGTTTGCAGGAATTCCTCCTGCTGGCTGCTGGCATAATCGAGCAGTTCGCGGGGGTCTTCAAGCCGGTCCAGCTCGGCCGAGGTCTTGACTTTAAACAACAATCTTATTCGTTCCCAGAAACCCATCGTTTCACCTCCAAATGAATTATTGGCGACCGGTCTTATCTAGCGGTGAAGTTTAAAGACCGGTCGCCGAACGGCCCCCCACGGTTGCGCTGAGACGCTCAAATTCCTTCCCATGTGCCCTCAGTTTACTCAGAGAAGTGTGCTTCAGTCTGCCACCCGTGTGTGGATCTGTGCGGAATTGTGTGGCGTTAAGTCTTGCGCCCACTCAAGAATGACCTTGCCGGTGTTTCCATCGACGGCAACAACCTGGCCATCGACCAGAAGGTCCGTCGCGCCGGCGACAGACATGACGGCGGGAATGCCGTATTCACGCGCTACAATGGCGCCATGTGACAGCATTCCACCGACTTCGGTAACGATTCCGCCGGCCAATGCGAACAGCGGCGTACAGACCGGGTTGGTTGCTTGCGCTACCAGGATGTCGCCTGGCTGCAGTTTAGGAAATGTTTCCGGTCCCGAAATCACACATACAGGACCCGCGGCGAAGCCCGCGCTGCCGCCAATACCGGTCAATATGCCTGAGTCAAGATTCTGCTCCCCGCTACCTTCTTCCAAACCAGGAGCAGCTCCGTCCCGAATGAGCAGCGCCCATGGACCGCATAGGTTTGCTTCATAGGCCTGGCGCCTCCGTCGAACCAGCTCCTGGCATGGTCTCGGAAAATCAATCAGATGTTCCTGCTCTTCAAGGCGCAAGAAAAAGATATCCTCGGCACGGTCTAAAATGTTGCGCTGCTGCAAGCGACTGCCGATCTCGAATTCCATGCGCCGGACGGCCGGAAACAGCCTTGTCCATTCAAAGTGCATCGTGTCACGTTCACGCAGCAGCCACTGTGTCTGTTCCAAGAGGCAGTTGAACAAGGGCCGGCGCAGCAGGCGGTCGAGCAATGAAGCGCTTAGCGCCTCAAGGACCCGCGCTGTCTCTTGTTCGCGACAAGCGATGAGTTCTGATTCACGACGCAACGGATCGGCCGTGTATCCCGGCTTCAGATAACTGCGTACAAAACCAATAACGGGCGCTGGATCTTCTCCCCAGGTTGGATAGCAAATGTCGAGATGCTGCTCGCGATGCCCGCAAATCTGCAGCAGGTTATCTAGCTGTTTAAGGAAATCATGTGCTTCGGATAGTTTTCGGAGCGCCGCTAGGGCCGCCCGCGGTTCGTGGTCCTGAAGCTGCTGCAAAACGGCGGGCTCACGGCGTGCCTGCTGGGCAAGATTCCATATGAGTTTATTGGATTCCATGACGACATTACCGCTGACCGATCCAAGCAGATTATTGATTCTCTCGTCCGTCTGGTCTCCGTAAGCTGGCAGGAGCAGCCGCCGTAGAAGCGTGCGAGAGATGCCGGTTGCGGCAATCATCAAGAAATCGTTGTTTAGCAATCTACCGGCTCCGTCGTAGCAGATCTGGCGAATGCGATCTAGGAGCTCGCGATCTGAAACCACGGCCAGGTCGATCTTGTTGAGCCCGTTTATCTCGTGACGATAGCTGCTGAGAAGAGCCGGAACTGATTTCCGGAAGCGGCGTACAAAAATGAAGAGCCGCGCGGCCATTTGCAGCTCCATTAGGGAAATGGTTTGTTCCTGCGCGTCTTCGGCGAAGATATCGGTAAATTTGGCAGTCAAGAGTGCGCGCGTTTGCGGATCGAGATCTGCAAGGGTTTCCTCAATAAAATCAACGCTCAGATAGGGCTGGTTCTTAATCACGTGTACCGCCTGAGTGTCCGGCAGCTGCCTAAAGCCCAGCCCAATGAATGCGCAGCGCAGCATGCTCTCCAGAAGCGGGCATACCACGGAAAGGAACGCCGGTGAAAGTCCGTCAGTAAATATCTCGGTGAACATAGCGCGGCTGAACGTACCTCGTTTGGTCGTGGCTTCTCGCCCGGCCGGCAAACTGGTGATAGGACGGGCTTGCAAGATGTACCAGCTTCCTGCCTGGTGTGCCCACTCGATATCCTGGGGAACTTCAAAAGCCTGTTCGATGCGCGTTGCCAGCGCCGCTAACTGCGCGGCCTGCTCGGGTTGCAGGACGCTGATCTGCTGCAGCCCTATCGGTACGTCTTCTTCGACCGCTCCAGCAAATGACGAGAATGTAATGCGCCTGCGCTTTGCTGCGATCTCCTGCCGTAGAATACGGCCGTCACGCTTGTCCACAACAAGCGTGTCGGGATTGACGAGGCCGGAGACAATTGCTTCCCCGAGTCCCCAGCTGGCATTGATGACACATTCTTCGCGTGCGCCGGTCAGCGGGTTGGCCGTGAACAGGATGCCGGACATCCGTGGATTGACCATGGCCTGAACCACCACGGCAATCTCTACTTGCTGGTGGTCAATACCATGGCGCCAACGATAGATCAAGGCACGTTCGGTCCATAGCGACGCCCAGCAGCGGCGCACGAACTCCAGGAGAGATTTGTCTCCCCGCACATTGAGATACGTATCTTGCTGTCCCGCGAATGATGCTTCTGGCAAATCTTCGGCTGTCGCCGACGAGCGTACGGCCACCGGCGCCGCCTCCAGGTGGCGGCAGTTCATACGCTTGCCCAACAGCCGGTAGCCCTGAAGGATCTCCTCGGCAATCTCTTCGGGGATTGGTTGTTGTTCGATGAGATCCCTTATCTCGGCCGCCAGGCCGGCAATTTCTTTCTGATCCTGAAAGTCGATGGCAGTGGTTAGGTCGTAGATAACTTTGCGCAGCCCGGTCACATGCAGCAAAAAGCTATAAGCCTTGGCCGTAATGCAGAAGCCGGGCGGGACCGGAAAGCCGGCGCCGGCGAGCCGGCTCAGGTTGGCACCTTTCCCACCAACGAGGGAAAGATCGGTTCCCTCAGTATCAGCGAACCAACATGTGTAGTTCATTTATGTGTTTCCTCCCATGCCCGTCCTTAATGGAATGGCTTGGCTGCTGGGCCATGATTCTATTTTGCCGGTATTGTTCTGCGCCGGTGTGTCGGATCTGTGTGAAAGCGTGCGAGCTTTATCCCTCCCTGGTTTTGTTGTATTATTTTGGTAGCAGAAAGCAATGGTTTCACCTGTGGAGCCGAGGGAGAGTAGCCATGAAAGCGCTGCCGCCGTTGGACCTGGAGTCACTACAGAGGGCTGTGCACGGCGCCTTGAGTGACTGGACGCGGTCAGGAGACGGGGGTGCCGAACTTGCGCGACATCTGCTTTTGGCGCGCGAGCATGAGGGGGACGGGGATAGGCTTGCAGCAAACGCCGGAACACGCCAGGTTGCTTACCGCCTGCTGGAAGAGACGCTACAACAGCTTGAGGAACAAGACGAGATCGGCGCCCGGGTGCTGCGACTACGCTTTTACGAGGGTGAAATTACGAGGCAGGTTGCCACGCGCCTGCACGCCAGCCCTGACCAGGTCAATCGCTGGCAGCGCGCAGCCATTGAGGGCTTGACAGCCCTTCTTTTCGCCAAGGAGATAAGCCTGCGCGACGATCGTACGGGAAAACTCCTGGCTGCACTGCCGCCCGTGCCTTACTCGCGCCTTATTGGACTGCAGTCGCTGCAGTCCGAAATAGTAGGTCAACTTCAGCAGCCTGGGGAGCCACTGGTCATTGCCCTAAGTGGAATCGGCGGTATCGGTAAAACGAGCCTAGCAGATGCCGCGCTGCGACTTGTTGCGCCATCGCTGGTTTTTGAGCAAATGGTTTGGGTGCGCACCCATATCGATCCGGCAGGGGGTGAACAGGCCGCCAGGAGCAGCTGGACACAGGCGGAACTGGCGCTGTATCAGGCTGTTTGCCCTACTTATGAGCCGGCAGGCAGTCAGGCGGCCATCTATGAGCGCCTGGTGGAGGCTTTGAATAGCCGTGCTGTTCTCATCTGCATGGATAATCTCGAATCTGAGGAGCAGACTACCTATTTTTTGGAGCGCATTCGCCCATTGGCCGGGCCCGGCAAATTCATTCTTACAACGCGAGCGCGGCCAACTGTTTCGGCTCCCGCTTATTTTCGCGCCCTGGGAGAACTGGCGTTTGCCGACGCTGTCACGCTTCTGCGACATCATGCCCAAGCGAGCGGCATCAAAGAGTTGGAGACGGCTTCCGATGATGACTTAATGGCAGTCTATAATGTCACAGGCGGCAATCCCCTGGCCCTCAAGTTAGTCGCCGGCCTCTCGGCCGTGATGTCGATGCAAGATATTCTCAGCGGCCTGCGGAAAAGCCGCCCCGGCCCGATTGAAACAATGTATAGGTCAATCTATTGGGAGACGTGGCGAACGCTTTCACCGGATGCCCAGGCGCTGCTGCAGGGAATGCCGCTGGTCGCGGAAACGGGGGCACTGCCCGAGCAACTCATGGCCATCAGCGGCCTGCCGGAAAATCGGTTCTGGCCAGCCGTTCACGAACTGTTCGCCCGCTCGCTGCTTGAGGTGCGCGGCTCCGTGCGCGAGCGCCGCTACAGCATCCACCAGCTCACGGAGACATTCTTGCACACGGAGATCATAGGCTGGACAACGCATGAGCCGCGTTTTTCTTAGCGCCTCTTGGGGAGCTTGACTTGGCAGCAGACCGTTTTGTAGACCGCATTTTGGCCAATATCACCTATTGGCGCTCTAAAGTTGAGCTTCAAACGGATCCTTCGCCGGTGGGCCTGCGTGCGGAGCGCGAGAACATTCGCCGTGCGATCGTATATGGATTGGCGCAGCCCGAAACATGGAACCAGGCGGCGGAATTGCTGTTGGCGCTTGATTATTTCATAGAGCAAAGTGGGGAATGGGCATCGTGGCAAGCACAACTGCAGGTGGCTCTGGAACAGTGCGGGGATCGCAGACCGGCACTAAAGGTCCGGCTGCTGAATCTATCCGGACGCTGTTACCGCCGCGGTCGGGATCTTCAGGCCGCGCTAAACACTCACCGCCAGGAAGAGGCCCTGGCGCTGCAGCACGGGCTGGATGCGCACCTGCCCCAAACACAGTTGAGCTTTGGTACATTGTACTGGCGGGAGCGAGATTATGAACAGGCCCAGAAATATGCCGAAGAGGCGCTAAATGGGTTCTTGGAGGGTGGTGCTGGCGAACGGCAGATGGGCGGCGTCTACGCGCTCCTGGGTCTAGTAGCGTATGGGCGCGGCCGTTATCAGGAATCGATCCCATGCCACGAGAAGGCACTTGGTCACTTCCGAAAAACACCGCTCATACGGCTGCAAGCGCGCTCTTTGATTAATTTGGCATTGGCCCAGGAAGGGACCGGCGAAACGGATGCCGCCGCACGTACCTATCTCGAAGCGAGGAGACTGCTGGAGAACACTTGCTTTGAACTCGAGAAGACCCGGCTTGAGCTTTCCTATGGCACGCTGTTGTTTAATACCAACCGCCTGGCAGAGGCTGAGGAAGCCTATCTGCGCGCTCGCTCTCCCGCCTTAAATCAATCAGACAACCTGTATTTTCAGGCGCTGGCGGCGAATAATCTCGGTAATGTCTATTTGCAGCAGGGGCGGTTAGGCGAAGCTGAGCTAATTTTGCGTCAAAGTCTCGTGCTTTGGGATCGGGCGCATGCCCATGTTCAGCGGTTGAACAGTGTGGGTACGCTGGCGCGTGTTCTGGCGCAGCAGGGGCAGTTGGCGGAAGCGGTTCTTTATCATAAAGAAGCGATTGAAGGACTGGAAGCGATGCCTGATGATGCATGGGCACGCCAGTTGCTGGAGGATTTTCGCACTGATAGTGATTTACTCAGCGCTGAAGCAGCAAAACAAGGACAGGCCGGTAAACGGCCTGTCCAGGAAACGCCCGCTGCGCTTTGATCAGCAGCCCCCAGGGGCGCCGGAAGCTGCGAATGGGCCGGCCAGAACAATGGCGCCGATTAATAGCAACGGGATGAGTGACCATAGGGTCTGAAGTTTTTGATTGTTAGTGAACATCTCAAGCCTCCTCACAAGATGTGATTTAGGCTCGCTGAGATGGACGCCCAGGTGATTGAGATATTCTCAAACTCACCTCTGATCAGATCTTCAACGGCCGGTTGTTAACTTGTTTGCGGCTGCCGTATCTATACCCAAGGATAGGAATAGGGGGACCTGTCTTGAATAGGGAGACGCTTGAATTTACTCAAGAGCCAGTTAAGTGAGGGACGAGAAGGATAGTGAATGAGCTTGCTGAAAAAGGAAGGCCCCATGCGGGGACCACCTTTGGCGGCCTTGTTCGCACCTACCGCCGGCAGTGCCAGGATCCTTTGCGCGGCGGCCTGCTTACACAAGAGCGCCTGGGCGAACTGATCGGCGATCAAATGGGAGACGCCGGTTATACGGGTGCGGCCGTCAGTGAGTGGGAACGCGGCAGGAGTAAGATCCACGCCGATGATCGCCTGGTGCTGCTCGCTCTTCTCAAAGTCCTCGTTCAGTGCGGTGGTATCCAACTGCCGCGTCAGGCGGATAACCTCTTAGAAGCCGGGAATTATCGCAGTCTTAATGCCAGGGAGTTGACGCAACTGTTCCCAGATCTAGAGCCGCTCTCCTTGCCTGAGCCGGCGCAGAACGGTGCCAAAAAGATTGAAGAGGGAGCGAAAGAGCGAGATCCCAGACAGCAGATCCTGTTGAATAAGGTGAAAGAGTTCTGGGTGAGTGGCGTTTTGGAGAAGTCACGTCAGGCGGCGCCTGTTTTCGAAATCCCGCAAACCTTTACCCTGGACGCTGTTGACCACCCATGGCACGGTTCCTTGGGCCACGGGCTGCTCCTTGACGAGACGCACCGGCCCCGTTCCATTTACCGGTCATACCGGCGTGCGGATGGCGCACTGCTCATTCTTGGCGGGCCCGGTGCCGGAAAAACGACCATGTTGATAACCCTTGCCAATGCGCTAATTGAGCGGGCGCGCGCCAGTCCCAGAGAGCCGGTGCCTGCCATTCTTGACCTTTCAAGCTGGGCTCAATCATCCGGCCATCTTGCGGAATGGGTTGTCGAAGAGATCGCCGCGAAGTACCAGGTCCCGCAGCGATACGGCCGCAAGTGGCTATCGGAAGACGATCTGATTCTCTTACTTGATGGTCTTGATACCCTGCCAATCGCCGTAAGACGATCCTGCATCGTGGCATTAAATGAGTTTCACCTCAAGCAAGGGCTGACGGGGATCGCCGTGTGCTGCAGGACAAAGGAGTATGAAGAATCGGCGCAGTTGCTCAGCTTCAGCGGGGCGCTTCTCCTCGAGCCGCTGGAAGAGAAGCAGTTGACGGCCTTTATCACACAAAGCAACGATTCGCTCATAGGACTTGAAGCAGCCTGGGCGGCTGTACCGGGGCTGCGCGAATTGGCTCAAAATCCTTTGATGCTCAACATGATGGCAGTCGTATTCAGTGGAGCAGACCGGCAGCTTGTCAGGCGCTTTGGGGACGAACAAGATGCGAGTTCGGTTGAGATGCTGTTTGACGCGTACGTCCAGCGCATGTTCGCGCAGCATGCAGCGCACGGCCGCTACGAGAAAGAACAATCACTGCAATGGTTGGCATGGCTGGCCGGGCGGATGAACGCGCACAACCAGACTATCTTCTTGATCGAACAAATACAGCCCAGCTGGCTGCCAGGCAAGAGATGGCGCCGCCTCTATATGATCCTTGCCGGATTGATCACGGGAACCGCCGGCGGGCTGATCATGTGGCTGCTGTGGCGCCTGCTGCGCTATACCATTCCGCAGTTGCCAGCCCCGACATCGGCGTTTCTTTCCTCGCTGATCGGCATCCCGATGGGTACTTCGGAACCGCTAACGATCATGCTTGGCAACCTCGGCCTTGGTTTCATTCTGGCGGCGATCCTGATCATCCTGTTTGAAAAACGCAGCGGAACACGCGTGGACCTCAGCCTGGCCCGCCGCTACAGGCGGAGGCAGATGATCGTCATCGGATTGGTAACAGGCATCGTGACGACCCTGTTCGTACTCCTGTTTACCGAACCACTTCTGGCAGTTGCCTGGGGCGTTGCCGAGGGATTCATGTATGGATTTGCCGCGCGTTATGTTTTTGGCTGGAACTATGCTACGGAGGTGCAAACCGTTGAAGCGCTGGGATGGTCTTGGAAGCACGCGGGCATAGGCGCGCTGCTGGGATTGGCCTTGGCGGTGGTGGCCGAGGCGATCGAATCGCTGCTGTTTGGTTACAATGGCGCCGCACGCACCGTGATCACGCTGCTGACGGCCGGGTTTATCCTCGGCGGCCTGCGCGGGAGGTCCGTGCAAACGAAAACGCGGCCAAACCAGGGTGTGTGGCTATCCCTACGGAATGCGCTCATCGCAGCGGCTGTCGTATCGACAACGTTGGCCGGGCTGGCATGGGTCATCCGTGATGAGACGTACGCATGGCAAATCGCTATCCTTTCGGCAATCATCGCCGCCTCCCTGATGGGAGTCAGCGTGGTCGTGAAACATTTTGTTCTACGGGCGATCCTACGCTACCGTGGAGTGGTGCCGTGGCGCTACGCGCAGTTTCTGGACTACGCAGCGCAGCTGGTTCTGCTGCGAAGGGTCGGGAATGGCTACATATTTCTTCATGGCCTGATGCAGTCCTATTTTGCAGAACGGGCCTGATTTTTCATCCCAGAAGGGGATCAATGTTCTCATTCGCTGGCGGACCTGTTTAGCGGCTCAGCGATTTTAATCGCTCGATGCGGGCGGTATCTTCCGCTACCCACTCTATCTGTCACAAGGCTGCATAGGCGCTCTGGAAGTAAGGCCTGGCTTTCCCGCCCAATTGTAGGCGCGCCCGCGCTCCAACAAATAACGCACCTCCACCACATCGCCGCCGTTCATTGCTGCCGCGATCTCGTCCAGGATGGCATGCGCTTCAGCGAACTTCTTTTGCCGGCCAAGCGCGCGGACGATTGCGGTCAGCAGCTGCAGCCGATACGCTGCATCAATCTTCTTTTCTAAGCTTGAGAGCAAACCGCGGAACTTTGCTTCCGTTCCCGCAGGGTCGCCATAGTCCCAACAATCGTTAAAGTCGGGCAAATGTCTTTCCATTGATATACTATTTTCATAGTTTTTGCAGAAGATGCCTATTTGTTAACTGGGAAGACAATGAAACGTTTACTAGTTGCCCTTATCATTTTATGGATTGTTCTAACAGCTTGCGGAGGGGGATCCGGTGGGTTGGTGGGAACCTGGGAAGGAGATAATGTTGAAGCATTAACCTATACGTTTGCTTCAGATGGCAGTGTCCTTGTCGATACCGGGACATTTACATATCGAGGAGTCTATGCTGCCACCGATGGCCAACTATGCCTGACCTATACGGAGTCGCTTTTCGAGGGCAGGTCCTTTGCCATGGATCAATCCGAAGAATGCCATCATTACGAAATAGATGGCGACTTCCTAACCATTACCTTTGAAGGGTTGGGGGAAAGCGGCGAAGATGTACAGACCATTCTCAAAAGAGTCGAATGATCGCGATTTCCTCTTTTACAAAACCACCCTACTTTGGTTAGATCCCTTGAATGGCCCGTAGAAGCTCGGCGCGCAGTTCGTGTGGTGGAAGCCCATGATGCGTGAAATGTTCCCGGATGGCGGCTGGAATAGGATATTTTGCCGGCTTGGCATGGGAGAGATCGATGTCCTCGTATTCCAGCAGGTCCCGAAACAGTCTGCCGGGAAAATGCCCTTCGCGCAGCAGGGCCACACCATCCGGGCCAACACCAAGGATGGGGAATGAGCCTTCCACTCTGTGCGAGGGGTGTGGGTCCCGCAGCAAATAAGGGATGCCATGCTGGTGGCTAAATGCCAGGGCCTTTTCCTGATCGACGATTTCGGGCTGGCCGCTGACATTCATCGAAGTTGCGCCTGGCAGATTCACGCCAGCCTTGTTGAACGCACGCACCAGCTCGCTTATGGTCGGGTGGCCGTCGGGGAGCAAGGTTTGCAGCCACGTGATACCATCGGCTGTACGCGTGATCAGCACGGGTGGCAGTTGGGCGGCTGCCGCCGGGCGAACTGGCAGGCGCATGGGGGCTATGGCCCCCAGACGAGCGGCAAGTTCGTTTGGATCAAGAAAAATCGGGTGTAAGGTCGCGGGGATCTTCTCCTCATCGAGCAAAGGCACTACGTCGGCCGCAAACAAGATCGCGGTCAATGGTCTGCCCGTCCGTTTTTCCCCCTTGATAGTTTCAACCTTCTGTAAGGCCGCCGGGTTTGTGGCATCAACCCAAATTGTGCCCACGTCGTCGATGTAAGTGCCGACGGGCTCACCTGCGCTTACAAGCTGGGCGGCGCGCTGCGTACTGGCCCGGTCCCCAAATTCACCGTTTTCCATTGCTGCCCTCTGTGACTCCGCCGGGCCGCGGCATTCCGCCGCCACGGGTACCGAGCGTTAAAATGACACGTTTCCTCACAGCCGGATTGCTCTCCACTACTGCCTGTTGATCAAAAACGGCAGCCGCTTTACGTGTGTCATTGAGAAGGAACTGCCTGAAGAGCAAACTAGATAGGAGGTAAGGTTGTTGACAATGCTATCTTACAGCTTTTTGGGTTGGGGACGGGAGATTCTAATTGAGATAGTTGTGGCGCGATAAGACCTCCACAGCGCGCTAAGTGGATTTTTGGCGGCACCTATCGTGGGTTGTTCGGCACCACCTGCAATCACGAACTCACTAAGAACGGAGTTTTCCACTACCACTCGCACAACAAAAGTTCTATGATCTACGTATATTATTACAGTGGCATGGCGCCGCTGAATGTTGTTCGTTGGCATATAAGCCGATCGGCCGCTAGGCTGCGGCTTAAGGAGGTTGGTGGGTTATGTTCTCCATAACAGCCGGCATTGTGCTGGGCATCGGGCTCTGGTTTGTGGTGCGCTACGTGCTCAGCGGTTTCTACACCGTCGATCAGAACGAACGCGCGGTGAAGACGAGTTTCGGTAAGGCGAAACGCCTGGGGGATTTGACGACGCTGGACGATCCCGTTTCCGATCCCCTTGATAAGAAGGATCGCGATCGCTATGTCTACCCGCTGGTGGAAGTGATTTTGCCCGGGGGGCCTTACTTCCGCTGGCCATGGGAGCAAGTGCACAAGGTCTCCGTGGCCACCGAGACGATCAATATGGCCTTTGATCCGGAAACGCCAAGCGCCAATAAGGGCGGCACGGAGCTGGACGCGGTAACGAAGGACCAGCTCAACATCGGCATCATGGGCCAGATCCGTTATCGCCCGGCCGAGCGCAACCTGTACGCCTACCTCTTCGGCGTGAAGAGTCCCATCGTGCATGTCATGGGCTACTTCATCGCCATCCTGCGTGAGCGCATCGCCAGCTTCGAAGCGCCGGTGCCGGCCGGACAGACGGACGAGATGGATGCCGGGCTGTTTGCTGGCGTGTCGATCAACGACCTGCGCAAGAACCTGGATGAGATCAACGATTACATGGAGCAGGAGTGCGCCTCCTCGGCCGCGCGCTACGGCGTGGAGCTGGATGCCTCGCTGATCACCAGCATCGACCCGCCGCCGCACGTTGAATCGGCGCTGGCGGCGATCAACACCGCGCATAACGAAGTGCACGCCGATATCAGCCTGGCCAAGGCCCAGGCCGACCAGACGATCGTGCAGTCGAAGCGCGCGGTGGAAATCGAGACGTTGAAGGCGCAGGCAGAAGTGGAGCCGCTGCTGGCGATGGCCGAGCAGCTCCGACTCCTGCAGGGCAGCGGTGACGATGCCCTGCACGCTTACCTGCGCAATGTGCGCCTGGCCATTTATGAAAGGGCGCAGCACGCGGTATTGGAGGTGGAAAAATGATGGGCTTTGTCTATTTCTTTGTAGCCTTGATCGTGACCTTTGTCGTTTTTATGCTCCTGGAGCCGGCCGCGCGTGGGCTGCTCCGTCTCTTTGGCGTGTATGACATCGTGGAAGAAGGCACGGCCCACGTCTATGTCCTGTTCGGCAAAGTGGTCCTTGTCGTTGAAGAGCCGGGCTTGCAGCTATTGTGGCTGAAGATGGGCCTCAAAGCATTTGTAGTTCGCTGGCTCGGTGACCGCCACGTGCTGGATACGCGGCTGGACCAGCGCTACCAGCGCAGCCTGCCGGTGAACTCCGAGGAAGGCGCGCCGATGGGCATCGGCGTCTGGTACGAGATGAAGGTCAGCGATCCGGTGGCTTACCTGTTCAAGAACGTGGACCCGCGCGGCTCGCTGGCGGCGAACGTCAGCAGCGCCACGGTGCGCACGCTGAGCAATATGCCGCTGGAGGATATGTTGGAAACGCGGCACGTGATGAGCCGCGCCGTGCGCGCAGAGGTGTCGCCGAAGTCGGAAGAGTGGGGCTATAAACTGGGTTCGGTCTATATCCGCAAGGTCCACTTCCGCGACGCGAATATGATCCGCCAGATCGAGGAAAAGGTGGTCAACCGCCTGCGGCAGGTGACGTCGGCGATTCGCCAGGACGGCGCCAACCGGGTCAGCCTGATCACCAGCGCCGCCGAACGCAAGGCGGCGGTGGAGTTCGCCCGCGCCGAGGCGATGCGGCCCAAGATCGTGGGCGAAGCCCTGCAGAAGATCACGGCCGATCCCGAGGTGGCGGATGCCCTGTTCCAGGTCCTGGAAATGGAGAATCTGCTCAAGGGCGACACGCGCATCACGCTCCTGCCGCGCGATAACGTTATAATGAAACAGTTCGTCGGCGCGGAGACGGCCGTGGATTCGATTTATAATGGAGATGGCACTGGGAACTGAGAGCTGTTAAGCGGGGACTGTTAACTGGGAACGGGGGCGCTTCGCGAAGCGCCCCCATGTTTTATGAAGGTAGCCATGCGCGATCCCGAACCATATGCGGCCTTGTTGGCCGATTCGGCCGAGTTTGAAATGGCCTCGGACAGGACGACAGGTCAATGGCTGCGGGCCATGGCCGCCAGCAAGAAGAACAGCCGTTTTCTGGATCTGGGCACCGGTACCGGCCTCTCCGCCTGCTGGATCCTGGACGGCATGGATGCCGGCTCGACCTTGCTCACGGTCGACCATGATCCCGTGCTGGTGGCGGTCGCCGAAAAACATCTCGGCGGCGATCCGCGCCTTGGATTCCTCGTGGAAGATGGCGAAGTAACTTTGCGCAAGCTTAACGCAAAGGACGCCCGGTTCGATTTTATCTTCGCCGATACCTGGCCGGGCAAGATTTATCACCGCGATCTCGCCTTGAACCTGCTCGCGGATTATGGCCTTTACCTGATCGATGACATGCGGCCGTCGCCAGATTGGTCAGAAGAACACGCGGCCAACATGGCCGCGCTGGTCGCCGACCTTAACAGCCGTAATGAGCTCGTGTGCGTGCAGTTAGATGCCTCTACGGGGCTGATGATGTGCGTTCGTCTGCCTTCTGACGCGTGAACCCCTTCACCCGATTCTTGCGGCGCGGGCAGCGCGATGCCGATTTTGACCGGTTCGTCGCCTATTGGGACCGGCTGGAATGGCTGACGATCCAGGTTTACAAGGAGCAAATCGGCGCGGCCGAGGCGCAAGAGGAGTTCGCGCAGGTATGGCCCTGGCTGCGCGCCCAGTACGGCCGCTGGCAGCCGGCGCTTGAATTGATCTGGCGGCAAACGCGCGCCGCGGGAGAGCCAACACAAACCGACCCGTTTCTCTTATTATTGGCGCTGGAATCGCCGGCAGCGATCCGGGGTGACTGGCGGGCGATGCAGCATTTGCCCGCCGCGCGCGAAGCGATTAACCAGTATCTTCTGCGGGCGACGTAGCCCACGCCTCGCCCAGGAATAACTGCCGATCCATACGCGCCGCCGCGGCGGTGTCATGCGTGATTAGCAGCAGGCTGCGCCCTTCTTCCGCGGCCACAGCCACCAGAGTGTCCAGGATCGCTTCGGCCGTCGCCGGATCGAGATGCGCTGTCGGCTCATCTAAAAGCAGGATCGGCGCAGCGCGCAGCAGGGCACGGGCGATGGCCACGCGCCGCCGCTCGCCGCCGCTGATGGCCATGCCCAGGCTGCCGGCCGGCGTGTCGTAACCGCCAGGCAGCGAGCTGACAAAGTCGTGCAGCTGCGCCCGGCGCGCGGCCGTTTCGATCTCTTCGCGAGTCGCCTCCGGCCGGGCGATGCGTAAGTTATCGTAGAGACTGGTATTAAAGAGATAGGGGCGCTGTTCGACGACGCCAAAATAAGCGCGGACCGAGTCCGGATCGCGATCGCGCAGGGACGAATCGTTGAGCAGGATTTCGCCGCTATCATATTCCCAGAAACGCAGCAGCAGGTTGACCAGTGTCGATTTACCCGCGCCGCTGCGGCCGAGCAGGGCCAGCGAGCCGCCAGGCGGCAGGTCAAAGCTCAGGCCGTCCAGCACCAGGGGGCCTTCTGTTTCGTAGCGAAAGCGCAGGTCGCGCACTTGCAGCGCCGGTGGTTCTGTCACCGCGGCGGGCGATAAGGGTGTTTCGCGAAGCGGCCCTGCAGGTGGGGCAACTGAATTACCCTCGGCATCAACCACGGCAAACAGGTGCTGAGCCGCGGCGCGGCTCTCGGCCCAAACCTGCGCTGCGCCTGGTAGGGGTTGGACCAGTTCGAATGCAGCCACGCTGGCCAGCGCCAGGACGGCCAAATAGACGGGATCTAGTGTCCCGGTGGCCGCCTGGGGAATGGCTGCCCAGATCACGGCCCACATCGCGCCGTAAGTGAGCAGTTCGCCCAGGCCGCTGCGCAGACCGGCGATTCCCGCTGCGCGGATTTGCAGGCCGGCCAACAAACCCCCTTTTTCGTGCACGGCCGTTTGCCAGTCAGCGGCACGACCGAAGGCGAGCAGGTCAGCCAATCCCTGAATGCCCTCAACCAGCAGCATGTTCAGTCCCTCGCGCACCCGGGCCAACGTTTCCGCGTAAGGCTTTGACAGAACGTGCACCAGCCAGGGCAGGGCCAAGGCGTAGAAAAGCAGAAAGCAGGCCAGCACAGCCGCGAGCTGCCAGGCAAAGGCGCCAAAAAAGAGTAGCACGCCGGCTCCTGCCAGCATGGCTACAAAGACGGGGTAGACGCCGCGCACATAAAAATCCTGCAGCGCCTCCACGTCACCAACGATATAACCCAGCAGCTCACCGCTGCCCCGCTCCTGCAGGCGGGCGGGTGCCAGCGGCTCCAGGGCACGGTAGAACCAGACGCGAATCTCGGCCAGTACACGGAAGGTGACGTCGTGCGATACCAGGCGTTCCAAATAACGGAAAATGCCACGCGAGAGGCCAAAGGCACGCACACCAACGATCGCCACGCTCAGGTCGGCTATGGAAGGCTGCAGGGCCGCGGCGCTGATCAGGTAAGCTGACGTGGCCAGCAAAGCTACACCACTGCCAATCGTTAACGTTCCGAGCAGCACCGAGAGCGCGATGCGCGCCCAATACGGCTTAAGAAATGCCAGCAGGCGGAGGAGGGGCGGAGGAGGTACAGGACGCGGAGGCGGTGGGGCGGCGGGGTGAGGGGGCGAGGGAGTGGAGGAGATAAGGGGCGGGGAGGCAAAAGGCGCTTGTTGACTGTTAGCTGTCAACTGTTGACTGCCAACTGCCAACTGTCCACTGTTACTTGCCACCTTTCCTTTTTCTAGTCGAATCACCTGATCAGCCGTGGCGATGGTCTGTGGGCGGTGGGCAATCACCAAGGCAGTGCGGCCGCGCAGCAGATCGCGCGTGGCGGCCAGCAGTTCGACTTCCGTGGCCGGATCGAGGTGCGCCGCCGGCTCATCGAGTAAAAGGAAAGGTGCGTTCTTCAGGAAGGCACGGGCCAGGGCCAAGCGCTGCGCCTGGCCGCCGCTGAGCCCTAAGCCACGCTCGCCGGCCGGTGTGTCATAACCGGCAGGGAGCGCGATGATGGCTTCGTGCAGGCGCGCCAGGCGAGCGGCGCTGACAACTTCGTCCATGGCCGCTTCCGGCTGGGCGAGGCGTATGTTCTCGGCGATGCTGCCCTGGAAGATCGCCGGGGATTGCGGCACCCAGGCGATCGCCGCGCGCCACTGTGCGGGGTCAATATCCTCCAGCTCCTGCAGGCCGGCCCAAATATGGCCTTCCTGAGGATCGATAAAGCGCAGAAGTAGGGCGGCGGTGGTGCTCTTTCCCCCACCGCTGGGGCCGGTCAGGGCGGTCGTTGTGCCGGCCGCCAGGGTAAAGGAGACGTTGCGCAAGGCGGCTCTGTCGCGCCCGGGATACGTGAAGGAAATGTTCTCGAAGCGGATCGCAGGTGCGAGGGATTCCTCGACTGCGCTCGGAATAACATGTTCCTGTCCTTCGACAAGCTCAGCCTCGCTGGGCGTGACCATGCCCGCAGAAGGCGGTTGGCCATCTCTTTGCAGGTCGCTTGGTGGGGCACCCCTTGTGGCTGCCCGCGGTTCGTGAACCGCCCCCACGGAGGCGTCAAGGAAGGCAAAAATGCGTATTGCGGCGGCGCTGCCGGACATGCCGGCATGGAAACGCTGGCCGAGCTGGCGCAGAGGCATATAAAACTCCGGGGCCAGGATGAGGATAAAAAATCCCAGGGTAAAGTTGAGATTTCCCGCCAGCAGGCGCAGGCCGATGGAGACGGCGATGACGGCCACGCTGAGGGTGGCCAGCAGTTCCAGGGCGAGCGCGGAAAGAAAGGCGACGCGCAGCACGCTCATTGTCGTCTGGCGGAAGCGGTCGCTGATGCGGGCGATGTTATCCGCCTGGCGCTTGCTCTGGCCCAACTGCTTGAGCGTACTTAAGCCTTGCAGCACGTCCAGAAAGTGGCCGCTCATGCGGCTGAGCTGGTTAAACTGCCGCTCCGTGAGGCGCTGGGCCGAACGGCCGATCAGGACCATAAACAGCGGGATTAACGGCCCGGTGAGCAGCAGCACCAGCCCGGAGAGCGGGTCCGCGGGCAGAACAACCATCAAAATCGTCAGCGGGATGATGCCGGCGACAAAAAGGCCCGGCAGATATTCGGCAAAGTAGGCTTCCAGCGCCTCGATGCCCTCGGTGAGCACCGCCGTCAATTCTCCCGTTTGTTCGGCCGCGACGCGTACCGGGCCGGCAGCCACCAGGTGGTCGAAAAGGCGATCGCGCAGATCACGCTTGATCTGAGCCGAGGCGCGCCCGGCGGCGGTGTCGCGCGCGCCTGCCAGGACCGCTCGCAGCAAAATGACGCTTAGAAGGGCGACTAATAAGGGCGTTACATCAATGCGGTTGGCGCCGTCGAGGAAAACTTGCGAAACAGCCTGGCTGAGGAAGTAGGCCTGGGCGACAATGGTTATGCCACCCAGGGCGCTGAACAGAATAGTCAGCCACAACCAGGCGCTGCGCCGTCCCTCATGCCATAAATTGCGATCGAGCATAGCAGCCGTCAGCCACCGGCCATCCGATCGTTATGGGCCGATCGCGGCCGGCCGGTGGCTGAGGACCGATTGTCAATCATCTTGCTAGTACTCCAGCGCCGACTCCTCGGTAACGCGTGCGCGGAATACCCAGAAGCTCCATCCCTGGTAGATCAGGACCACGGGCACAAAGAGCAGGGCGATGATCGTCATAATTCTTAATGTATAGTCAGAGGACGAAGCGTTATAAACGGTCAGGTTGTAGGCCGGGTCAATGCTCGAAACCATGACGTTGGGATAGAGAATCAGGAATGAGGTGGCCACGGTGAATAGAATGGTCAGCGCGGTCATGATAAAGGCCCAATTAGTCATGCTCTTGCGTATAAAGTAGCCGGCGAGCAGAACCGTAACGACGCCCGCCAGGGGCACCATACCCGGATTCACGCCCAGGTGCAGCAGGATATCGGTGGAAAGATACGTGCCGGCGGCAGCAGCCAGGATAAGGATGACGGTGACGGGCCAGGCACGCCAGGCGGCTTTGTGGCTGGCAGACCGCAGGTCGCCGGCCGTCTTCATTTCCAGGAAGAGCGCTCCGTGCAGCACGCAGATGGCAACGGCCATCAAGCCTACAACAAGGGCGTAGGGATTCAGCAGGTTGAAGAAGCCGCCAACATAGTTCATATCGGCGTCGATGGGCATGCCGCCCATCATATTGGCGAAGGCAACACCCAGGAGCAGCGGTGGAACCAGACTACCGATAAAGATGCACCAGTCCCACAGCGAGCGCCAACCAGGGCGATAATCCTTGCTGCGAAACTCAAACGCCACACCGCGCACGATCAGGGCAGCCAGCAGCAAGAAGAGAGCCAGGTAGAAGGCGCTGAACATGGTCGCGTACCAGTTGGGGAACGCGGCGAACGTTGCGCCGCCGGCGGTCAGCAGCCAGACTTCATTGCCGTCCCAGTGCGGGCCGATGGTGTTAATCATCATGCGCCGGGTCTTGTCATCTTTGCCCAGGAAAGGCAGCAGGATGCCGACCCCGAAATCAAAGCCTTCCAGGATGAAGAAGCCAACGTACAAGACTGCTATCAGGATAAACCAGAGTGTATTGAGATCCATGTGTTACCTCTTTTTTGGGCCGTTTGCAGTCAGCTATCTAGTCACCGACCAGGGCGACAGCCGGTTCGCTGTCGATCAAGTCATCAAGCGCTTCCGGGCCTTCGCCGCGGCGCGCAAACTTGGCCAGCAGGTATATGGTGGCGACCATCAATGCGGCGTAGATCAAGGTGTAGCCGATCAGGGTCAGCCCTACGGACCAGGATGGCACGGTGATGGAGACGCCGTCGGCGATCTTCATCAGGCCGTAGACAATCCAGGGGAAACGGCCGAACTCGGTCAGCAGCCAGCCGCTGGTGTTGGCGATGTAGGGCAGGGGAATCAGCCAGATAAAGACGCGCAGGAAGCGCGGCGACTCTTCAAGCTGCTCGCCCATCACCAACAGCAGGGCGTACGCCATAGCGGCCAGCATCAAAAAGCCCGCGCCGACCATCGCCCGGAAGCTCCAATAGGTGATGAAGACCGGCGGCACGTAGTTGTCCGGGCCATATTCCTGTTCGTACTGCGCCTGTAGATCATTGATCCCCTGCACCTCACCGTAAAGCTGGTCCAACGCCAGCAGGCTCAGCAGACCAGGTACGCGGATAGCAAAAACGTCCTCGCGATTTTTCGTGTCGCCGATGGTGAAGAGAGACAGACTGGCCGGGTCTTCTGAATCCCACAGCGCTTCGGCCGAGGCGACTTTCATCGGCTGTGTGTCAACAAGATGCTGCATCTGGCTGTGGCCGGTCATGATCACGCCGACGGTGCCGAGAATGCCAATGATGGCCGCGATCTGGAAAGAACGGCGGTAGGAATCCTTGTTCTCGTGTTGGCGCAGGAGATGGTAGGCGCTGATGCCCAAGACAAAGAAGGCGGCCGTGGATATTCCGGCGCTGAGTACGTGCGGGAACTGGGTCCAGATATTGGGATTAAAGACCACGGCGGCGAAGCTGACCATTTCCGCGCGGCCGTTGGCAATCACGTAACCAACCGGCTGCTGCATCCAGGAGTTAGCGATCAAAATCCAGAGCGCCGAGAGGTTGGAAGATAAGGCGACGAGCCAGATTGCCAGCAAGTGCACGCGCTTGCTCACCCTGTCCCAGCCGAATATCCAGACTCCCAGGAAAGTGGATTCGAGGAAGAAAGCTAACAGCGCTTCGATAGCCAGCGGCGCGCCGAAAATATCGCCGACGAAGCGCGAATATTCCGACCAGTTCATGCCGAACTGGAACTCCTGCACAATGCCCGTGACCACGCCCATGGCGAAGTTGATCACGAACAGCTTGCCCCAGAACTTGGTCATTCGCTTGTAGACATCCTGGCCGGTACGCACATAAAGCGTTTCCATAATGGCCACGATGAGCGACAGGCCCAGCGTCAGAGGCACAAAGAAAAAATGATAAACGGTAGTTATAGCGAATTGGGATCGAGCCAGAAAAAGTGCATCCATATGAACCAACCCTTTTGCCTCGGGTGGCCCCTGCAAAAAAAGAGAACAACTAGCGGCGGCAGCTATGCAGCCGGAACAGGTGCTCCCATCATGGCCACCTCCTTACTAGCTTATGCTAGACGCTTTGGGGGCAATGAAATAGTGAAAAATGTCACATAGATAGGGGATGATCGTCACCTAAGCGGCCGTTATGCCTTCCCGCGGCGGCGGCGCACGAGGAAAAGTGTCAGCAGCGAGCCCAATAATCCCAACGCGGCGAAGGGCGCCCAGCGCGGTGTGGTCAGCAGCGGCTTGGGCAGCAGGGCCGGCAGAATGTCGGCCGTCGGCCAGGAAACGGCGCTGCTTTGGGCGCCGTCCATCCTTGCCTCGCTAAAATTTGCCTCCGCGACATTGCTGGCAATCCACAGCGTGTCAGTGAGGTCCGCGCTGCTAAAGTCGACGCCGCCCAGATTGCACATCTGGAATTTTGCGCCGCGCAAGTTCGCGCCGCGAAAGCTCGCGCCCGCCAGATTTGTCATGCCAATTACCGTACCGGCAAGATTGGCTTCGCTTAAATCGGCGCCGGTCATGTTGCTGGCCATAATGACCCCATCTGACAAATTCGTGTTAGCGAGCTTGATCGCTGCCGCATTCAGCCCCACCAGCTTAATCCCGGCCAGATCGAGGCCGCCAAGATCGGCGTCGCTCAGGTTGCGATCCTTTTTTAATCCTTCTTGAACCTCTTCCAGTGAAGAAAAGTGTTGGTTGGTCTTCTCACTCATAATCATTTCTCCTTGATTGCCAAAGGGATGGACGCGCTTGCCAGAGCGCGGGTAGCGCAAAGGTGCGCTGGGTGGTCGGGGGACAGCGGCGCGCGCTGCCGCGTTGGGAGCCCGTCTCATTACCCTGACTGACCTGCCGCACATCCGGATAAACGGCCGGCCACCAGCGAGCCAGATCTTCGGCACTGACCAGGACGTCAAACACTTCTTCAATCGTTGTTGCCGGCATTTGCCAGCGGATGACAAAGTGCTAGGCGTTACTTGTCGCGGCCATTATGTGACATTATAGCGCGAAAGGTAGGCGTGGGGCGTTTACCTCTACAACCCAATTTGCCTGGAGATGGCCAGGCGAACTGTTCATCGCGCGCTTGCCCCTCTCTGCCGCCCTGTATTCAGTCGGGAAAATATCCCGATATCCGGGACGGATTCCGCACGCTCCACCGGGCGAATTTCCGGTCGGAAACGTGACGCCCGCCCCATGCGCAACTGATGCTTAATCATTACACTGATACTGTGGAAAGAATGATTCTCGTTACGACAGGAAACGGCATCGGGCGCGCCATCTCTGGCGTGGAACAGAGCTGGCGATCAAATACGGTCCTGCAAGGTCAAGATGTGCGCTGCCTCGCGGCTGACCCGCTTGAAAGGGGCATCGTGTATGCCGGGACCCAAGGCAATGGCGTGTTTCGATCTGTCGACTGCGGCGAGACATGGCAGGCGGCCGGTCTATCGGGGCAGGTGGTTACAAGCCTGGCCGCCAGCCCGCACCAGCCGGGCCTGCTTTATGCGGGCGTCCGGCCCGCAGCAATGCACGTTTCTGCTGACGGAGGCATCACCTGGTCCGAGCTAAGGGGATTCCGCGATATCCCTAATCGCTTCTGGTGGTTCTCTCCGGCGGAGAAACCATGGCAGGCGTATGTGCAGGCGATCACGCTCTCGCCGGCCGATCCTGACCTGCTGCTGGCGGGCATCGAGTTTGGGGCGACGATTCGCAGCACAGACGGCGGCCACACCTGGTCAGGGCACCTGGACGGCTCCCTGCGCGACTGCCACTGCCTGACTTTTCACGCGACGGATGGGGAGTGGGTTTACGAGGCAGGCGGCACCGGCGGCGGCGCTTCCCTCAGCCGCGACGGCGGCCGTTCCTGGCGCAAGATGAAGGCAGGGCTGGCCAAGCATTACGGCGTAGCCTGCGCCGCCGACCCCGAGCATCCGGAAATCTGGTACCTCTCCGTTGCGCCTAATCCCGGCAAGGCCTATGGCTCGGAGCCGGAAGCTTATCTGTACCGCGCATCCGGCGGGGCGGAATGGCAGCCGATTGGCTGGCAAGGACAGCCGATGGATGAAATGCCGATTGCGCTGGCGATCGACAGGACCGCACCCGGCCACCTCTACGCGGGGACGACCGCGGGCCATATTTATCACACGGCCGACTACGGCGACCAGTGGCAGCAGCTGCCGCTAAGCTTTCCTTCTATATGGCGCACCATGCTGGTCATCTAGCTTTAGTATTGGCAAGGACTCTCTGCGCAATGTGCGCCGGCTTGCCACCTGCACCTGTAACTTGCAACCTTTAGGAGTTAAGAACCATGAATGAGACAACTTTTGTCCAGTTAAGCGGCTGGTCGGCCGTGATCAACGGCCTGACTTCGATTGCCAGTACATTGACTTTACTATTGATGTTTGCCGTTGCCCCATTCTTCGGGCCGGTGAATGACGCGATCAGCGTCATTTGGTGTCTTTCGTTCATCCCCCTGGCGATCCTCTTCTACCGCCTGCAGCAGCCGGCTAACCCATCACTGAGCCTGGCCACGGCCGTGGTGGGCATCGCTGCGATGCTTGTCTTCGCCGTCGCACAGATGATGTTGGTGCTCAGGCTCGTTACCTTCGAACAGTCGCTCGCTGTTGTGCTCGCCATGGGCGCCATAGTCGGGTTGTGGGCGCTCATCAACGGCTGGCTGGCGCGCCAGGGTGGCACGCTGCCGCCGGCCATGGCCTGGATGCTCATCATCTTCGGCGCCAGCTTCATGCTGACGGCCGTGGGCTGGTACAGGTCCGGGCAGGAAAACCCGCTGGTAATGATCGGCTTCCTCATCGGCGCCATTGCCGGTCCTATCTGGGCTATCTGGCTGGGCCGGCTGTTGCTCCTGGCTGATTTCGGTGCGCACGTGGTGGAATAGCAGGGGGTGCATTACTTCACTAATTCGTATAGCCAACAATCACCTAGAGGAGATTTGCCATGATCACACTGTCACGAACGTTCTACCGTCTTGCTGCCTGGCTCTTTGTAGCGGGTGTAGCAGTTCAGGTCTTCCTGGCCGGCATGGTTGTTGTCGCCGCGCAGTGGGGGTGGGACCGCCATATCGGATTAGGGCACGCCCTGGGCCTGCCGCTGCTGGTGATGTTGGTAACGGCTTATACCGGCCATCTGCCGCGCACGATGAAATGGCAGACCTGGGCGCTTTTTCTCGTCTACATTTTGCAGGCGGATGTGATTATCTTTCTGCGTGGTTCAGCACCGGTGATCTCCGCTTTTCACCCCGTCCTGGCCCTGATAGACTTCGCCCTCGGCATCATGCTGGCTCTACGTGCCGCTTCTTTGAGTCCCGTATCTACAAGTGCAGAATCGTTGGCGCCAGGACCGGCCGTCTCAGGTAGAGATTGATCTGCCTGCTAGAAAGCCCTCTATAGTGAAAGGTAAATTATGAAGAACGTGTTGAAATGGATAGGTATTTTGGTGGCTGCTGCCGTCCTTCTGCTGCTCGTTGGCGGCGCAGTGCTTTATGCCACCTCCAGCAGCAAGCTCAAAAATGGGCCGGATGTGGTCGTCGAGGCGGTACCCGCGGCAACAGGTGCGGAGGCAATCACCCGTGGCCAGCACCTGGCGGTGGCGATTGGCGGCTGCACGAGCTGCCACGGCGCCGATCTGAGCGGCCTGATTACAGTGGACGAGCCGATGATTGGCACGATTTATGCCCCCAATTTGACCGCAGGTGAAGGCGGCGTTGGTGCGACTTTCACTGGCGAAGATTGGGCACGGGCGATTCGCCACGGCATTGGGCCCGATGGTCGTGTGCTTGGCGGCATGCCTTCCAACGCTTTCGCCCACCTCAGCGACGATGACCTGGCCGATCTCCTGGCCTACATCCAATCGGTACCAGCGGTCGATCATATCGTGCCGGAACGGCGGCTCAGCCTGCCGGGAACCATTATCTTTGGCACGATGGCCTACGGGACGCTGGCCGCCAACCTGATCGACCACGCCGCGGTAGGCGGTCAAGCACCGGAACGAGGCGAGACCGCCGCTTATGGCGAATACCTGACCCTGATCGCCGGCTGCCATGACTGCCATGGCCCAGATCTCGGCGGAATCGATCCCGAAAATGCGCCGCCCGGCCCGCCGCCAGGGCCTAACCTACGGCCGAACGGAGATCTGGGACAGTGGTCGCAGGAAGATTTCCTCGCTACTTTGCGCACGGGCCTCACGCCGGCCGGCCGGCAGCTCAGTCCGGAAATGCCCTGGCAGCATTACGCCCTTATGAGCAATGAAGAACTGGGGGCAATCTGGCTTTATTTGCACGAATTGGACCCCGCTGCGGCACAGCAGCGCTCAAATGAGTAAGTAATGTTACAATACCAGCAATGACTACGCTGTCACCATCTGAGAAGCGAGACGACTATCTCGATAATCCGGCTGCCGGGCACGAGTCCGGCAGTCTTTCACGCCTGCCCCGCTGGACAGCGCGCGCCATGGCCATTCTCACCATGCTTATGGCCGTGGCGACCACCCTGCTTTCACTCTATTACGCGGCCACCACGGCCGACTTAGGCAACCTGCTTTCGCACCAGGCGATGCTGCCTTTCTCGGCCGTCGTTTACAGCCTGATCGGAGCGCTCATCGTATCGCGCCGTCCTAGAAACCCAATCGGCTGGATTTTCCTGATTGTCGGTCTTTTTGAAGGCATCTCCAGCATCTCCTCCGGCTATATGCGCTTCGGCCGGGTACTGTGGCCGGACGGAAATTTTCCGGGATATGACCTGGCTGCCTGGGCAAATCTTTGGATCTGGATGCCGGCTGTTTTCCTGCCTATCACGCTTGTGCTCCTGCTCTTTCCCGGCGGAGACCTGCCCTCACGCCGCTGGCGGCCCGTGGTCTGGGTAACGGTTCTGGCCCTCATCGCCGTCATGGCCGGCCGCGCCCTGCATCCCGGACCCTTGGAAAGCTGGGGTAACGAGATAAACCCCTTCAATTTCGGCATTTCGCCCGCTGTCCTCGAACTGACCCTCCATGCCGGTACGCTACTCCTCATCCTGGCTATGATCGCCTCCATCGTCGCTCTATTCGGCCGCTTCCGGCGCTCGCGAGGCGTTGAGCGTGCACAGATAAAGTGGCTTGTATACGCCTGCATGATCGTTGCCCTCGGATTCGTCATCACCGGCTTATTGTGGTTTGGATTTCCCGCCAGCGCTTTTATCCAGGAGTTAAGCATCGCCCTCACCGGCGGTACTGTCCTGGCCATAGCCATAGCCGCTGGGATCGCTATCATTCGTTACCATCTGTATGACATTGACCTGATCATCAACCGTACGCTGGTTTACGTCGCCATGACCGCCGTCATTATTGGGCTCTATGCGCTGCTCGTCGGTGGCGTGGGCGCTCTGCTGCAGACGCAAAGCAACTGGATAGTGGCCCTGGTGGCCACGGTCATCGTCGCGATTCTTTTCCAACCGCTGCGCGACCGTTTGCAGCGAGGGGTTAACCGCCTCCTCTACGGCCGGCGGGACGAGCCCTTCGAAGTACTGGCCGACCTGGGCCGGCGCCTGGAGCACACCCTTTCGCCGGAGCGGGTCTACCCTGCGTTGGTAGAGACGGTGGCTCAGACCCTCAAACTGCCTTATGCTGCCATTGCCGTGTTGGCTGATGATGGTCTGGAAACGGTCGTTTCTTACGGCAGGCCCGTTCCTGACCTTTCCTCCTTCCCCTTAACTTATCAGGGCCAGACCATTGGCCAGCTCGAAGTTGCATCGCGGGCGCCGGGTGAGAGCCTGAGCGAGGCCGATCAGCGCCTGCTGCGGAACATTGCCGTGCAGGCTGGAACGGCCGTGCATGCCGTGCAGCTCACCGACGATTTACAGCGTTCGCGCCGCCGCCTCGTGACCGCGCGCGAGGAAGAGCGCCGCCGCCTGCGCCGTGACCTGCATGACGGGCTGGGTCCTTCGCTTGCCGCCCTCCATCTGCAGGCCGGTGTCCTGCGCCGGCTGATCGATAACGATCCGCGGGCCGCGCAGGCTTTGGTTGATGAATTTCGCGGCGATATCCGCCAGACCATCGACGAAATCCGGCGCGTTGTCTATGAATTACGCCCACCGGCCATCGATCAGTTGGGACTTGTCGCTGCTGTCCGCGCCCAGGCGGCACGTTGGAGCGGTGAAACAACTGCCGGGCAAGCGCAGTCGCGCGGCGCAGGCCAGCTTACCGTGACTGTCACCGCGCCGGAAGCGCTGCCACCTTTACCCGCGGCGGTTGAAGTCGCTGCTTACCGCATTGTCCAGGAAGCGCTGGCTAATGTTGCCCACCATGCGCAGGCCACACAATGCCAGGTGCAGTTGGTTGTGGATGGCAGTTCACCCGCGCCCCGCTTACAATCCGGCTCTTCGACCTGCTTGCGGGTCGAGATAAGCGACGATGGTATCGGTCTAAATGGCTACGGCCGTGAAAATGGGCTGGGCCTGCTCTCCATGCGCGAACGGGCCGAAGAGCTGGGTGGCGAATGCCTGGTCACTTTCCTACCGGGTGGGGGGACACGCGTCTTCGCCTTACTGCCGCTGCCGGAGGGAACGAATGAGTGAGCTGCGCGTCTTAATCGCTGACGATCACCCGCTGTTTCGCAAGGGCATGCGCACCTTGCTCTCGTCGATGCCCGATGTTCTTATTGCCGGTGAGGCAACGACCGGCGCTGAGGCGGTAGAGCAGGCGCTGGAGCTCAAGCCCGATCTGGTATTGATGGATTTGCAGATGCCGGAAGGTGGGGGACTGGAGGCGACGCGCCGCATCACGGCCGCCGATCCGCGGGTCCATATCCTGGTCGTGACCTTATTTGAAGATGACGATTCCGTCTTCGCTGCCTTGCAGGCCGGCGCGCGTGGTTATATCCTTAAAGACGCTGATGAAGAGGAGATGATGCGCGCCATACATGCCATAGGTGAGGGGGAAGCGATTTTTAGCCCGGCGATCGCCGCGCGGTTGATGGATTACTTTGCCTCCGGCCGGCCATCGACGAGCGCCGCTGTTTTCCCTGAATTGACGGAGCGCGAGCGGCAGGTCTTGCAGCATATCGCCCGCGGGGAAAGTAATGCTGCCATTGCCCAAGAGCTGTCAATTAGTCTCAAGACGGTGCGCAACCATGTCTCCAATATTTACAACAAGCTGCAGGTGGCCGACCGCGCCCAGGCGGCCATTCGCGCCCGGGAGGCGGGGCTTGGCTAACCGTTGTGGAGCTATTAACCAGACTTGAAGATCACCTGGCGCTGCCGGGTGATTCCGACACGGTACGTAAGCAAAAAGTAGCGGCGCTGGCGGCGGGCATCGCCGGCTCGGCTCTTTCCATTTACCCGATTTTCGCCTACACCATGGGCGGCGCACCCCAGGCTGCCTGGTTTTTTGTGGCATTGGACCTCTACATGATCGTGCCCATCACCTGGCTGCTGCTAGCGCCAAGACATTACTGGGGGTTGGTCTTCGTGACATCGGCCATTGTAACCATTCAACCCTGGATGGTGCATACGGCTGCCGGGGGCTTCCAAGGTGGAGCCATGCAGAGCGTGTGGTCGCTGCTGGGGCCGGTAGCCTGCCTGCTGCTCACTGGCGTCTGGCCGGGCGTGATTTGTGGAATCGTTCTTGTCATCTGCGCGGCCCTGGCGGCCTGGTTTGAACCGGTCATCTTCGCCGCCGCGCCGCCGATCGCTCCCTGGGCACAGCAATCTCTGGCCTTCTTTAACACCGTTGGCCTGAGCGCCATGATCTTTATGCCCAGCCTTTACCTTTTTACGCGCATGGAAACGGCCCGCGCCCAGGCGGACAGCTTGCTGCTCAATGTCTTACCCGAACCGATCGCGGATCGGCTCAAACAGCGGCGCGGCACTATTGCCGACGGCTACGAAGATGTGACCGTCCTTTTCGCCGACATCGTCGATTTTACGAATCTCAGCGCCAATGCCGACCCGGTGGCGGTCGTGGGGCTTCTGAACGATCTTTTTTCGCGCTTTGACGACCTGGCGGACAAGTACGGCCTGGAGAAGATAAAGACTATTGGCGACGCGTACATGGTGGCCGGCGGCCTGCCTCTGAAGCGCGCCGATCACTGCCAGGCGGTGGCCGCCTTTGCCCTGGACATCCTGCGCGTGGTAGACGAATACCGCGCCTGGAACGGGGAAGCGATTTGCTTGCGCGTGGGCATGAATACCGGCCCCGTGGTCGCCGGCGTGATCGGCCACCGTAAGTTTATCTACGATCTATGGGGCGACGTGGTCAATATCGCCAGCCGCATGGAATCGCAGGGTGTGGAGAGCTTCATCCAGGTCACCGCGGCGGTGAAAGAGGAGCTGGCCGGGCAGTACGAATTCCAGGAACGGCCGCCCATTCACGTCAAGGGTAAGGGCGAGATGATCACCTACCTGCTCATCCCGCCCGAAACGGAAAATGTTTAGCGCACAGAATGTTCGTTCGCGGTTGACGCATTGGCGCCTGCTGTTTCTACAAAGGTATGATGTTAGGAATCAATCATGAGAAAGCGTCTGCCGTGGATCCTTTTTCTGGCGCTGCTGTTCCCGATCATCAACCTGATCGTCTACACCGTGCGCTTTCACATCCCAGATAGCCGTTTATATCTCGAGAGCCTGGTATTCGCGCCGATTGGGCTTATTGGTGGGCTGATCTTCTTCTACTTCTATGACAAGTCTCACAGTCCCGTGCAAAAGAAAGCGATAATCGCCGGATTCTTGCTGGCGATGCCGCTGGCCGTGCTGGGCGGCCTGATAGGCGGGCTGCTAGGGATAGCCGGTGCCATTATTATTGGCGCGCTGCCGCTGGCAATGGGCGTTCTTCTAGGTAATTACTTCGGCGGCATGCTCGCTGAAGAAATGAGCTGAACAAATGCTTACTTATCTCTCGTTAAACCCCTCATAATTTTTAGAATCCTGCGCCACACCGGAGCCGTCGGTAGCCTCGTTGATTAGCGCCACGACCGGCTGGTCCGAAGTCACCACGATGCTGCCGTAGGTCCCTTTCAAACTCGCCGGGGAGCCCGCCGTGGCCACGATATCGGAGGGCGAAGAGAGATTGGTGACGCCGGCGCTGCCTAAGCGTGCCGGATCTTTGGCCTAAAATAGCGGATCGAAACGTACGGTACCCGTAAACCACGCTGCCGGCCCTTTGCCGGAAGGCTGCGTGCCGTTTCGTTTGATTTCCATTTCTTGATCTCTCCCTTGCCAGGTTACTCGAGTGCCTCTTCCTTCTATATAGGAAGCTATTCAAGGCGCTGGGGTGACCACATAGGAGTCACTTCGCGGAGCGCTGTTTGTAGACAGTTCTAATACCGGTCGCCGATCACGGTGATATCGGCCATCGCTTCTTCGATCTGGCTGAGATCATCGGCCGTCAATTCGATATTCACCGCGCCGATATTCTCTTCCAAACGATGCAGTTTGCGTGTGCCGGGGATGGGTACAATCCATGGCTTCTGCGCCAGCAGCCAGGCTAAAGCAATCTGGGCTGGCGTGGCATTATGTTCGGCGCCGATCTCTTCCAGCAGGTCAATTACCACCCGATTGGCTCTGATCGCCTCCGGCGTGAAGCGCGGGTTGCGGCTGCGAATGTCGCTGCTGTCGTAGGTTGTGCTCTCACTAATTTTGCCGGTCAGGTAACCGCGCCCCAACGGGCTGTAGGGTACCAGGCCGATGCCCAGTTCCTCGCAGGCAGCAAGGACACCATTCTGCTCAATCTGCGTCCACCAGATTGAATATTCGCTTTGCAGAGCCGTGACAGGTTGTACCGCGTGTGCCTGGCGAATTTGCTCGGCGCTGGCTTCAGATAGCCCGAAGTGCTTCACTTTTCCTGCTTCGATCAGCTCTTTTACCGCCCCGGCGACCTCGTCCATAGGCACCTGCGGATCCGGCCGGTGCTGGTAGAACAGGTCAATCGTTTCCACCCGCAGGCGCCGCAGCGACTCCTCGGCGACCCGCTCAATTTGCTCCGGCCGGCTGTCCAGGCCTACCCTGGGATGCGGGCCGTTCTCCCCGTGTTTGAAGCCGAACTTGGTAGCGATGACGACTTCCCCCTTGAACGGTTCCAGCGCTTCGCCTACCAGTTCTTCGTTCGTGAAAGGGCCATAGACTTCGGCCGTATCGAAGAAGGTGATGCCCCGCTCTACGGCCTGGTGCAGCAGCGTGATCATCTCCTGCTTGTCGGTGGGCGTATCGCCAAAGCTCATGCGCATGCAGCCCAGACCAAGCGCCGAGACTGCCAGATTGCTGTTGCCGAGTTTTCGTGTTTGCATGTGTGTTTCCTCTTATCGGATATTTTGCGTTGTGACTCAACATGATGCAGTGTAACACCTGGAGTTAACTCCAAGT
>JBJYWX010000495.1:0-3669 GCA_046259695.1 Promineifilaceae bacterium (SeqCode) | reverse complement strand
AGGGGTTTACCGCGGATGTGCTGGCCTCCAACAAGGCCATGATGCGGGTTTTCGGAATTGGTTCCTAAGAGGAATGTGGTTGAAATTGAGCTGTCTGATCGGGCTTGTGCCGCCGGCCCGCTATTCTAGGTTTCCTCGCCGTAGTTCCAGAACCAGAAGGCCATGCCCTGCCATTCGCCGAAGCGCTCGAAGGCGGCGGTGACATCGGCCGGGGTGACCGGTTGGCCGTCGTGGAACTCGTTGGAGACGACCTTGAGCGCGTAGGAATCGATGGGAATGGCGTCGGTACGGCCGAGCAGCATGAGCAGGTTAGCCGCGGCATAGGCGCCGACGCCCTTTATAGCCAGCAGTTCCTTGCGCAGTTCGCCCGTAGGGAGATCGGCCGTTTTGTAAGCTTCCAACTCTAGATCGCCGCGCGCGACACGGCGCGCCAATTCGCTCACGTAGGGCGCCCGGTAACCGAGTTTGGCCTCGTCACGCAGCGATGCCGCATCGGCCGCTGCCAGCGCCTGCGCCGTCGGAAAGGCGCGCGGCGCTGGGTCCTCGCCTACAGGCTCGCCATACAAGTCGACCAGGGCACTGACCATGCGCCGCGTCCCTCCCCAACTGGTATTGGTGGTGAGGATCGTCTTTACGGTGTCTTCAAACAGGGTAGGTGAGCGCAGGATGCGCCCTTCGCCCTTCTCGACCACATGAGCCAGCTTGGGTTCCTGGCGCGCGAAGGTGTAGAACGGTTCCAGATCGCGTTCTAGATTGAGCATCCAGGCCAATTTATGCGCCAACTCAGCACGCTCTTCTTCGCTCAGCATAGTTTCGGTAGTCACCTGAACGCCCTCCGCCGCCGGCTGCACTTCGTAGGCGACGACACGGCCGTTAGCCAGGCGATCGACATAAGCAAAGGCGTGATAAGGATCCTGGCTGTCATACGGCGCCAGCTGAACCCAGCCGTGGGAGCGTATGACGGCGGGCAGGGAAAAAGACGGCGGTACAGGGAGTGAAAAGCGCATATTGTCAACCTCCGGTGGATTTGAGGTAATCGTCACGCATGGCCATCATACGCGACACGCTGTCAGAATAACCGCCAGGGCGATTGCGTGCCTGCCAAAGGCTTTGGTAGCGCGCAATAAGCGCCTCCGCTTCCTGAGCCAGCGCCTGCTGCGGCGTTGGCGCACGATCGAGCAGCCACAAGGCGCGATCACAGGCGTGGCGCAACATAGCGGCCGTCCAGGCGTACTCCTCGCGTACCAGCGCGCCGTCAGGGCGATCCATCTGCACGCTTGCCAGCGGCGTTATTATCTCATCAATGCGCGCACGCATGCGCCGGTATGCGTCCCGATCCTCTAGATCGCCGGCCAATAACAGCTTCCGCTTTTCTCGCAGTTCGCGCGGCCGTGTTTGCAGTAGGGTGAAGAGAATGGTTGCATTATGGAGGCGGATATCGGATTCGGTATATACGCTGCCCAAGTCATATGCCAGGCGGCCCATCACACCGTTTTCATCGCCAAAGGCGTAACGGCCGGCCGCTGTGGAGATTTCCATATCCCGGTTGCCTTCATAATACCAGCCCAAGGCGGCGCCATAGGCGAATCCGAGAAAACTGACAGGCAGCGGCTGCCAATGACCGTTGTCGCCCCAATCGGTAACCAGGTAGCCGGTGGCGCCGTGATTAAGGCCGTTCTCCGCCGCGTTGCGCATATTGTCAATCATATTGGTTGTGCGGCCAGCCAGGCTGTTCCAGCTGGAGGTGCCGGGACAGACATAGAACGGGATCCCGGAACGGGCGAAGATATCGCCGTGTTTGTGGAATGGATGATCTGCCTCATAGCCCCATTCCAGCGCGATCAAATCGCGTGGTAGTTCGTGGACGAGCTCGGGATAAGCGACGATGATATCGCCCCAGAACTGCATCGTATGGTCGCGAACGCGCACCTCGCGCCGGATCTGCAGTAGAAAATCAAGGTACACGCGGCCGAGCCCCTTGGCGGCCACGATGTCACGGCTGCGGCCGTTGCCCAGATCAACGGTTTCATCACAGCCAACATTGACCTGGCGGCTCTGGAAATGGGGTAGGAGTTCGTCCAGCATATCCTGCACCAGGCGAAGGCTGCGTGGATCGCCGGGGCAGAGTGTGAATGGGTCATCGAAATGACCCCATTCCGTATCGCAGCCATGCGGACATTCTGCCAGCGGGCGGTACAGGTCGTGCACCAACCAACGGCGCAAATGACCGAAGGTATTCTGGTTAGGGACCAATTCGATGAACCGCTCACGGCAGTAAGCATCCAGATCCAGAATATCGGCACCGGTCAGCGGCGACGCGCTGGCCCAAACAGTTGGGTGCTTCTGGTAAGCAAAGGTATGCTCGGTATATAACTGCAGCTGGTTGATTTTCCACGAAGCAAGCATGTCGATCAGGGCGAACAGCGTTTCCATCGTGGGAACTTTGTCGCGGCTGATATCGAGCATTACGCCACGGTTTGGGAAATCGGGCCAATCAAGAATGCGCATGGCGGGCAGGGCCGGGCCAAATTGCGCCAGGAGCTGGATCAGGGTGTTCACAGCATAAAAAATAGCCGCGGGTGTTTGGGCTACCAGATGAACGGCGCGCGGCGTCACGGTTAGTTCGTAGCCCTGTATGTGGCGCACAGAGCCGGGCGTGACATCCAGTGTGACGCCGATCCGATCTGGTGGCAAATGGGCGCCAGCGGCAATTGCCCAGGCTACGCCGTGACGGGCCAGAGCCGTTTGCAGTTGGAGGGCGGCAAACCGCAGGGCGGGAGCGTGGGTCCCATCAATGACGATCAGGCGTTCACCTGAGAGATCAAGTGAGCCGACGTCGCGAGTCAGGTAACGCGGGTGGGGCAGCAGGAGGGGCAGCTCATTCATAACATGATAATGCACTTGGTCATGGCGTGAATTATCGCCCGTAAATAGATGGTGCACAAGCGCTCGAAGGCAAAAGTTCGTATAGTCACTATAGCACCTGGCTTACGGGCAAGGTCGTGGTAGGTAAACTGCCTTTACTTAGCACCGCTTGTACGGTGCGGTTTGCTCTTGCTACAATGGCGTTGGCGATCGTGCCGGCTAGTTAGAGCACGGCCGCCGACCAAACCTAGCCACAACCAAGGAGATAATTTTTTACATGGCTATGCATCACAAACGACATGCGACAGCGCATTGGGAAGGCACATTAAAAGAGGGGGGTGGCGCAATCAAGGTAGAGAGCGGCGCATTTGAAGGACCCTACACCTGGGCCAGTCGTTTCGCGGACGGGCCGGAAACCAACCCGGAAGAATTAATTGGCGCTGCCCACTCCGGCTGTTACACCATGTTTCTATCGGCAATTCTGACTAACAACGACTATATCCCAACCCGCATCGATACCAGGGCAACGGTGCACCTGGAGGATGGCCCCACCATTACGAAGATCGAGCTGGATACGGAAGCGGTGGTCGACGGATTGGATGAGGAGAGTTTCCAGCGCTTCGCACAGGAAGCCAAAGAGAAGTGTCCCGTCTCCAAAGCGCTGGCTGGCGGTCCGGAAATCGTGATTAATGCTACCCTTCTTAACTATTTCGTTGCGGGCCACCACGCCCTATATCTTTCACACCTGTGATGTTACGTAGGGGCGTTTCGCGAAACGCCCCTACAAATGGCCGCAATTTTTTA